>NZ_BAAIGC010000009.1:0-165509 GCF_054653495.1 Nocardioides sp. AN3
TGCCGGGCTGCTGGGCAAGAAGAGCGGCCAGGGCTTCTACCCCTACTGACCTGCGAGCCCACCTGGGAGTCGACGTGCGAGCCGACCTGGGAGTCGACGTGCAAGCCGTCGTGCGTGCCGTCGCGGGAGCCGTCGCGCGAGCCGTCGCGCGAGCCGAGCTGCGGGCGATCGCGGTCGGGGCGCTGGCGTTGACCTTGGCGGCGCCAGCCCTCGCCGGCTGCACGGGCCATGCGGACGACCCTGGGACACCCCGCTGGAAGGCTGCGACGCTGCCCTTCCCCCCGGGACCCTCCGGGCGGCTCGCCGTCCGGGACGCGACGCGGTGCGGCGAGGCCTGGTATGTCGTCGGCGGCGTCTTCCTCGACCACCCGACGGCGGACCAGGACTCCCGTCCCGCGGCGTGGCGGTCGACGGACGGGCGGTCATGGACGCCTTTGCCGGTCGAGGCCGCCACCTTCTGGGGACAGCGGGCGATCCTGACATCGATCGCCTGCACGCACGACGCGATCGCGGTCGTCGGCGCGCGCTCCGGGGGCGCCCACGGCAACCCGCGGGTGACGACGTTCTACGAGGACGCAGCGGGGCTGCACGACGTCGACGCGCCCTATACGCAGTACGGCGGCGAGCAGGCCACCAACGTCGGCCCCATCTCGAGCGGGGACGATGGCTGGCTCATCACCGGCAACCGCGTGAGCGGCCCGGCCGTCTGGACGTCGGCCGACGCCCGCGCGTTCACGCTGCACGAGGGCGTGCCGGAGCTCGCCAACGACAGGTCGCTCAGTGCGCTGGCCCAGGACGCCGCGTGGGACGGCGCGCAGTGGGTGGTCGTCGGCGGTGGCAACCGGCCGGGCTACAGCCTCAACCGTGAGCCCCAGGCGTGGACGTCTCACGACGCGACGACCTGGGCACGCGAGGAGATCCCGGGCGGCCCGGGATTCGACGATGCGGAGCGGGTCGTCGCGACCCCCGAGGGCCTGGTGGCGCTCGGCCTGCGCGGCAACCGGTTCGGCACGTGGACGCGCCGGGGCGGCGCCTGGAGGAAGGGAGCCAGCTTCGGCCACCTGCCCTCGACCGCGAGCAAGAGCCCGTTCGTCGCGAGTCTGTCGGCTCACGGCGACGACCTGTGGGCGACGACGAGCGACGGCGCCCGCTATGCCCTGTGGCACCGCGCCGGCACCTCGGCCTGGGAGCATGTCGAGACGCCCGCTGCCGCCCCGGCGACGGCCGGCGACCACTTCCTGGGCGTAGCGGCCGGCCAGGCCGGCGTCCTGCTCCTGTCCGACGACGGCGCCCGCGGCAGGATCTGGACCGCTACGACGCCGCAGCCGCGATGACCGTCGTCAGCCGGCGGTGCAGCTCCATGAGCTCCTCGACCTCGAGACCCAGCCGGTCGATGATCGCCGGCGGGATGTGCTCCGCATCGGCGCGCAGCGCACGCCCGCGGTCGGTGAGGACGACCGCGAGCGCGCGCTCGTCGTGCGGGTCGCGCTCGCGTCGGACGTATCCCGAGGCCTCCAGGCGCTTCAGCAGCGGCGACAGTGTCCCGGGGTCGAGGGCCAGCAGGCCGGCCAGCTCCTTGACCCGTCGCGGCTCGTGCTCCCAGAGGGCGAGCATGACGAGGTATTGCGGATGAGTGAGTCCCATCGGGTCCAGCAGCGGCTTGTAGCACGCGATCACGCTGCGTGAGGCGAGCGCGAGCGCGAAGCACACCTGCTGGTCGAGGGCCAACAGGTTCGGCGGCTCCGGTGTCTGCGACGTCACGTTGGAAGCGTACCAACTATTGGTGTACAAACTATGTCGTGAGCACTCCCTCGCCCGCCAAGCGCCCGCGGCACCTGATGGACCCGGACAACCCGATCCGGCCCGTCAACGACCGCTCGCTCACCAACGTGCAGCGCTGGGTGATGTCGGTGCTCGCCGTCTTCACGATCGCGCACCTCGCCATCGGCATCGCGATCGCGGCGAACACCGTCGCTGCCGACGCCACCGCCGCACGCGTCGGCCTCTCCATCATCGCCTGTGCCTTCGGTGTCATCGGCGTCGCCACGGGGTTCCTCATCCACGGGAAGAAGCCCCAGGCCTGGCCCTACGCGCCGTGGCTCCTCGTCGGTCTCATCCCCGGCCTCGTCGGCCTCTGGTTCGCTCTGCGCTGACGGGCGCTCGGGACGTCATGCGACCCGGCCGCCGGAGCAGCCAGCTCGTCTGACGCTCGGGACGTCATGCGACCCGGCCGCCGGAGCAGCCAACTCGTCTGACGCTCGGGACGTCATGCGACCCGGCCGCCGGAACAGCCACCTCGTCTGACGCTCGGACGCCCGCGGACTCGATTACTTGGATATCCACGTATTACGGTGGCTCCATGCCCGCCCGTCATGTCGTCGCCAGTGAAGAGACCGCCGACCTGCTCCGTCTGGTGCGGCAGATCGCGGCCGACGAGCTCGCCCCGCGGGCCGCGGAGGCGGAGGCCGAGGAGGCCTTCCCGCGTGAGGTGTACCGGCTGTTGGGGCGGACCGGCCTGCTGGGGTTGCCCTATCCCGAGGAGTACGGCGGCGGGGGGCTCGCCTACGCCGACTACCTGCGTGTCCTGGAGGAGATCGGCGCGGTCTGGGCCAGCGTCGGCGTGGGGGTGAGCGTGCACGCCCTCTCCTGCTACCCGCTGGTCACGCGGGGGTCCGAGGAGCAGCGCAAGCGGTGGCTCCCCGAGCTGCTGGGCGGGGAGATGCTGGGTGCCTACTGCCTCTCGGAGCCGCATGCAGGGTCGGACCCGGCCGCGATGCGCACCCGTGCCGTCCGCGACGGCGATGAGTGGGTGCTGACCGGCGCGAAGGCGTGGACGACCCACGGCGGGCACGCGGACTTCTACACCGTGCTGGCCCGCACCGGCGAGGCTCGCAGCGACATCTCCTGCTTCCTGGTGCCGGCCGACGCCGCGGGACTGAGCGCGGATCCTCCTGAGCACAAGATGGGGCTGACCGGGTCGGCCACCGCGACGATGAGGCTGGACGGCGTCCGGGTCAGCGGGGACCGGTTGATCGGGGAGCCGGGCGAGGGCCTGCGGATCGCTCTCTCGGCGCTGGACTCGGGAAGGTTGGGGATCGCCGCGGTGGCCACCGGCCTGGCACAGGGAGCGCTCGACAAGGCGGTCGCCTACGCCCAGCAGCGGGAGAGCTTCGGTCGGCGCATCATCGACCACCAGGGCCTGTCGTTCGTGCTGGCCGACATGGAGGCCGGCGTCCAGTCAGCACGGGCGACGCTGCAGCACGCGGCGTCCCTGCGCGATGCCGGGCTGCCCTTCGCGCGGGAGGCCTCGATCGCCAAGCTCGTCGCCACCGACAACGCCATGAAGGTCACCACCGACGCGGTCCAGGTCCTCGGCGGGGCCGGCTACACCAAGGACTTCCCGGTCGAGCGCTACATGCGCGAGGCCAAGGTCATGCAGATCTTCGAGGGCACCAACCAGATCCAGCGCATGGTCATCGGCCGCAGCCTCGACGGTGCCGACCAGGGCACGATCAGCACGGCGGCTGGTGCGACCTGACAGCATGTGACCCGTGGCCTTCGACGACACCTCGACACCCTGGGTCAACCGTGTCGGCCACGGCCTGAAGTCGTTCGCTGCCGCTGAGTCCTCCGGCGCTGCCGCGCTGGTCGCGGCGGTGGTCGTCGCGATCGTCTGGTGCACCGTCGACCCGGCCGGCTACGAGCGCCTCTGGTCGACCGGGCTGACCTTCCGGCTCGGCCACCACGAGATCAGCGAGCCCCTGCGCGTCTGGGTCAACAGCGGCCTCATGACCCTCTTCTTCCTCGTCGTCGGGCTCGAGGCCCGGCGCGAGTTCGACCTCGGCGACCTGCGGGAGCGCCGCCGCTTCGCGCTGCCGTGCGCCGCCGGCCTGGCCGGCATGGTGGTGCCGATCGTCATCTACGTCGCCGTGCTGCACGGCGGGTCGGGCGCCGGCGCTTGGGGCATGGTCATGTCCACCGACACGGCGCTGGCCCTCGGCCTGCTCAGCGTGGTCGGCCGCGGCGTGCCCGACCGGCTCCGCGTCTTCCTCGTGACCGTCTTCGTGGTCGACGACGTGGTCGCCCTGCTCGTCGTCACGGTCGCCTACTCCGGAGACGTCGCACTCCGACCGCTGCTGGTCGCCCTCGTCGCACTCGCGCTCGTGGTCGCCGTACGCCGCCTCGCCACCCGACCCTTCCTCATCCCCGTGCTGCTGCTCTGCGTCGCCTGGGTGGCCCTGCTCGAGAGCGGCCTCGACCCGATCGTGCTCGGCCTCGTCGTCGGACTGGCCACCTCCGCCTACGCACCGTCGCGCGACGACCTCGAGCAGGCGAGCACGCTCTTCGTCGGCTTCCGGGAGCAACCCACGGCGGAGCTGGCCCGAGCGGCGAACGTCGGCGTCCTGCGCAGCGTGTCGACGAACGCACTCCTGCAGAGCAAGCTCCAGCCGTGGACAGGCTACGTCGTCGTGCCGCTCTTCGCGCTCGCCAACGCCGGGGTCGACCTGTCCTGGAGCTTCCTGGGGTCGGCGTACTCCCACGGGCTCGTCTGGGCCATCGTCGTCGCGTACGTCGTGGGCAAGCCGCTCGGCGTCGTCGGCGCGTCCTGGCTCGTGGAGCGGCTGAGCGGCGGGTCGATCCGGCCCGCCGTCGGATGGACGGGCGTCATCGGCAGCGGGACGCTCGCGGGCATCGGGTTCACCCTCTCCTTCATCGTGGCCGACATGGCGCTCTCCGGCTCGCAGCTGGCCGAGGCGAAGCTCGGAGTGCTCACCGCGGCCCTCATCTCGACGGGCGTCTCCGTCGTCGTCTTCGCCCGGACGGCGCGGATGAACGAGGTACGCCGCGCCCGCGCGCTGCTCGGCGACGCGACGCCGCTGCTGGACCTGTGCACCGAGGTCGACCCGGAGCACGACCACGTGCGGGGCTCCGCGACGGCGATGGTGACGCTCGTGGAGTACGGCGACCTCGAGTGCCCCTACTGCGGTCGCGCCGAGCCGGTGGTGCGCGAGCTCCTCAAGGACACCGACCTGCGCTACGTATGGCGGCACCTGCCCCTCACCGATGTGCATCCGCACGCCCAGCTCGCCGCCGAGGCGAGCGAGGCGGCCGCCGCACAGGGGCGCTTCTGGGAGATGCACGACCGCCTGCTCGACCATCAGGACCGGCTCGAGCCGCGCGACCTCCTCGCCCATGCGCGCGAGATCGGCCTGGATCTCGAGCGCTTCCGCTCCGACCTCGTCGAGCATCGCCATGCTGCCCGCGTCGCGCGCGACGTCGAGTCGGCGGACCTCTCCGGCGTCGCCGGGACGCCGACGTTCTTCATCAACGGCCGGCGTCACTTCGGCTCGTTCAACCTGGCGACCCTCTCGGCCGCGATCGCCGACGCGCGGGCGCGAGCGCTGCTGCAGCGCTGAGCGCGCCCTCCTCCGACCCACCGGCCCTCCGGCCCGCTCTCCACAGGGAATGCTCCGCAGCGGCACCACTCCACACCGGGAACAAAGGGGGACGACGTGGAGGTTGCCCGAGAATAAGGTGGCATCAGCGCCTGCGCGGGCTGCTCGTCCACGGCTCGCGGGGCGCCCGCACCGACCGGACCTCCCCGGAAGGACTCACCCATGGCTTCCTCCACCTCGCAGTCCCCCTCGGCTGCGCAGTATCCCGACAACATCGACGCCGCCGTCCTCAAGATCGCGGGGGTCGTGGTCCTCGGCGCCATCATGTCGATCCTCGACATCACGGTCGTCAACGTCGCCCTCCCGACCTTCCAGCGCGTCTTCGCCGAAGGCGGTCAGGAGCTCCCCTACTCCCACGTCGCCTGGACCGTCACCGGCTACACCCTGGCGCTCGCGACCGTCATCCCGCTCACCGGCTGGGCGGCCGACCGCTTCGGCACCAAGCGGCTCTACATGACCGCGATCGGTCTGTTCACCACCGGCTCCGCGCTCTGCGCCACCGCGTGGAGCATCAACGCGCTGATCGGGTTCCGCGTGCTGCAGGGCCTCGGCGGCGGCATGCTCATGCCGCTCGGCATGACGATCTTGACGAGAGCCGCGGGCCCGCACCGCATGGGCCGCCTCATGGCGATCCTCGGCGTCCCCATGCTGCTCGGCCCGATCATGGGCCCGATCATCGGCGGCTGGCTGATCCAGGTCGCCAGCTGGCACTGGATCTTCCTCATCAACGTGCCGCTCGGGATCATCGCCGTCATCTACGCCTGGCGCATCCTCGAGCGCGACAACCCTCAGCCCTCGGAGTCGCTCGACGTCGTCGGCATGCTGCTCATGTCGCCCGGACTCGCTCTGTTCCTGTTCGGCGTCTCCTCTCTGCCCAGCCACGGCGGCGACGTGACCGACCCGCACGTGTGGCTGCCCGCACTCGTCGGCCTGGCGCTGATGGGCACGTTCGTGTGGTGGTCGTTCCGGCCCCAGCACCCGCTCCTGGACCTGCGTCTGCTCGGCAACCGCAACCTGGCGCTCTCGTTGATCACCATGTTCCTGTTCGCCGCGGCCTTCTTCGGCGGCCTTCTCCTGGTGCCGACGTACTTCCAGCAGGTGCGCGGCGAGTCCACGCTGCACGCCGGCCTGCTGGTGGCTCCTCAGGGCCTCGGCGCGATGATGACGATGCCGATCGCCGGGCGGCTGTCCGACCACGTGCCGATCGGCAGGATCGTCCCCATCGGGCTGACGCTCATCATCGTCGGCATGTTCGGTCTGACCCAGCTGACCGCCACGACGCCGTACGGCGCGATCATCGCGATGCTCGTCGTCATGGGCTGGGGCATGGGCGCCACGATGATGCCGATCATGACGACCGCATTGCGGACGCTGAAGGCCCACGAGGTCGCCCGCGGCTCCACGCTCCTCAACATCAACCAGCAGATCGCCAGCTCCGTCGGCGTCGCCACGATGTCGGTCGTGCTGACCAACAACCTCAAGAACTCCCCGGTCATCCCCGGCACGCAGCACATCCCGGGCTTCCCGGACGGCATCACCCAGACGACGGCGGCGATCCTCAAGAACACCCAGCCGGTGCTCTTCGCCAAGCTGGACCTCAACCCCGTCGCCGTCGCGCACGGCATGGCGAGCGCCGCACAGGCCTTCGCGAACACCTACTGGGTGGCCTGGGTCGTCCTCGTCGTGGCGATGATCCCGGCGCTCATGCTGCCGCGGAAGCGCGAGGTGAGCCACCTGCTCGACGACGAAGGGGTCCCGCCCGTCCCGATCACGTGACCTCAGGTCGCTCTCAGGCCGGTCGGCGAGACTGACACCTCCTGCCGCCGACCCGAGAGCCGACGTGTCGCACCTGTCCCTCACCCCCCGCGCCCACGCGCTGCTCGCTCGCATCGAGACCTGGTCTTACGCGGGCGGCATCCGCGCCATCGGCGTGAAGGTCCTCGTGACCGTCGGCGGGCCGCTTGTCGTCCTTGCCGGTGTCGCGATGCTCGTGCTCCCCGGTCCCGGCCTGGTCGTCATCGCGCTCGGCCTGGCCATGCTCGCGTTGGAGTACCCCTGGGCGCGCCGGCTCCTGGTGCTCCTCGGCCGCAGTCTCGCCTGGGCGCGACGCGTGGTCCTGCCGTCGGGCAGCTCGCCGGCGCGCAAGGCCATCGGCCTGCTGGGCACCGCCGGGTTCTTCGTCGCCACCACCCTCATCACCGGGGCGATCACGACGTACGTCGGGTCGCAGGTCCTGCTCTGAGGGGTGCCGGCGTACACGGGTACACCGAAGTCACCTCGGCGAGGCGGTCTTGAGCGGGACCGACGCCCGGCGCGCGGACTTCGGTGTACCCGTCTACGACCGACGCGCGGGGGATGTCACACCCAGCATCCCCATGACTCGGGTCCCACGACCGCCGGGCCCTTCGGCCCTGTGGGCCGCCGCCGACCGGTGGAGGATGGAGGGAGGGGTCAGGAGGCGATCAGCGTTGACCACTTCTCACGAGCAGCGGACCGAGGCTCCGCGCACCCGCCGTCCTTCCACGACGGCGCTGGTCGTCGTCCTCAGTGCCGGCACGGTCGTCGCCGTCGTGCTCGTGACGCTGGCGCTGCTGCTTCCGGGACACCGCGGAAGCGTGCTGAGCCCGGGCACCCTTCGCGGATCCGGCGTCAGCGCAAGCGACACCCGGACCCTGCCCCCGTTCGCTGCCGTCGAGCTGGCAGGCAGCACCAACGTCTCGGTCCAGGTCGGCACGCCGCAGTCAGTCGTCGTGCATGCCGACGACAACCTGATCGCCCACGTCCACACGACGGTCAGCGCGGGCACCTTGGTCGTCGACACGTCGGGGAGCTTCGAGACCCGGGCGCCGATGCGCGTCTCCGTCGTCGTGCCGAGGCTGACGAGGGCGAGCCTCACGGGCAGCGGCAACCTGATCGTCGACGACGTGCACGCGGACTCCTTCACAGCGAGCCTCCCAGGCAGCGGAACCATGCTCGTCTCGGGCCGGACCGAGCACCTGGACGCCAGCCTCCCGGGCTCCGGCCAGATGAACATGCACGGGCTCGTCGCGCACGATGTCGAGGTGCAGCTGTCAGGCTCAGGTGAGATCCAGGTGCACGCGACCGAGACGCTCCACGCGGAGGTGTCCGGAAGCGGCGCGGTCTTCTACGCCGGCAACCCGCCTCACGTGACCACATCCGTGACCGGCAGCGGCACGGTCGAGCCCCAGTAGCCGCGCAGCTTGCGTCGTCACCCGACGTTCAGGCGGCAAGCTCCGCGAAACGCGACGGCTCAACAGTCCCACCCCGACGCATGAGTGAGGATGCTCAGGCGTCGATCTCGAGGGTGTGTGCGCTGTGGTCGCGCTTGGCCCTGAGGTAGCGGACATTGGCTGCGGAGAGGTGTACGCCGGTCGGGACCGCCGCCGCGACCTCGATGCCATGAGCCTGCAGCTGTGAGCGCTTGTCCGGGTTGTTGCTCAAGAGGCGCACGGCATTCGTGCCCATCGCCTGCAGCATCTGAGCCGCCGCACGATAGTCCCGCTCATCCTCGCCACGTCCGAGCGCCACGTTCGCCTGGAAGGTGTCGAGACCGGAGTCCTGCAGCGCGTAGGCGTCCAGCTTCCGGTACAGCCCGATGCCACGACCTTCTTGTCGTAGATAGAGGAGGAACCCGCCCGCCTCGGCGACCAGCTTCACCGCCTCCCTCAGCTGGGGCCCACAATCGCAGCGCTCCGACCCGAACACGTCCCCCGTCAGGCACTCGCTGTGGAGACGCACCAGCGGCGGAGTGCCCCCACGACGGGCGCGGTCGACCGCCGCGCGCCAGTCGCCCAGACCCAGGAGCAGGTGTTCGGAACGGTCCACGAGTCCATCGAACGTGACGACGTGGGCGGTCGTCTCGTAGGCGTCGTCGAACGTGATCGGCACATCGACCGACGTGCGGATCCGAGCGCTCGGCATCTTCTCCACGCGATCCTCAGGTCCTGGCATGACGCCGAGCCGTTGCTCCTTGACAGCCGGGGGCAGCCTCAATAGGTTCATAGTTCATAATACTGTGTAGAGTTCAGTATAGCGAACAATCTTTGACTTGGGGAGGCCGGCCCGTGATCCTTCTGGGCTATCGCGATCGCAACGTCCACGAGCTCATCTGCCACCAGGTCGCCGAACGAGCCGGCTACTACGAGCGGTTGGGGGTGGAGGTCAAAGCGGTGGCAGGTGCGGACCACCCGGAGGCGCCCCTGTCGGCCGGCCTCGGCGGCTCGCTCATCGAGTCGCTCAAGGGCTCGAGGCACTGGCGAGCGGCGCTGGTGCACACCGTCCACCCGATGTTCTGGCTCTGGCGCCGCGACAGCTGCCCGATGACGCCCCCGGTCGTCGCCGCGCACCCGGAGGAGTCGATCGTGTGGGCCTTCACCCTTCGCATGCTCGCCGACCAGGGCGTGCCGAGCGAGGGGCAGACGGTGCTCCGCTTCCCCGTGGGACTCGAGGGGGACCGCCGCCGGCTTCAGGCCTTGACCTCGGGGGTCGCCGGCATCGCCGCGCTGGGCTCGTCGTTCGCGCCACGTGCCCTCCTCAGGCAGGGGCTGAGGCCGGTCGCCTACTTCGGCGATCAGATCCGGTTCCCGACAGCCGGCATCGCGGTCGACGTCGAGAGTGACGTCGACCCACAGGAGCTTGATGCGGTGGTGGCCGCGCAGCGGTCAGCACTCGCCCTCATCAGGCAGGCGGACTCAGTCGCGGCCGACGCGATGGTGGACCTGATGCTGGACGGCAGTCGGGCCGATGCGACCCACCTGCTGCGTGGCATCGTCGCGGCGCAGTACGGGCCGGACGCCGCCGTCGCCCACCGGGTCGGCGAGCAGGCCCGGGCCTGGCTGGCCGCCCACCTGGGCGTCGACCCGAGCGCGGCGAGCGACTTCTTCGCAGAGGTGGGCTGACGATGGCGATCCGAGAGATCCTGGTGGTCGACGCCGAGCAGGCCACGCACGGGACACGTGTCGCGGCGCGCACCCACGACCTCGTCGTCGACGAGGCCGAGCGCTACGGTGGCCACGACACCGGTGCCAACCCGGTCGAGCACATGATCGCCGGCCTGGCGGCCGCATCGCTGGTGGTCCTGCGCCTCGTCGGCGAGGGCGAGGTGGCCGAGTCTGCGACGCTGCGGGTCTCGGCGACCTTGAACGTCGACCGCGTCATGGGCAGGGAGGACGCCCCCGTCTTCGAGCTCGTCCGCTTGGACTGGGTCGTGGCGAGTGACGACCACGCCGAGCGGCTGCGCGCCGTACTCCCGCAGGTCGCTCGCCGCCGCCCCGGCCAGGCCCTGCTGGACGCGGCGGGTCAGGTCATCGAAGAGCTCGGAGTGCGCGCGCCGCTTGCCTGAACGGACGGCCGCACCACCACATCACGACCCCGCGTCGAGACCGCCGGGCGTAGCTTGAAAGGTTCACCATGTCAGTCCCACGGCCGATTCGGCAGCCAGTCTCCCTCGGTCGGGCCCGCGAGCGCCTTCCCCTGAGCACCCTCGCCATTCCCCTCGGGCTCGCCGGTCTCGCCCAGGTGTGGTCCGTCGGCATGACGGCCGTCGGCGCGCCGGACGGGTTCGCGCAGGTCTTCTGGGTCATCGCGGGCATCTCGTGGCTCGTGACCGCGGCCGCCCACGTGCACCGTGGGACCCGGACCGACCACCGTCTGTCCGACCAGCTGCGGCACGTCGGCCACGGGCCGCTCGCCGCACTGCTCCCCATCACGGCGATGTTGCTCGGCGTCGGCCTGCACCGCACGTACGCCGGCGCCGGCACCGTCCTGGCCGTCTGCTCGATCGTCGTCGCCGCCGTGTTCGGAGCGTGGATGCTGACCTTCTGGATGGAGGGGGAGATCTCCCTCGAGGACGTCCACGGCGGCTACTACTGCCCGATCAGCGCGTCCGGCCTGGTGGGCGCTCTGGCCGCCGGCCAGTCGGGGCTGCGCCTGCTGGCGCTCGGCTGCTTCACGGTCGGGGTGCTGTTCTACATCGTGATCTCGGTGTTTCTCCTACTCCGCCTTGCCCTACGGCCTCGTCTGCCCGCGCCGCTCGTCCCCACGCTCGCGATCATGATGGCACCGCCTGCGTTCGCCGCCGGCGCCTGGCTGACCATCTCCGGCGGCCGACCCGACCCGCTCTTCGACAGCCTGACGGGCCTCGCCGTCTTCATGGCGCTCGTGCAGCTGGCGCTGCTCCCGCAGTACCTCGCCCTGCCGTTCACGGTCGGCTTCTGGTCCTTCACGTTCCCGCTTGAGAGCGTCGCATTGCTGGCGATGATCTGGTTGGGCATCGAACGTCCCTTCGCGTGGCAGGAGGCGACCGTCGCGCTGGTCGGAGCCCTCACCCTCGTCATTGGCGTGATCGCAGCGAGGTCTCTGCTGGAGCTCAGCCGGTCAGTGGCTCAGCCCGGCGTGACTGAGGGGCGCTTCGTTCACGGGCCGCCTGGGCACAGGTAGCGGTCCACCTTCGACACAGCCGTGCCCCCGATCCGACGCGGATCGGGGGCACGGAGTGCATGCGGGCGGCGACGACCTACATGTACCGCCCACCGGTGATCTCGGTGACCGTCCCCGTGACGTAGGAGGACATCGCGGAGGCGAGGAAGACGATCACCGACGCGACCTCGCTCGCCTCGCCGGGCCGCTGCATCGGGATCTCGGCCAGCTTGGCGTCCCAGATGTGCGGGGGCATCGCCTCGGTCATCGCCGACCGGATCAGACCCGGCTGCACGGCGTTCACGCGCACGTTGTGATGGGCGAGCTCCTTCGCAGCGGCCTTGGTGAGCCCGACGATGCCGGCCTTCGCGGCCGAGTAGTTCGTCTGCCCGACGAAGCCCACCTTCCCCGAGATCGACGACAGGTTCACGATCGACCCGGACCGCTGCTCGCGCATCACGGCCGCCGCATGGCGCGTGCCGTTCCAGCAGCCCTTCAGATGCACGGACACGACCTGGTCGAACTGGTCCTCGGTCATCGTGCGCATCGTCGCGTCCCGTGTGATGCCGGCGTTGTTGACCATGACGTCCAAGGAGCCGAAGAGCCTGACCGCGGTCTCGACCGCGGCCGCGACCTCGTCACCGCTCTGGACGTCGCAGCGGACCGCCTCCACGCTCCCACGGCCGGCGAGCTCGTCGGCCACCGCACGCCCCCGGTCCACGTCGAGGTCCGCGACCACGACCCGTGCGCCGGCGTCGACGAAGGCCTCCGCCGTCGCCAGACCGATCCCCTGTGCGCCGCCTGTCACGAGCGCCGTCCTGCCTTCGAGTAGCTTCACGCCGTACCTTCCCGTAGTGATCCGTGTTCGAGCCTGAGCTGGGCGGCATGGAGGTCGGAGACGTTGTCGACGTCGTGACGCAGCCGCTCGAGGTCCTCGTCGAGGATCCGGCGGGCGCCCTGCCGCTCGTGGGCGACGGCCGACCCGAGGCCGTACGCCGGCCGCAGAGGCGCGGCGGGGCCGGCGAAGAGCAGCGTCGTGCCCGTGCCGGACCTGTCGGGGATGAAGGCGCGCTCGTCACCCGCGGCGCGACGGAGCGCCCGGTCGACCAGCGACGTCGTGATCAGTGGCAGGTCGGTCGGCACGACGACGAGTGGGACGTGGCCCCACAGCATCCGGACGAGCTCCTCGGCCGCCGAGAGCGACGGGTTCATGCCGTACGTGCCGGGACTGAACGCGAGGGCGTCGAGATCGGCGATCTCGTGCTCGTCATGCGGGTTGTCGAGCACCACGACCACCTGGCGGACGTTGGCCGCCTGCGCCGCGGTCACCGTGTTGCGCAGCATCGCGACGGCCAGCTCGCGCCGCCGTGGCGCCGCCAGGGACATCCTGCCCTTGGCCTTGGCGAGGTCCTTCTGGGGGACGAGCAGGACCGGTCGGTCGTCCATCATGACCCCACGAACCCGACGCTCAGCGGGATGACGCGCGGAGCGTCGACGTCGAAGCTCTCGGCCGCCCGGGCCCGCTCGTCACTGACGCGCCCGTACGCGGTGTCGCGCTGGCGGGCCGGGCGCCCGGCGAGGGCCGCCATCTCGCGAATGTCGGCGATCTTCTTCATCGAGCCGTTGGACGAGCCGGCCATCCGGCTGATCGTCTCCTCCATGAGCGTCCCACCCAGGTCGTTCACGCCGGAGGCGAGCAAGTCGACGCACTCCTGCGGCGCGAGCTTGACCCACGAGCACTGGATGTTCGGGATCCCGCCGTGCAGCAGCAGCCGCGCCATCGCGTGCACGGCTCGGTTGTCGCGCCGGCTCGGTCCCGGTCGGGCGACGCCCGCCAGGTAGATGGGTGAGCTCTGGTGCACGAACGGCAGCGGCACGAACTCGGTGAAGCCTCCGGTCTGCTCCTGGATGCGGGCGAGCAGCTTGAGGTGTGCGACCCAGTGGCGCGGCTCGTCGACGTGGCCGTACATCATCGTGGCGGTGGAACCGATGCCGACCCGGTGCGCCGTCGTGACGACCCGGATCCACTCCTCAGCGGGCAGCTTGCCCTTGGTGAGGATCCACCGCACCTCGTCGTCGAGGATCTCGGCGGCGGTGCCCGGGATCGAGTCGAGACCGGCGGCCTTCGCCTCGGTCAGCCACTCCTCGATTGAGATGCCCATTCTCGACGCGCCGCTGATGACCTCCATCGGCGAGAAGGCGTGCAGGTGCATCTGCGGGCTGACCCTCTTCACCTCGCGGGCGAGGTCGAAGTAGAAGTCGCTGGGCATGCCTGGGTCGATCCCGCCCTGCATGCAGATCTCGGTGGCCCCGACGTCCCAGGCCTGCTTGACGCGGCTCCCCACCTCCTCGAGCGAGAGCCGGTAGGCGTCCGCGTCACTCGCCCGCTGGGCGAACGCGCAGAACCGGCAGCCGACGTAGCAGACGTTGCTGAAGTTCACGTTCCTGTTGACGACATAGGTGACGTCGTCGCCGACGGCGTCCTGGCGGACCCGGTCGGCGAGCTCGCAGAGGGCGTCCAGGCTGGCGCCGTCGGCGTGGATCAGGACCATCGCCTGCTCGTCGGACAGCTCGCCCGGGGCACGCTCCGCCGCCCGCAGCGCCGCCAGGACATCGGCCTCGAGGCGGACGGGCGCACCGGCGTGTGCGTGCTCGGGTCGGCGGGCCTTGATCTCGTCGGCCAGGACGTCCCAGGAGCCGAAGGCGGCGGCGAAGTCGCCGCGCTTGTCGGTACGCCGACCTTCCCCGTCGATCGCAACGTGCAGGTCCGTGCGGCCTGACGACTCCACCTGCCCCGCCGCCTGCTGCCAGGGCCGCCCGACCGGCCGAACGTCGCGGGCCAGACCCGTCTCCGGGTCGGCCAGCGCCTCGACGAACGGACGGATCCGGCTGTCGACCCAGGGCTCGGCGTCGAGCACGTACTCCGGCTGCAGCGCCAGGCGCTCGCGCAGCGTGAAGCCGGCGGATGCGGTGAGCTCCGCGAGGGAGTCGAGATGGGGCCAGGGTCGCTCGGGGTTCACGTGGTCCGGCGTCAGCGGAGACACCCCACCCCAGTCGTCGACGCCTGCGGCGACGAGTCGGAGGCACTCGGCCGAATCGCTCAGGTTCGGCGGCGCCTGGATCCGCATCCGCGGACCCATCACGACGCGGGTGACGGCGACCGTCGCGAGGTAGTCGTCGGCGTCCGCATCCGGGGTGAGCCGCATCGCGGTGTCGTCCTTGGCGCGGAAGTTCTGGACGATGACCTCCTGGATCGCGCCGTACTGGCGCGCGATGCGGCGAAGCTCGAAGATCGACTCGACCCGGTCCTCCAGGGTCTCGCCGATGCCCACCAGGATCCCCGTGGTGAAGGGCACGTTGCTCCTGGAGGCATCCTCGATCATCCGCAGCCGGACGGCCGGCTCCTTGTCGGGCGACCCGAAGTGGCATCCGCCGGGCTCGGCCCACAGGCTCCTCGCCGTCGTCTCCAGCATGAGGCCCATCGACCCCGAGACCGGCTTCATCCGCTGGATCTCGGCCCACGACATCACGCCCGGGTTGAGGTGCGGGACCAGACCCGTCTCCTCGAGGACGAGGATCGCCATCGCCCGCACATAGCTGAGCGTGTCGTCGTACCCGCGCGACTCCAGCCACGACCGGGCCGCCTCCCATCGGTCCTCGGGCCGGTCCCCCAGGGTGAACAGCGCCTCCTTGCACCCCAGCTCCGCGCCGCGACGCGCGATGTCGAGCACCTCGTCCGGCGAGAGGTAGGGGGCGTCGACGCGCCCGGGCGTCGTGGCGAAGGTGCAGTAGTGGCAGCGGTCCCGGCACAGTCGGGTGAGCGGCACGAAGACCTTGCGGCTGTAGGTGATCAGACCCGCGCGGCCCGCCTCCCGCAGCCCGGCGTCGCGGACACCCGCCGCGATGCCGCACAGCTCGTCGAGCTCGGTGCCACGGGCGGTGAGGAGCGCGGCTGCCTCGGCGCGGTCGATCGTCTTCCCTGACCGGGCCCGAGCGAGCGCACGGCGCAGTCCCGGCGCGGAGGTCATCGTTGCGATCCCGGGGACATCGGGAGGGCGCCCATGGTCACTTCCCGACACGCAGGCCGATGGACCGGGCCACGTAGTCGAGCTGCAGGGACGGGGGACCGGCGACGACGCGAGCGATGATGCCATCGGAGTGGTGCATCGGAAGCGCGTGGTCGCGGACGTAGCCGTAGGCGCCCTGGATCTGCATCGCCAGTGCCGAGGACTCGGCGTAGATCTGGCCGCAGAGGAACTTCGCCATCGTGCTCTCCACCTCACACGGCAGGCCCCGGTCGAACAGGTCGGCTGACCGCCTCACCGCGCATCGCGCCGCGTCCAGTCGGATGTGCATCTCGGCGAGAGGCAGCGAGACGCCCTGGTAGGACGCGATCGGGCGCCCGAACTGCTCGCGCTCGTTGGCGTACTCGACCGTCATGTCGATGACCGCGGAGGAGCTGCCGACGAAGCCGGAGCTGATCATGATCCGCTCCAGCACCAGCCGCTGCTTGAGGATCTCCCATCCCTGCCCGGGCTCGCCGAGCAACGCGTCCGACGGCAGATGGACATCGCGCAGGAAGACCTCGTAGATCCCGCTGATGTTGCGGCCGAGCGCCGGCATCCGTCGGATCTCGATGCCGGGTGTGTCCGCGGGCACCAGGAAGACGGCGAGCTGGTCGCGCTTGCGCCCCCCGTCACCGACCTTCGCGACGAGCTCCATCACCGTGCCGGGAATGCCGGCGCCTTCGCAGTAGGTCTTCTGCCCGTTCAGCACCCATCCACCGGAGCCGTCGGCCTCAGCCCGCGTGACGACGCTGGCCGCGTCCGAGCCGACGTCGGGCTCGCTCACGGCGACGGAGAACCGGCCCTCACCGCGCAGCACGGGCCCTGAGTAGGTCAGCTGCTGCTCGGGCGTGCCCCAACGCTGCAGGTCCCTGACTCCGCTGAGGTTGAGGTTGAAGAGGGCCACGAGGTCGGAGCTGCCGCGCCCGATCTCCTCGCACAGCGCCGTCAGGAGGCCGGCGGTGCCCTCGATGGGGCCGTCGGCCACGATGTCGTACCAGCCGAGGGCCGCGATCTCGCGGTAGAGGTCGGCCGGGTAGGTGCCCTCCTCGTCCCAGATCCGGATGTCGCGCTCGGGCGCGAGCTTGGCGAACAGGGCGCGCGCCGTCCGGCGCAGCTCCAGCTGGTCGGCGGACTCGTGGCTCTCGGTGTTACTCATGGTCGTGCCTTTCGACGACGGGTGCGGTGCTGATGCTGTCCTTGAGGACTCGGAGGAGCCCGGGCGCGGATCCGGCGAACAGCTCGGCGAGCTGGCGGGCCCTGCCGGGCAGAGCGTCCGCGGCGAGCGTCTCGACGAGCCCGGCGAGGGCGGGGTCGGTGGCGCTGAAGGACTCCCCCGACCCGAGCAGCCGCAGCGACCGTACGGGGCCGGCGACCTCGCCGAACCGCGCGACGATCGGCGCCGGCGGGACGAACCCGAGCGCGAGCTCGGGGAACCTGAAGACGGCGTCCTCCGCGGCGAGGACGACGTCCGCGGCGAAGGCGAGGCCCCAGCCGCCGCCGACAGCCGGCCCCTGGACGACCGCGATCGCGACCGGGAAGGACGCCACCAGGCCCAGCACCTCTTCGATGAGGCGACGCCGCAGGCCGGGCTGTCCGATCGCGGTGCCATCGTCGGAGCGCAGGTCGGCACCGGCGCAGAACGCGGTCCCCTCCGCCCGCAGCACGAGCACCGAGACCTCCGCCTCGAGGCACTGTCGGAGCTGATCGGCGAGTGCGTGGAGCAGCGGGAGGTTCAGGGCGTTCTTGGCCGCCGGGCGGTTCAACGTGACCGTGGCGACCGGCCCGTCGACCTGGAGCAGGCACACGTCCTCGCCGATCGGCAGTGCCGCCGTCACAGGAACTCCTTGAGCACCTGCGTCGTGAGCAGCTCGACGGCCTCGCGCGGGTCCGGTCCGACCGGCGCGCCGACGTACGCCTCCGTGAAGCCGGCTGCGCGCGCGTAGTCGAGCAGCTCGCCCAGCGCGGAGACGCAGTCGTCAGGCGTGCCCGAGACCACCAACTGGTCCGCGACCTGCTGCGGGAGAAGCTCGGCCGCCCGGGCGATGCCGCGCCCGTCGTGGACGGCGGCCCGCGTCGCGGCGTAGTCGGACGGCTCGAAGCCGGCATTCTCCAGGCTCTCGTGCGGCTGCTGGCTGACGATGAGGGACGCCTGTCGGCGTGCGGCCGCGTTCGCGGCGTCCCGGTCCTTCGAGACCGAGATGTTCACCCCGTAGATCCGGGCGAACTCCGGCCGTTCACTCCGGCTGCGGCCTGCGTCGAGGCTGTCGAGGTGGCTGATCGAGTCGAACTGACCGCTGCGGAAGGCCGCCAGGCTGTGGGCAGGGAAGTTGCTCGCACAGATCACGCCATCGGCCAGCTCGCCGGCGAGCTCCAGGACCTTGGGGCCGGCGCCGGCGACGACGATCCGAACGTCCGGGTCCTCCACCCACGGGAAGTCGACATTGCCGTCCGGGCGCAGGCGCAGCCGGGCGCAGGTCAGCGGGTAGTCGCCCAGCCGGACGGGCTCCCCGCGCCACAGGGCGCGGCAGAGGCCGATGAGCTCGGCGACGCTCTCCAGGGGCCGCTCACGGGGCATCAGCGCGCTGACGAGCCCTCCGCCCGTGCCGATGCCCATGCTGACCTTCCGGCCCTTGGGCATGAACTCCGCCAGCGTCGCCATCGTCGACGCCTGCTCGAGCGGGTTGCGGCCGAACGGGAACGTGACGGCAGTGCCGACGCCCGCACCGGTCCGAGCCGCCACGGCTCCGAGGACGGCCGCGACGCTGCGCGACTGGAGCTGGTCGGTCACCCAGATGGTCTCGAACGCCTCCGCGGCCATCTCCGCGACCTCCACCATCTCGGGCGCGCCGGCCCAGGCGTGGAGTTGGATGCCTTTGATCATGTGAGCACTCGTTTCATTTTACTGAACTGCGATCATCATTCTGAACAGAATATGGACATGACTGTCCCACGGTCAAGAGCCCGGGACGCCTAGAAGGCCACGTAGTCCGGGGTGGTGAGGTAGGTGACCGTGATCGACTCGATCAGCGGCCCCTCGTGCTCGGTGGCGGCCTGGATCGCCTTCCAGCGCGGGTCCGCGCGGAACCCCGTCCAGTGCTCCTCGGCCTGCTCCACCGAGTCGAAGCGGTTGAGGTAGAGGAGTCGGTGCCGGTCCCCCACCTCGTGCCAGAAGCCGACGACGTCGAGCCCGACATCGCGGAAGAGGTCCAGCGTCATGTCGGCGAACCGGCGGTGCAGGTCCTCGGCGCGTCCCGGCAGGGCCACATACTCGCGCAGCTCGAAGATCAACGCTCCAAGCCCGCGATCGCCATGCCCGAGCGTGCCTTGTAGCGGCGGTTGATGTTGATGAGGACGGCGGTCAGCGGCTCCAGCTGGGCCGCCAGGCGCAGGGAGCCTGCGTCGATGCCGCGGTGGCCGGTGACGTCGGCGGCGAGCCGCATCACTGCCTCCTTGGCGTCCGGGTCGTCGCCGCAGACGAGCACGTCCTCGTGGTGCAGCGGGTTCTCGCTCTCCCACAGGCTCACGGCCGACAGGTGATGGAAGGCCCCGACCACGCGCGCGCCGGGCACGATCTCCTGGGTCTGCTGGGCAGCGCTGCCCTCGAGGACCTCGAGTCCGTACGCACCACCGGCGTCGAAACCGAGCGGGTTGACGCAGCTGACGACCAGCTTGCCGTCGAGCTCGCCGGCCAGCGACTCGACCAGCTCGCGGTGTCCCTTCCACGGGATGACGATCAGGACGACCTCGGCCATGGCGACTGCCGAGCTGTTGTCGGCGCCGCTCACGTCTCGGTTCGTCCGTTCGCGCACGTCACGGGCTGCCTCCTCGGCGCGCTCGGCCGAGCGCGACCCGATCACGACGGTGTGACCGGCGTTGGCGAGCCATCGGGCAAGTCCTCGGCCCTGAGGTCCGGTTCCGCCGATCACGGCGATCGTGTGGTTGGTCATGGTGCTCCTCCAGTTCTGGATGGGAGATGGGCAGGAGTTTTCGGGCAGGGCAGCAGGGCCCGAGGACGCATGCGGCGGTAGGGCCGCGCGTCCCGGGTCGGTGCTGCCGGTCAGCCGGTCAGGCGGTCAGGCGGTCTCGCGACCTGCCGGGGGGTAGTCGGTGGGCAGCCTGCCCCCGCTGCTGGTGGTGATCGAGCGGGCCGCCTCGACGAGGTAGTCGGCCATCCGGTCGACGCCCTCGGCGGTCAGGTCGGCGCCGATCCCGAGAAGGCTGATGTAGAGGCAGGGTCGGGCGTCGCGGTCGAAGACCGGGAAGCCGACCACGTTGAGCTCGGGGCGATACTCGCCCCAGGCGACGCCGTAGCCCTGGGAGCGGATCTGCTCGACCACGCTCTTGTCCGCGGACCGTAGCGCCGGAGTCGCGCCCGGGCCAGGCCAGGCGCTCGCCAGACGGGACAGAAGGGGCGCACTCCGGCCGAAGCGAGCACCGACCTCGATCGTGATCTTGATGTCCTTGCGACTCTCGATCTTCGCGATCGCGGTGAAGTGCCCGTCGGGCATGGGCTGGATGGCCAGGCAGGCGAGCTCGGTCTGCTCGGCGAGCCGCTCCATGAACGGCCGTGCCTCGTTGACCGCCGTCGTCCTCGTGACCGCCGCGACGCCGAACTCCACCAGCAGTGGGCCCAGGTTGTAGCGGCGCGTCTCGGGGTCGTAGCTCACCAGCCCCTCGGCGACCATCGTCCGCAGCAGGTTCGATGCCGTGCTCTTCGCGAGCGCGCATCGTTCCGCGAGCTCGGTCAGGCTGGCCCCGCTCGGCTGCCGGACCAGGGTCTCGAGGACCCTGGTCGCGCGGGTCACCGCAGGAACGAGCAGTCCCCCCGAGGCCTCGGCGGACCCCGCGTTGTCCAACTGCGCCGGTGGGGCGCTCCCGTTCCTGGCCACTCGGTGTGCCTCCTTGGTGTCGATGCGTCACCCGACGGTAGCCGCATCCCCGATCAGTTCGACGAAGTGGAACAGGGTGCCGTCCGGATCCTTCGCGAAAAGGAGCTTCCAGCCGTTCACACCGTCGGGGCCCATGATCGTCTGCGGCTCGTGGAGGAACTCGACGCCCTCGGGCACCAGCCGGTCATACTCGGCCTGGATGTCGCTCGTCAGGATCGAGAACCGGCACAGACCAGGGTGGACGAGATCGGTCTGCGGGTTGCTGCCCTGGTCGGGCAGTCCGTGCCACTCGATGATGTCGAGCAGGGCCTCGTCCGGCGAGTCGTTGAGGCGCATGTGGGCGAACCTGAGCTCGCTCGCGCCCTCGACGAAGAACGCCCGGGCGAGGTTCGCGTCCTCGACCTGCTTGTCCTGGACGACGGAGAAGCCGATCAACTTGTAGAACTCGATCGTGGCATCCATGTCGGTGACGTTGATGCCCACGTGCCAGAACCTTCGCACGTCGATCACTTCCTCTCTCTTGCTCTCGTTGCTTGATCTGGTGGTAGGAGCGGCGTCTCAGCCCGCCTGGTTGCTGCCCTGCAGGACCAGATGCCGAGACACCGCCTCGGGATCGGCCCGGGCCTCGTCGCCGGGGAGGGACACCTCGATGTGGCCACGTGCCATGACGAGCACCCGGTCGGCGACCGTCAGCGCGAAGGCCAGGTTCTGCTCGACGAGCAGGACGCCGGCACCCTCGTCGCGCAGCGCGGAGACGACGGTCGACAGGGCCCGCAGCACGTGCGGCGACATCCCCTCGGACGGCTCGTCGAGGAGCAGCATCCTCGGCGCGGTGGCCAGCGCACGCGCCATGGCGAGCGCACTCTGCTCACCACCGGACAGGTTGCGCGCCCGGGTGCCGCGCCGCTCCGCGAGCCGCGGGAAGACGGAGGCCGCACGCTCGAGGTCCCAGCCGCCCGGCCGACGCGCGAGCGACAGGGTCTGATCCACCGTGAGGGACCCAAAGACGCGGCGGCCCTGCGGCACCAGGGCGAGACCGCGCCGGTTGCGCACGTGCGCAGGTGCACCGGTGATGTCCCGCCCCTCCAGCACGATGGTCCCCTCCCGGGCCGGACTGAAGCCCATGATCGTGTTCACCAGCGTCGTCTTGCCCCCCCCGTTGCGGCCGACCAGGGCCACGACCTCGCCGGCGGCGACGTCCATGCTCAGCCCGCGCACGATCTCGATCGAGCCGTAGCCCGACCGCAGGCTCTCAACGCACAGCATCGGGGTCCTCCTGAGTCTGCCCGGCGCCGACGTACACGTCCTCGACCAGAGCCGAGATCGCGGGGTCGTCGGCGCTTCCGGTCCCTCTGATGGAGCCCTCGGCCATCACCGTGACGCTGTCGGAGAGGGCCAGCGCCATGTCGAGGTCGTGCTCGATGAGCACGATGCTCGTCTCGCGCGGGAGGCGCTCGACGAGCTCGCAGACACGCGACGTCTCCGTGGGCGAGAGGCCGGCGGCCGGTTCGTCGAGCAGAAGGACGTCGGGAGTGTTGGCGACCGCGAGCACGAGTTCGAGCTCGCGGCGCTCCCCGTAGGACAAGGAGTGCACCGGCGCGTGACGACGGTCGTCCAGCCCCCAGCGTTCGAGCAGTACGGCCGCGGGCCGGTCGAGGGGGCGCGACCGCAGAGGACGGACCAGGTCGCGGCGAACCCCCGGCCGCGCCGCGGCGAGCGCGAGCACGACGTTGTCCTGGACCGTCATCGTGTGCATGAGATTGGTGACCTGGAAGGTCCGCGCCATCCCGCCGGCCGCTCGCCGGCTGACGTCCCAGCGCGTGACGTCGCGACCGTGCAGGGACACGCGGCCCGACTGGGGGCGCAGGACCCCGGTCAAGACGTTGAACATCGTCGTCTTCCCGGCGCCGTTGGGTCCGACGATCGCGCGGCGCTCGCCACGCTCGAGCGAGATCGAGAGCTCCTGCAGGATCCTGACCCCACCGAGCTGGACCGAGACCGCGTCCGCGGCCAGTGCCACGCCGCCGGAGCGGCCGATGCGCGTCATCGGGCGTCCTCCAGGACGAGGGCGGCCGAGCTGACCGGCCGCCGACGGACGGTCAGGCGCCGCCGTAGCCGGAGGGCGAGCACGGGCGGGTTCACCAGGGCGACCGCGACGTAGATGGCGCCGAGGATGAGGAGCCAGTGGTCGGTGTGGCGCTGGAGGAGCTCTTGCAGCCAGACCACGGCGACGCCCGCGAACGCGGGCCCGAGCAGCGTGCCGGCCCCGAGGACGACGATGAGGAGCGCCTGGATCGAGACGACGAAGTTGAGCTGCGCCGGGCTCGCGAACTGGAGCTGGTAGGTGAGCAGCGCCCCCGGGATGGCGGCGAGCACACCGCTCAGCACGAAGGCTCCCAGGCGATAGGCGGTCGTGCGGTAGCCGAGGGCCGCCATCCTCGACTCGCTGTCACGGATGCCGACCAGGATGTGCCCGAAGGCCGAGCGCCGGACCATCCGCACGGTGAGGCAGATGAGCAGGAGGGCCACTGCCGAGAACGTGAACGCCTGCTGCGGCCCGGCCATGGCGCCGCGGAAGGGCGCCAGGTTCGGGGGGTAGATCCCGACCAGCCCGTCGTCGCCGCCCGTGAACGAGCGCCACTTCACGGCCAGGCCCCAGATCATGGCCGTGAAGGAGAGCGTGATGATCTGGAAGTAGATGCCTCGCGTCCGCAGACTGACCACCCCGAGGACGAGGGCGAGCAGGCCGGAGACGACCGCTGCCACCAGCAGCCCGATCCAGAGGTTGCCCTGGCCCTGCCGGACCGCGAGGATCCCGACCGCGTAGCCGCCCGTCCCGTAGAACGCAGCCTGCGCCAGGGACGGGAGACCGGCATAGGTGACCAGGAGGCTCAGGCTCATGCCCAGCCCCGCGAGGACGGCACCGAGCGCCCACACCGACAGCGCGTAGCCGCTCAGGCTGCCGCGCAGCAGCACGATGGCGAGCGCCGCGAGGGCGACGCCGAGGATGACGGACCGACTAGGCACTGCGCACCAGCCCCTCCGGACGGAAGGCGAGCGTGAGGACCACGATCGCGAAGATGAGGAAGAGGGACAGCTCGGGGAAGTAGGCCTTGCCGACGGAGTCGCCGACCCCGACGAGGATGCTGGCCACGAACGCGCCCGGCAGACTGCCCATGCCGCCGACCACGATGATCGGCAGCGTGTAGAGGATGATCGTGTACTCGACGCCCGGCGAGGCGCCGATGAACGCCGAGCCGACGAGGCCCGAGACGCCGATCAGGCCGAAGCCGACGGCGAAGACTGCTGCGAAGAGCCACTCCGGGTTGCGGCCGACCGCCGAGAGCATCTCGTGGTCGTCCACACCGGCGCGCACCGCGGTCCCGAACGAGGTCCGCGTCAGCAGCAGCCAGAGGCCGAGCGCGACGAGCACGCCGACGCCGACGAGGACCAGGCGGTACTCCGTGACGGTGGCACCCGCCAGCGTCACGGAGCCCGACACCTGGGAGGGGACAGGCAGTGCCTGGGCGAGCCCGTGGTAGCGGGCCTGGGTCAGGTCGGAGATCACGTAGATGATCCCGAACGAGAGCAGGACCTGCGGGAGCGGGTTCCCGCGGAGCCAGGCGCGACCGCGGACGAACGAGCCGTAGAGCGCGGTCCCGACCAGCGCCGCCGAGACGAGCGCGACGACCGCGGCCGCCCAGTACGAGCCGGTGCGCGAGTAGGTCTCGATCGTCAGGTACGCCGTGAGGAGGTACACCGCCCCGTGCGCCAGGTTCACGTAGCGTCCCAGCCCGAAGATCAGGGTCAACCCCGACGACAGGATGAACAGCAGCATCCCGAACGCCAGTCCGTTGACCGTGACCGCCAGCCACTGCCCCATGTCTACTGCTCGCCGTCGAACGTCGCGAGGACCTTGTGGTCGAGGCCCTTCGCACCGGGGACGACCTCGAAGAGGAGGCCCTTCAGCGCCGGGTAGTGCGTCTCGGCGTTGAACGAGAACGGGCCCCAAGGAGCATCGACCTTCGCCTGCGCGACCGCCTGGGTGAGGCCGTCACCGGACTTGCGTGAGTCAGCGACGGCCTGCTCGATCACGCGGGCCGTGGTCCACGCGTTCGCCTGGACGAAGTTGGGCGTGACGGCCGGCGGCGCGACAGCTGAGACGGCGGCGGTGAACGCCTTGTCCGCCGGCGTTGCAGTCCCGGTCTCCGCATAGTGGAAGACGCCCTGGACGCCGAGGGCCGCATCGCCGATCTGGTTCAGAACGAGACGCGAGACCATCGGGCCGAGCCCGATCAGCTGCGCCTTGTCCTTGAGCCCGGCGGCGGCGTACTGCTTGACGAAGCGGACCGCGTCGGCTCCCCCGAAGAAGCCGAAGACGACGTCGGCGTCCGACACCTGGCTGAGGAAGGGCCCGTAGTCCGAGGTGTCGAGCGGGGGGTAGATCTCCTTGACGACCGTCCCGCCGGCCGAGGTGAAGCCTGCCTTGAACCCGTTCGCGACGTCGTGGCCCTGGACGAAGTCGCTCGCGAGGATGACGGCCTTCTTGTAGCCCAGCTCCTTCGCGGCGTAGGCGCCGAACGGCCGGGTCACCTGCGCGGGGTAGAACCCCACCGAATAGGCGGTCGTGAACTTCCCGAGCCCGCCCGGCCCTGGGATGGGCGCGATCTGCGTGACGCCGACGCTCTGCAGGTAGGGGGCGACCGCCAAGGTCGCCGCCCCGTTGACGCAGCAGACGACCACGTCGGCGCCCTTCTCCTGGACCAGCTGGCGGGCCTTGGTCAAGGCGGTCTGCGGGTCACCGGCGTCGTCCTCGGTCAGCAGATTGAGCCCCGACGGGGCACCCGGCGCGGAGAACGCGCCCTTCATCACACCTGCGAGCACCGGGCCGTAGAGCCCGTATACGCCTGACGACGGCGCGATCAGGCCCACCGTCACCTCCTTGCCGGCCGGCTTCTCCGCCCCCGCCGCGGAGCCGCCCCCTGTCGTGCTCGCTCCGCCGCACCCGGCCAGCAGGGCCAGCGCCGCGCCGGCACCGAGCGCGGCCACCATCGGTCGTCCCATGGCAATCTCCTCGTGAATATGGGTTGGTTGATCCGAGAACTCGTTGTTGCAGCGGCCAGCCGCCACTGCCTGTCGATGAGCGATCGATCAGCTGGGGTGGGGAAGAACGGGTTGGGGAAGACTGGATCTGGAAGACCTGGGGCTCAGGCGTGCGGCGCGAGGTCGCGGCGCAGGATCTTCCCCGTCTCGGTGCGAGGCACCTCGTGGATGGACTCGAACGCCCGCGGCTTCGCGTGCGGGCCGACCGTCGTCGCCACGAGGTCCCGCAGGGCGCGCTCGAGGGTCGCGTCGAGCTCGGCGTGGTCGAGCTGGACGAACGCCTTGATCGACTGGCCGACCTCGGCGTCGGGCACGCCGACGACGGCGGCGTCCTCGACCGAGGGGTGCAGCTTGAGCGCGTCCTCGATCTCGCTGGGACCGATGCGGTAGCCACGACTCTTGATCACGTCGTCCGCACGCCCGAGGTACTCGAGCCGGTGGCCGAACACCGCTCGGGCGAGGTCACCGGTCCGGTGCCACTGTCCGGTGGGCGGCACGGGCCGTCCGAGATCGGTGCTCCACACACCGAGCGTCGCGACCGGGTCGGGCAGGCGGAGCGAGATCTCTCCGACCTCTCCGAACGCGACCTCCTCGCCGGCCTCGTCCAGGAGCCGGACGTCGTGCCCGGGGTACGGCGCCCCCATGGTGGCATCGTCCACGGACCCGAGCGCGGCGGAGTCGCCGATGAGCGCATTGGCCTCGGTCTGCCCGAAGGCCTTGTTCACCGAGGCCGCCAGGTGGCGGCGCGCCCAGGCCATCTCCGCGGCTCCCGCCGGCTCCCCGCCGGTCACCACGGCCCGGAGCCGACGCTCCGGCCCATGCCCGTGAGCCGCGAGCAGCCGCAGCACCGACGGCGGCAGGAACGCCTTGGTCACCCCGTAGCGCTCGAAGAGGGAGAGCGTCCGGGCGGCGTCGAAGCGCTGCTGCCGGAACGCCACGACGGGCACACCGAACGACCAGGGGACGAGCAGCCCGAGCATCAGGCCGCCGACCCAGCCCCAGTCCGCGGTCCCGAAGTAGACGTCGTCGTCCTGGAACAGCTCGAAGGCGTAGTCGACGCCCGCGTGACCCAGGAGCACCCGGTTCGCGTGCACGATCCCCTTCGGGCTGCCGCTCGTCCCCGAGGTGTACATGAGGAGGGCCGGCTCGTCCCCGTCCGGGACGTGAGGCTCGAGGGGGACAGCCGTGTGGGCCTCGTCGAAGAGGTCGTCCGCGGACGAGGAGTCGACCGTCAGGACGGGCACGCCCGTCTCCGACGCCTGGGTCTCGAGCAGCCGGCTCACGCCGGCCTCGTCCGTCACGAGGATCGACGCCGCGGCGTCGCGCAGTCGGTGGGTGACCGAGGAGCCGGCCATCAGCCTCGGGATCGGGAGGATCACCGCCCCGGCCGCGAGGACGGCGCAGACGACCTGCGCCGCCTCCTTCGACGGGTCCAGATACATGGCGACCCGGTCGCCGGGCTTCACCCCGCGTCGTCGCAGGGCACCGGCCAGGCGCCGGACCGCCTCCTGGACCTCGCCGAACGTCACGCTCTCGACGCCGTGCGGGCCCCCCTGCAGCACCGCGACCCGGTGGGGGTTCTGGTCGAACAGGGCGTCGCGCACCATCGAGTAGCTCGGGTCGGGGACCCATGACGCGACATCGCGCGCCTCGCTGAGCCGTGAGATCACGCGAGCCGGGGTCAGTCCAAGCGCACCCATACGCTCTTCTCCTTGGTGAAGCTCTCGATCGCCGTCTGACCGAGATCACTGCCGTGACCACTGGAGCGGAAGCCGCTGTAGGGCGACGCCGGGTTCAGAACGCCCCAGCTGTTGACCCAGACCGTCCCGGCGTCGAGCGTCTGCGCGAAACGAAGTGCCCGGCCGACGTCGCGGGTGAACACCCCGGCCGCGAGCCCGTAGATGGTGTCGTTCGCCAGCCGTAGGGCCTCCTCCTCGCCCTCGAAGGGCAGGACGGAGAGGACCGGTCCGAAGATCTCCTCCTGCGCGATCCGCATGTCCGGCGTGACGTCGGCGAACAGGGCCGGCTGGTAGAAGAAGCCGGGCTCCTCGGGCGACGGGTCGGCAGCGTTGCCGACCAGCAGGTTCGCGCCCTCGGCGACGCCCGCCGTGACGTAGGAGTGCACCGAGGCGCGAGCGGCCGCGTCGACCAGCGGGCCGATCTCGGTCGCCGTCTCCTCCGGGTCGCCCACGCGGGCCGCCTGGACCCTCTGCACGACGAGGTCGATGACCTCGTCGTAGATCGCCCGCTCGACGAGCAGACGACTCGGCGCCGTGCAGGTCTCGCCCTGGTTGCTGTACATCGCCTGGAAGACGACGGACGCGACCGTGGCCGGGGCGGAGTCGGCGAAGGCCACGAGCGCCGACTTGCCGCCGAGCTCGAGCGAGGCGGTGATGAGACGGTCGGCGGCCGAGCGGCCGATCCCTCGCCCGACGTCGGTCGACCCCGTGAAGGTGATCTTCCCGATCCCCGGGTGGTCGGCGATGGCCTGGCCGGCGACGGAGCCGCGGCCGGGCAGCACGTTCACCAGGCCGGCTGGCAGGCCGGCCTCGAGCGCGAGCTCGCCGAGCGCGACCGGCACGAGCGGGGCGAGCTGCGCTGGCTTCAGGACGATGGCGTTGCCCATCGCCAGGGCCGGCGCGATCTTCCACACGGCCTGGACCGCGGGGAAGTTCCACGGGGTGATGGCTCCGACGACCCCGATCGGCTCGCGCACCGTGTAGTTCAGGAACCGCCCGGGCGCCGGCGTGGTCCGGCCCTCGATCTTCGTCACGAGCCCGGCGAAGTAGTCCAACGTCTCGATCATGACCGGCAGGTCGATGGACCGCGACTCGCGGATCGGCTTGCCCATGTCGCGGGTCTGCAGCATCGCGAGCTCCTCGCCGTGCTCCTCCACGAGCCCGGCGAACCGGGTCAGGAGACGAGCACGCTGGGAGGGGCGCATGCGCTGCCACTTCGTGGCCGCCGCCGCGCTCGAGCGGACCGCGCGGTCCACGTCCTCGACACCTGCCTCGGCGACCGACGCCAACACGTCGCCGGTCGCCGGGTTGACGGTGTCGAAGCGCGCCCCGGTCGAGGACTCGACGAGCTCGCCGTCGAGGACGAGCGGGACCTTGTCAGTGGATGCCTGCATGAGTGTCACGTCCGAATCAGGGCAGCTGGTGGGCGGTGGGCAGAACGGCCTCGGCCAGCTCCTGCAGCTCTTCGACCGCCTCGGCGAGCGTCTCGTGCTCGAACGAGGTGTCGCAGATGAAGTGGGTGACGCCCTGGGCGCCGTACGCCTCGATCGTCTCGGCGTTGTAGGGCGCCGTGCGCAGCGGCCGGGCGGTCAGCGTGATCTCGCTCATGTCGCGACCGGCCTGCTCGACGTACGACGTCAGCGTCGCGAGGTAGCCCGCGTAGTCCTCCGGCCCGACGGCAAGAGGGTGCCAGCCGTCGCCGATTGCGGCGATCCGGCGCAGCGAGGCCTCGCTGTAGCCGGCGAACCAGACGGGGATGGTGCCCCGGACCGGCTTCGGATACATCTTGAAGTGGTGCAGGTCGTAGAAGTCGCCGGTGAAGTCGACCTCGTCCTCGGTCCACATGTGGCGCATCGCGTTGATCATCTCGGTGACGCGGCGCCCGCGGTCCTTGAACGGCGCCCCCAGGATGTCGAACTGCTCCTTCATCCAGCCGACGCCGATCGCGACGGTCAGCCGACCTCGCGAGAGGACGTCGATGCTGACGAGCGTCTTGGTGGTCTGGACGAGGGGGCGCCACGGCAGGATCAGGCACGACGTGCCGAGCTCCACGCGCTCGGTGGCGGCGGCCGCCCACGTGAGCGACGTCAGGCAGTCGAGGTAGGGGGTCTCGGGAGCCCAGAGGAACTTGCCGTCGGAGGTGTAGGGGTAGGGGGTGTCGACCTTCGTCGGCAGAGCGACGTGGTCCGTCATCCACAGGGAGTCGAACCCGGCCTTCTCGGCGAACTGCGAGATCTCCGCGATCGCCTCGGGGCCGGCCCACGGACCTGCACCGGGAATTCTGATTCCGACCTTCATCACACTGTTCCTCTCAGATCTTTCTGGTTGTTCATCGAACGACGGCGTCTGCCGTCAGGCGGGCGATCGAGCCTGCGTCGTAGCCGAGATCGCCGAGGATCTCGGAGGTGTGCTCGCCGACGGAGGTCGGCGGGCGGCGGATGTCGCCAGGGGTCTGACCCAGCCTGATCGGAATGCCCGGGACCCTGAGCTCGCCCAGGTCGTCGTGGTCGATGCGCACGACGAGGTCCATGGCCTTGATCTGCGGGTGCTCGACCGACTCGTCGTAGCCGAGGACCGGGGCGCAGATGATGCCGGCCCCGGCGAGGATCTCGACGATCTCGTCACGCTGGTGCCGGGCGAACCACGGAGCGATCGCGGCGTCGACGGCGGTGGCGTTCTCGAGCCGGTGCGGGGCCGTGTCGAACCGCGGGTCGGTGAGCAGGTCGGGCCGGTCGATCGCGTGGGCGAGCTTCACGAAGTGCCGGTCGTTGAACGCCACCACGTGGACGGCGCCGCCGTCCTTCGTCGGATAGGCGTTGTACGGCGCGTAGAAGTTGCTGGCATTGCCCGGCCGCTCCTGGACGTAGTCGGCGAGCAGGTACTGACCCAGCCAGGGCGTCTGCAGGTGGAACAGCGACCCGACCAGCGAGACCGAGCCGTCCTGCCCCTCGCCGGTCCTCTGGCGCGCGAGAAGGGCGACCAGCGCCGCGACCGCGACCAGGTAGCCGGCCGCCGCGTCCGCGACCGGCGGGCCGGCCTTGATCGCCTCACCGCCGCGCCAGCCTGTCGCTGCCATGAACCCGGTGATCGCCTGGGCGACCGGGTCCAGTGCCGGCCGGCCGGCGAGCGGGCCGACGTCGCCGTAGCCGCTGACGTTGAGCGCGATCAGGTGGGGATGCCGCGCCCGCACCTCGGCCGGCGTCAGGCCGAAGCGCTCCTGGACGGCTGGCAGCATGTTCTCGATCAGGACGTCGGCGCCCGCGCACAGCTCGTCGAACACCTGCCGGCCCTCGACGGTGCGCAGGTCGATCGCGATCGCCCGCTTGTTCCGGTTCACACCGGCGAAGACGCCGCTCATGCCGTCGCGCCCGGGGCCGAAGGTCCGCGACTCGTCCCCGCCGATGGGCTCGACCTTGATCACCTCGGCGCCGAAGTCGCCGAGGATCGAGGCGCCGAGCGGTCCGGCGACCATCGTCGCGGCGTCGATGACGCGGATTCCTTCGAGAGCTTGCACGTGGGTTCCGTTCATGATGCTGAACTTATATCGGAATTTCGAACAAACGTAGACCCGCGCCCTGGGCGTGTCAAGCGTCACTCCTCGTCCGATCGACCGTTGGACTATGTTCGAGGTGTCGATCTATGTTCGGTATATCGAATAACTGACCACGCCTGACAAGGGAGCCGTATGCGCACGTTCACCACCGTCGAGGAGGTCCTCGAGGCGTCCGACAGCCACCTCGGGACCAGCGACTGGCTCGAGATGACTCAGGAGCGCATCGACACGTTCGCTGAGGCGACCGGGGACCACCAGTGGATCCACACCGACCCCGAGCAGGCGGCAGGCGGCCCGTACGGCGCCACGATCGCTCACGGCTACCTGACGCTCAGCGTCCTGCCCGCGCTCGCCTCGACGATCTACCGGTTCGACACCCCCGGGGCACGCATCAACTACGGCGCCGACCGGGTCCGCTTCCCAGCGCCCGTCCGCGTCGGCTCCCGCATCCGCTCCCACGTCGATCTTCGAACCGTCGTACCGACGGCTGACGGCCTCCAGCTGACCCTCGAGACCTCCGTGGAGATCGAGGGCAGCGCGCGGCCGGCGTGCGTGGCCACGACGCTGCTACGCCTGCACGCGCCCGAGGTCCGGGCCTGACCGTTCAGGCGCCGGGCCGGCCCGGATCGGGCGCGAAGGTCATCCACGAGACGACGTCCAGACAGACTGGGCAGACCCGCTCGGGGTCGATGGACCCGAACGGCTCCCAATGCTTGCGCCACGTCATCGCATTCCGGTCGCACGCGGCACGATCGGTGCCCACCTGCTTGGCGTGCACCAGCAGCAGCGCCGGGTCCACATCGTCGACGGTCTCGGTCGGACCGTCGGGCCCGAACGGCGAGGTCGCGAACCAGCGCGGGGCCGCGACCACCGCCCTCGCTCGTCTGACCCGTTTCGATCGGGCTGGCTGTGCGACGCCATGGCCGGCGACCCCGGGACCCGACATCGTCTGCCAGGTCGTGCCCTTTCTCCCCATCTGCTTCGTCTCCCCTCCGCGTTGTTCATTATCTCGAACCGTTATCGATATTTCGAACAAACTAGACTCGAGGCTCACGAGTGTCAAGCGTCACGTTCGGCGGTGAGGGCGACGTGACCGGCGAAGGGCGGACGTCGCGATGACGGACGAGATCGAGCGGTGGCTTGCGGCCGGCGCGGACGCGGTGGACCCCGGCGCAGCCCCGGGCTGGCTCGTGCCGCTCGTCCGATATGTCAACGCTGTCGACGCCCGCACCCTGAGCGAGCACGACCCTCCGGCGGACGGCGTCAGCGAGCGGCAGGCCGCCGTCCTCCTCCTGCTCGGCCTGGACCCGGCCGACGGGCCGTACGTCGTCCTCCAGCAGCGCTCGGCACACCTGCGACACCACCCGGGCGAGATCTCGTTCCCGGGCGGACGGCGCGAGCCCGTCGACACGAGCACGGTCGACACCGCCCTGCGCGAGGCCGACGAGGAGATCGGGCTCATCCGGACTGATGTCGACCCGGTGGCGCTCCTCCCGCGGCTGCACATCGTGGCGACCGGGTTCGACGTGACGGCGGTCCTGGCCCACCAGCGACGGGCGGCCGCTCTGCGCGCGGACGGCAGCGAGACCACGGCGATTCACCGTGTCAGCCTCGGCGCCCTCGCGGCGCTCTCCGCCTGGCAGGACCTGCATCACCCCCGCGGATGGCACGGTCCGGCGGCGGAGCTCCCGTTCGGGACGCTCTGGGGCTATACCGCCGACATCGTGCGGGCACTGGTGGCGGGTCTGGCCGCCCGGCCGTAGCGAGGCGGCCACCGGAACACGTCCGGCTCAGGACAGTGCTGCAGTGCGAGCACCGTGCCGCCCACCGCGAGAGGCGGCACGGAGCACGCGGATGGACCTGAGCGCGATCACCAGCACCAGACCGGTGACAGCGGCCAGGAGGACCACCGTCATCACGGGCCAGCCCGCGGGCCGGACGATCCTGAGCCAGGTGACCGCCAGCCCGGCGACACTGGCGGCGGGGAACGTGAAGGACCAGAAGCCGTGCGTGAACTCGAGCGCCCGGTAGCGAGTCAGGAGCGGCACCTGCACCAGGGTCAGGAAGGCGGTGATGCCCGTGAGCCCCTGGAAGATCGGGCCGGGCCGGCCCGCCGAGATGGTCAGCCATGCTGACGCAGCCACGGCGGGCGGCGCGATCATGATGGCGAGGGTCGGCACCAGCGCGGCGGGCATCGCCGGCCGGAGGGCGAGCCGCAGGAACAGCACGACGGTGGTCAGCAGCCAGAAGAAGCACCCGACGGCGAAGCAGCCCACGGCGAGCCATCGAACCCCTGCCTGTCCGGCAGAGAGGGCACCGACGAGCCCGGCAGCGCTGATCGGGAGGTAGTAGCCGCCGTGGACCGACTCGAGTGGCAGGTCGCCCCTCATCCAGAAGGCCGTCATCCAGGCACCGAACCCGGCCGCCGCCACGATTGCCAGGAGGACGATGACTGTTCCCGCGGTGGGCCAGGTGTGGTGCAGACCGGCGCCGAGGAGCATCGCCGAGATCGGCAGCAGCGCGGCGAGGGGACCTTGCGCCAGGTGCGTGAGCTGGTCGCGGAGTCGGTGGTCCGTGCGACTGCCCCGGTGCAGGTGAGCCACGACCGTCCACCCCCACGCCAGGGCGGCGATGCTCCAGAACGCCTGGGCGAGCCCGTACGGCGCTCCCAGGACGGATGTCGAGAGCGACCAGAGCTGTGCGAGACCGGCCAGGCCCAACGGGATCGCGAGCGTGGTGAGGGGAACGCGCTCATGGGATCGCGGGCGGGCCGCAGACGAGGACGGTGGCTGAGCGGGCATGTCGATGCCTTCCGGATCAGGGAGGAGCGGGGCGGTCCGAGCAACTGTTATTGACCTTGAGGTCTAATACTCGCACAGGTTAGCCTTGGCGCGTGGCCAGGCCGATGCAGTTCGAGACGGGTGCCGCGGTCGAGAGGGCCATGGACCTGTTCTGGGCCCAGGGCTACGCCGGCACCACCCCCCAGCAGCTCGCCAGCGGGATGGGCATCGGCAAGGGCAGCCTGTACAACACCTTCGAGAGCAAGCACGCGCTCTTCCTCCGAGCGCTCGAGCGCTACACGGAGCTGCGGCTCGACTACCTCACCGACCTCTTCGCCGGTTCCGGCCCGGTCGCACCCTGCCTGAAGCAGGCAGCCGTGGAGCTCAGTGGGCTCGGTGAGCACCAGCGCGGCTGCGTCATGGTGAACGCGACCGCCGAGCTCGGCACCACCGACCCCGAGGTGGACCGGATCGCCGACCGGCTCTTCAGCGGGATCGCCTCGAGGTTCGAGGACGTCATCCGTCGTGGCCGCGAGACCGGCGAGCTGACCGGCGGCGAAGCACCCGAGGTGGCGGGGCGCCAGCTCCTCGCCCTCGTGGTCGGTCTCAGCGTCCTGGTGAAGTCGGGCGCTGGTGCCGCCGGCACGTCGATCGTCGACGGCTTCGTCGATGCGCTGTGACGCGCACGTGAGGGGGTGACCCGGATGGCCACGCTGGTATCGGTCAACGTCGGGTTGCCGAAGGACGTGAAGCGGCCGGTGAAGGCCTCTTCGAGATCGGTGATCTTGCCGCGCATCCGTCCACGGGCGAACTGCGCGAGCCTCTTGGGGTCACGCTCGCCGGCGATCAACGCGGCCAGCATGTCGCGGCCCGAGACCCCGAAGATGTCGGAGGCGACGCACCTCAGACCCTGCTCGCTTCCGGCAGGTTCCGAGCCTGTTGCAAGGGAAGTACGTCTACCCGACCGCATCCTGCTGCAGATGCCTGCGGATGATGTGTTCGGCGTTCGCCGGAGATCCGATCAAACGGTCGCGGATCTCCGCGTCATAGGCGAGCACAAGCTTCTTGCAGGCGAGCATTTGCGCCCAGGTGGACCCCGGTCTGATCGAGCGCGGGCAGCATGACTGCCGCACTGCAACGTTCGAAGGCTCTGTTTCGGCCCAGGAGATCGAGTAGGTCGGCGTGGAACTCGAAGTCGACATCCGTGATGACCGAGGCGCAGTTGGAATCGTCAACTGCCGAGAAGTACCTGGCCAACGTGCTCCGCATCGGGCCAATCCGCGACATGGCCGCAGCACGTTCCGCGTCCGTGTAGTCGCGAGAAAGGAAGCCGTTCTCGAGGTACTGCTGCACGTTGTGCAGCTCGATGACGTCCATGGTGTCAGTAGGGGCACCGGACCGGTCGAACTGCATCGCGATCTCCCGCGACGCGCGGCACGAACCAGCCTGCGGCCCAGGTCGTGGACGCCACAGAACCGAACCCGCCGCAGGGCCGTCTCTTCCTCGTCACTCACCTGTTGACCTCATTCGCTTCTGAGCCGTGCCGACATCCTGACGTAGTGGACCGACAGCAAGACCCGCGCGGGCTCGTGACTCTCACCCGGCGAGCGCGTCCCGCCACGCGGAAAAGGCGCGCTCGATCTCGGCGGGGTCGACAAAGGTGTCGAACGAGAGCTTGGCCCGCTCGACGCTCACTAGGTCACGCAGCACCTCCGCAGTCCACTCAACGCTCTGGCGGACGTCGACGCCGACCTCGGGGTGATCGATGAACTCCTCGATCACCCGGAAGGTCTCACTCGGGTGCGCGACTGCCATGAGCCGCCAGAGGTCACCAAGGTCCTTGTCGCGAACCGGCCCCTTGCGCGGCTCTCGGAGTCGTTCGCCGATCTTCGATCCCTTGGCCAAGATGAGCGCGGGGATCTCCGCGACATAGATCTCAGCTGTCAACCGTGGATCGGCGAAGTCGCTGATTGTGACCAGCGATCGATTGAACGCGGCGAGCTCAAGGCCAAGCGCGTTGCCCACCGCGAGCTTGCCGTGCACGGGTTGTAGGGCCGGGACTCCACGCTTGCTGCGGCTGGCGGTGCCGGATAGCCCGTGGGGAGCGAGCAGGTCGACCTTCTCGCGGAACGACAGCGTGCCGTCAGCCTCCTCGTACGGCGTACGACCCCACAGGCCGGGTCGCGCGGTTGTGCGGTGCTCGTAGCCCGCGTCGGCAAGGAGCGCCTCGATGCTCGGCACGTCGCCAACCAGACCCGGCGTCACGCCAAGGTCGCCATCTCCAGTAGGCATACGCGGCACGTCGAGGTCCATCGTCCGCAGCAGGACGGCGTGCGCGCCGACTAACGTGAGCGACTCCGCGTGGACCTGGAGAACCTCGACGACGTTGATGATCGCGCGGCGGCTCCACTCGATCTCAGTGCGCGGCTCCCCGAAGTCCGTCACGCCACGCGCCTCCCCATGAGGATGTCGGCCTGCTCGACCATGCGGTCGATGCCACCGTAGGCGTCGATGACGACCTGGTCGCGAGCAACGACAGTCGTGCCGTTGATGTCGACGCGACCGACTTCGCTCACACCGTCGAACGGGATGAGGGTTACCCGCATACCGAACGAGCCTGGCCTCTTGCGAGCGAGGCTGGCGGCTTCGGCCGCGCGAGCGACGTCCTCGACGTAGAGAACCGGCCATGCCTCCCCCGCGCTCGACCGGTATCGGTTGGCTCCAGCGTCGCCGGTGAGGGCGTAGTCGATCGCTGCTGCACCAAGCGCCTCAGCGATCTGATCTGCCGCCGATCCCGCCGCGAAGTCCACCGCTCCGGCGCGCCGCGTCAGGCGTGCTGCACGTCCCGCGCGGAACAGCAGGTCTGCTTCCTTGCCGCGAATGGCACGACCGTCGCCATCGAGAAGTCCGATGCGAGCCCAGCGCTGGCGCCACAACTCGACGCCTGGAGTCGAGGGCACGGCGAGCTCCGGGTCGAGAGCGAGACGCGCAGTCGCGATCGCACCGACGTCCGCGGTGCCCGTGAAGCCGATGGGCTCACCCAGCACCGTCAGGATCTCCTGTGCGAGGTCGAACGACGGACTCACCGCGCCGGACTCGATCCGCGTGACCGTCGTCGGGGCAACGTCGACCAGCGCCGCGAGCTGACGAGCACTCAGCCCGTTCACGCGACGCAGCGTCGAGATGCGCTCCGCAAGGTCCATGTCTTCAGTCTAAGCGAGTGTTGCAAATCTGCAACATTACGACAGTGGGAGCTATTCAGCGCGGAACGCTGTCGGGGTGACCTGGTCGACCGGCTCGCCTGCCAGGTCCGCCCATGCCTGCATCGCGCCAGCCAGAGCCAGCGCCGCACCAGACTGCACCGCCGGGCTGCCCTGCTTGGCCATGAGGGAGTCGAGCGCACGGAACGCACGGCCGCGGCGCGCGAGGTCAAGGATGTCGCGAGCGGCGCGCTCGCCGTGCCAATGCCCCTTCGGGAGCTTTGCACGAGCGCCGATGCCGGCCGGGGCCTCGGGACACCCGCTGCCGAGGATAGTGTCGAGCAGGTTGAGAGCGACGCCGATGGTGCTGGCAACCGTCGCCTGTGACCCGTCGGGAGACTCCGGAACGGCGGTAGCAAGGATGGCCTCGGCGAGGTCCGCCTGGTCGTCGGCGATGGCCTCCACGAACAGGCGCAGGGTCGTCAACGCGAGCGCACCTGACTCGCCGACCGGCGTGAAGAGCTCCATGTTCCTCCGCTCGACTGCCCGGTCGAGGGCACGCTGCAGCGACTCCATGTCGGGGATCGAGTTCGGGTCGTTGAAGTCGATGCCGTCCTCGGCAAGGAGGGGAGCCAGCTCACGCATCAGGTCGTCGGCCATGCCGGGCTGGTGCCTGATCTCGGGACCGCCCCACGGAGGCTCGGGCGACGAACGACGGATGACCACACGTCCATCCTGTCAGCACCGCGAGCGGCACGCCGTCCCGACGCCGTGGTCGCGCGACGTGTTAACGATTCCGCGGATTCCTAACACGCCCGAACGACGTGTTAGTTGGCTCGACATGACCAACAAACCAGGGTGCTGGACGTCGCCGTCGACGGGCACACTGATGGCATGTCTGGCGATGACCGGAGTGCGCTCGCGAAACTGGGCGCGTTCATCGCGCGCCTGGAGGAGCTCCGCGACCTCGCGGTCGACGGAGTCCTTGATGCCGAACTCGTCTACCGCGCCTCGCAGGACGAGAGTGGGCTCGCTTGCTGCTGGTGCGGCTACGGCATGACTGAACATGAAGATGGGGCAGGGCAAAACGAGGGCGCGATCCCGCACCCGTTCAGGGCCTCTGGGACGAAGTCGATCGCGTGGCTGCTCGATGTGCCCGGGCCGCGCCGGCCGTTCGCCCATGACCACGCCAAGACGCCAGACCTGGAAGAGATCTGCGTTCGATGCCGGATCGAAGCCCAGGGAGTACTTGAACGCGGGCGAGAAGTTGAGTAGATGTATTGATCGCCGTCTGACTACTCAACCGGCTCCTGACACAGTGGCGCCCTAGGGGTCAGAGTTACAGAAGTTCGGCTGCCACTGGGTCACCGTGATGGAGCCGAAGTGATGCACGAGAGTGATGCACGAAGCCCCGAAATCGGTGTCCAAGGGCGACATTCGCCGACCCGGCCCGGACCGCGACTAGGCCGCTGACCTGCGGTTTCGCAGATTTCCGTCGACAGCCGTCAAGCCACGAGCCTCCTGGCCCCAGCGATGCCCGTCGTTGCTCGAGCTCTCCGAGAACTGCGACGTGCCGACACGGTGGTCGTGCCGCACAGGCGTCTGTCACACCTGTGCGACGGCAGTCGTCGCGGGCGAGGCGTCGTACGACACCCCCTCCCGGGGACGGCGAGCTGTTGCTGTGCGTGGCTCGGCCCACGAGCGACCTGGTGCTCGACCTGTGACCTGACCACGCCTTCGGCCCGCAGGTCGCGGCAGCCACCGGGCGGTCGCGAGCACGCCCCGCCCCCACCTGCGCGTCGGCCCGGGCGTCGGTCCGGCACCGGAGGCGGCCTCGTCTCCGACGGGACCGCCCCCGGGCTCTCACCGCCGGGCCGGCGGGTCAAAGCGAGAGCGCCTGCTCCAGCAGGGCGGCGCTCTCGGTCGCGTGCTGCTTCGTCGACCCGGTCGCGGGGGCCGCCCCTGCCGGCCGAGCGATCACCCGCACCGGCTTGTCCAGCAGCGGCACGACGTCCGTCGCGACGAACGGCCACGGCCCCTGGTTGCGGGGCTCCTCCTGGACCCAGGTCCATTCGGCGCCCGGGTAGCGGCCCAGGACCCCGCGCAGCTCGTCCACGGGTGCCGGGTAGAGCTGCTCGACGCGCACCAGCGCGAACCTCGCCGCCTCCTCCGGGCCCAGCGACGCGACGCGGGCGCGGAGGTCGTGATGCACCTTCCCGGACGTGAGGATCACGCGTCGGACCAGGCGCGGGTCCCCGACGGTCGGGTCGTCCAGCACCGGACGGAACCCCCCAACGGTCAGGTCCTCGACCGAGCTGGTGGCGGCCCGAGTCCGAAGCATCGACTTCGGGGTGAAGACGACGAGCGGCTTGCGCGGCGACCGCGTCGCCTGCTCGCGCAGCAGATGGAAGTACGACGCGGGCGTCGTTGGCTGGGCGACCACCATGTTGTCCTCCGCGCACAGCTGGAGGAAGCGCTCGATCCGCGCGGAGGAGTGGTCGGGGCCGGAGCCCTCATACCCGTGAGGCAGCAGCAGGACCAGCGAGCTCCGCTGCCCCCACTTCTGCTCAGCGGAGGAGAGGAACTCGTCGACGACGACCTGCGCGCCGTTGGCGAAGTCCCCGAACTGCGCCTCCCAGAGCACGAGGCTCTCAGGGCTCTCGACCGAGTAGCCGTACTCGTAGCCCATCGCCGCGTACTCACTGAGCAGCGAGTCGTGGACGGCGGCACGGGCACCGGCCGGCGCGACGGCGCCGAGAGCGGGCCACCGTGCGCCCGTTGTCTGGTCGTAGACCATCGCATGCCGCTGCGCGAACGTGCCGCGACCGCTGTCCTGCCCGGTCAGCCGCACCGGGATCCCCCGGCGTGCCAGCGTGCCAAGCGCGAGCAGCTCGGCGGTGGCCCAGTCGATGCCGCCACCCGTGGCCATCTGACGACGCCGTCCGAGGATCCTCTCGACGCGCGGGTGGACCCCGAAGCCCGCCGGCGGGGTGGTCAGCAGCGTCCCGATGTCGGCGAGGTCCTCAGCGGTCGCCGGTGCGAGCCGCGCCGGGTGCGCGGTCTCGGCGACGACGGAGCGCCGCGCCGGCGGCACCGAGCTCTGCGCCGAGCTCTGTGCCGAGCTCTGCGCCTCGGCGAAGGCCTCCTCGAGCAGTTCCCGGAACGCCAGGTGGGCGGACTCGTACTCCTCCCGGCTGACGTCTCCCCGACCGAGGAGCGAGGTCAGGTATTGCGTGCGGACGCCGGGCTTGGCGTCGATCAGCCCATACATCCGCGGCTGCGTCATGGACGGGTCGTCAGCCTCGTTGTGACCGCGGCGCCGGTAGCAGAGCAGGTCGATGACGATGTCGCGGTGGAAGGTCTGGCGGTACTCGAAGGCCAGCTCGGCGGCGCGGACGACCGCCTCCGGATCGTCGCCGTTGACGTGCAGCACTGGCGCCTGCACCGACTTGACCACGTCGGTCGCGTACGTCGACGTACGACCGTCGTCCGGGAGCGTGGTGAACCCGATCTGGTTGTTGACGTTGACGCGGATCGTGCCGCCGAGGTCGTAGGCGGGCAGCTTCGACATCTGCATGGTCTCGCCGACGACGCCCTGCCCGGCCATGGCGGCATCGCCGTGGAGGATGATCGGCAGCGTCGCATACCGCCGCGCGCCGTTGCGGTCCTGCTTGGCCCGCGTGATGCCCATCGAGACGGCGTCGACCGCCTCGAGGTGCGAGGGGTTGGCGGCGAGGTGGACCGGCAGCTCCGCGCCGGTCTCGCTGCGGTAGACGCCGCTCGTGCCGAGGTGGTACTTCACGTCACCCGAGCCGTCGAACACGTCGGTGCCGTCGAACTCCTGGAACAGCTGCGAGTAGCGCTTGCCGGCGATGTTGGTCAGCACGTTGAGACGGCCGCGGTGCGCCATCGCGATCGTGGCGCCGTCGAGTGACTCGCCCGCCGCCCGGCGCATGAGCTCATCGAGCAGCGCGATCAGCGACTCGGCGCCCTCCAGGCTGAAACGGGTCTGGCCGACGTACTTGCTCTGCAGGAAGACCTCGAACGCCTCGGCCTGGTTGAGCTTGTCGAGGATGCGCAGCTGCTCGGCCCGCCCCGGCTTGTCGTAGGGGCGCTCGAGCTGGGACTGGAACCAGCGGCGCTGGGCGGGGTCGGCGATGTGCATGTACTCGACGCCGGTGGTGCGGCAGTAGGCGTCGCGCAGGATGCCGAGGATGTCGCGCAGGGGCCGCCGAGTCGGCGCGCCGCCGCCAAGGTCGCCGGTGACGAAGAGCCGGTCGAGATCCCACAGTGTCAGCCCGTGTCCGACGAGCTCGAGGTCGGGGTGGGAACGCTGCTCGTAGCCGACCGGGTTCGTGTCCGCCATCAGGTGCCCCCGAGCACGGAACGCCTCGATGAGCGCCTGCACCCGTGACTGCTTGCCGACCTCGAGGGACTCGTCGACCTCGATGTCGGTGGCCATCGGGATGGGCGCATACGGGATGGCGAGGGAGGTGAAGATGTCCTCGTAGAAGTCGTCCGCACCGTTCAGCAGCGCGTGCACCGTGGCCAGGAACGCACCCGAGGCGGCACCTTGGATCACCCGGTGGTCGTAGGTGCTCGTGAGCGTCACCACCGGTCCGACGGCCAGCTCGGCGAGGGCGCGGACCGAAGCGCCGGCGTGCGCGGCCGGGAACTCGATCGCACCAGCGCCGATGACCGCGCCCTGTCCCGGCATCAGACGTGGCACCGACTGCTGGGTCCCCAGGCCGCCCGGGTTCGTCAGCGAGATCGTCGCGCCGCCGAGGTCCGCGGCGGTGATCTTGTGCTGTCCCGCTCTCGCGACGATCCCGTCGTAGGCGTCGAGGAACTCCCGGAACCCGAGGTCCTGGGCGTTCTTGATGCTCGGGACGATCAAGCTCCGGGTGCCGTCGGCACGCATGACGTCGATCGCGAGCCCCAGGTTCACCCGGCCTGGCGTGACGAGAGTCGGCGTGCCGTCCTGGTCGAGGTAGTGCGCGTTCATGCCCGGGTGGGTGTCCAGCGCACGGACGATCGCCCACGCGATGAGGTGGGTGAAGGTGACCTTGCCGCCCACGGTGCGCCGCAGGTGGTTGTTGATCACGATCCGGTTGTCGCGCATGAGCTTCGCCGGCACCGCACGGACGCTCGTGGCGGTCGGCACCCTCAGGCTCAGGTCCATGTTGGTGGCGATCGTCCGTGCCACGCCTCGCATGGGCCGGAGCATCGGCGCGCCGTCGTTCGCGCCCTCCGCGCGGCCCGAGACCCCCGCCGACCCTGGCCTCTGCACCTCATCCGGTCGCGTTGCCTCGAGGGTCATCGCCCGTCCCATCCTGTCCGTCTGCTGGTTCCGCCTTTCTTCCACGCTAGGTTTTTGTACCTCAAAGTCAATAACGTGTGGGGCGACTCACGCTTCACGAGAGCGCCTGGCCGTCGCTCAGCCAGATCCTCGGTCACCGCGATAGCGCTGCGGTGAGCTCTTCGGCACTGGGGTCACCGACGGGCGCCCGGTCCTGCGGGCGCCTGGCGGGTCCGTCGCCTCCACAGCCGGCTCAGCGTCGGCTTCGGCGAGTACCTCGGCGATCTGGGTCCGGATGAAGGCGCGGGGGTCGAGGTCGCGGAGCTCGAGGTCGGCGTACTCCGGACCCAGCTCGTCTCGTAGTTGGTCGCGGGCGCTGTCGGCGAGCTTCTTGCCCGCGCGGACGAGCCGAGCAGCCTGGTTCGCCATGTCGGGCAGCCGGTCGGGTCCGAAGACGAAGACCGCGACCAGCGCGATCACGGCCAGCTCGGGCAGTCCGATTCCGAACATCTCGATCCCTCCGCCTCTCAGATCGGGGAGGTCTCGTCGTCGGGCCACTGGTCGGTGGAGTGCTGGTGACGGCCGCGGCGGCGGTCGATGATGCGGGCGATGACCTCGGCGATTCCGAAGAGGACCGTCATCGGGACCGCGAGCATCAGCATCGAGAACGGGTCGGTCGAGGGGGTCGCGACGGCAGCGAAGACGAAGGTGCCCAGGATGATCCAGGGCCGGTAGCGGGCCAGCATCCTGCCCGAGACCACCCCGGCGAGGTTGAGCAGGACCACGAAGAGGGGGATCTCCATCGCGATGCCGAAGACCAGCATCATCCGGGTCATGAAGGTGAAGAACTCACCGAAGTCCTGCAGGTTCTTCACCCCCGCGGGGGTGAAGGTGAGCAGCACCTCGACCCCCTTGGGCAGCACGTAGTAGCCCAACGCGACCCCGGCGATGAACAGCGGTCCGGCGATGAGGGCGAAGACGCGGGTCCACTTCTTCTCCCGCGCGGTGAGCCCGGGGACCACGAAGCCCCAGATCTGGAAGAGCCAGTAGGGGCTGGAGACCACGATGGCGGCGATGCCGCACAGCTTCAGCTGGAGCATCAACGGGGCGCTGACCCCGGACATGACGATCTCGGCGTTGACCTTGTCGCCGAGGATCTTCACCGCTTCCCTGTAGGGCTCGACGACGAGCTGGAGGAGCTGGTCGTAGAAGAACAGCGCCACGACGAACGCCACGACCAGAGCCGTGACCGAGCGGATGATCCGGGCGCGCAGCTCCCGCAGGTGGTCCGAGAGCGCCATCCGCCCATCGGCCCCGACACTGTGATGCGGCCGCGCCCGATACAGGCCGAGCACCCCGACGAATGACATGACCGGCTCCTACCTGTGCACAGGCGCGGTCAGGACTGCTCGCGCCGCAGACGCGCACGCTCCGCATCGAGCACAGCCTGCCTCGCATCCAGCTCAGCCCGCCGACTCACCAGCTCAGCGGCGCGCTGCGGCGTCTGGGTCGTCCCACGGTCCTCGACGTCGTCGACGTCGTCGTCGGTCAGACCCTTGGTCTCGGCCTTGAAGATCCGCAGGGCACGGCCGCTGCCACGCGCCAGGTCCGGCAGCTTCGACGCCCCGAACAGCAGCATCACGACGAGAAAGATCAAGATCAGCTCGGGCGTGCCGAGGCCGCCGAGGAGTAGTGAAGACATGACATCACCTCACGTCGAACAATGGATGTGGTCCCAGGCGGGCAGCACCGACGGGTAGTCGGCCCGATTCACCAGCGCCTGAGCGCAGTCGCGACACGCACGGGGGCCGGCGCGATCAAAGCGCAACGTCCAGAAGAGGCGCCACGTCACGGCGGACCGACCGCAGACCGTCTGCAGACTGCCCTCTTGGCGTGCGTGCCACTCACCTTCCGGCATCCTCACCTGAAGGTCGCCCTTCCGGCTCGCTGCGATGTGCGGCGCCGTGACCAGATAGGTCGGCCTTGCCGAAGGTGCCTGGACGGTCGTCTTGCGCCGCTTGCGCCGAGAAGCGGGGGTCGGTAGATCACGCATCAGAGTCCTCGGACCGGTAGCGCTACTTCGCCATGTCGTTCACAGGGTCGGCGACCCCGCCGAAGCAGAGCGACAGGACCTGCTCCAATGTCGTGTCCGCGGTGTCGACGTCCGCGACGATGCGGCCCTCACGCATCACCAGCAACCGGTCGCTGATCCGAACCGTCTCGGCGATGTCGCTGGAGATGAACACGACGGCACGGTCGCGCTCGGCGATGTCGCGGACAACGCGATGGATCTCTTCTTGGGCACCCACGTCGACGCCTTGAGTAGGCTCGTCGAAGATGAACACCTCGGCGTCGGTCGCCAACCACTTGGCGATGACCACCTTCTGCTGGTTGCCTCCCGACAGATGGCTGAACCGACTCTCACAGCTGGCGGCCTTGATGCCGAGCAGGCGTCGATCCTCATCGTAGCGCCGACGCTCCTCGCGGCGGTCGATGAAGCCGAACCGGGAGACCTTGTCGAGCGATGCCAACGTGAGGTTCTCGCGAACCGTCCATTCGCCGATCGAAGCCTGCTTGCGCCGGTCCTCCGGCGCCAGCGCGATCCCGCGCCGGATGGCGCGTCCGGGAGAGGAGGGCGTGAACGCACGATCACCGAGAAGGATCCGGCCGCTGTCCGGACGGAGCGCGCCGAACAGGAGATGGACGAGCTCCGAGCGCCCTGAGCCGACGAAGCCGGCGATCCCCGTCACCTGTCCTCGATGGAGCGTGAGGTCGACGCCACGTACCTTGTTCTTCCAACCGAGCCCGGTTGCCTGGAGAGCGATGGCGCCGCGCTCGTTGTGCTTCGCGGTCACGAGGTTCGACGGCTCGACACCGAGAATCAGTCGCACCAGCTTCTGCCGGTCCTGCAGGTCTTCCTGCGAGGCCTCGCCGACGATGCGGCCGTCCCGGAGGACCGTCGCCCGGTCGCAGAGAGCGGCGATCTCGTCGAGTCGGTGGGAGACGTACACGACCCCGATGCCCTCACCTCTGAGTCGTTCGACGGTGGCGTAGACCTGCTCGACCTCGTGCGCGCCCAGCGAGGCGGTCGGCTCGTCCATGATGATCAATCGTGCGCCGAGCAGCAGACAGCGGGCGAGCGCGACCATCGACTTCTCCGGTGCGGACAGGTCAGCAGTTCGCGCGTCGACGTCGATGTCGATGCCGATCCTGTGCAGGATTTCCCGGCATCGGGCCCGCATCTCCCGGCGGTTGATGAACGGTCCGAGCAGCGGCGGCCTGAGGCCCAGGTAGACGTTCTCGTAGACGGCCAGATCGGCGACGAACTGCGGATCCTGATGCAGGACAGCGATGCCGGCAGCCGTCGACTGCGCTGCGTTCGCGAAGGTGGAGGTGCGACCCTCGATCTCGATCGAGCCGGCATCGGGCCGGTACGCGCCGGCCAGGATCTTGATCAGGGTCGACTTCCCTGCGCCGTTCTGCCCGATGAGTCCGTGGACCTCGCCTGCTCGGACTTCGAAGTCGACGCCGCTCAAGGCCTGCACGCCCTGGAAGCTCTTGGCCAGACCGCGAACCCGCAACCAGGGTTGCCCGGCGAGGACCCCAGCCTCGGCGCTCATCGGGCGGCCACTCGACGAGCGAAGGTGCTGATGGTGACGGCAGCGACGAGCACGATGCCCTGCGAGGCGATCGTCCAAGCCCGCTCGACGCCGGCGATGACCAGCCCGTTGGACAAGAAGCTCAGCATGAGCACACCCACGACGGTCCCACCGATGTGGAACTGACCCTCGCGCAGGGTCGCCGCACCGATGAAGCACGCGGCGAACGCGGGCAGCAGATAGCTCAGAGCGGACGTGGGGTTCCCCACGCCGAGGCTCGAGGTGACCATCAGGCCGCAGAGGCCGGCGAGCAGCCCGCTGAGGATGAACGCGAGGAGGCGCGCGGTCTCATTGTTGATTCCGGAGAGCCGCGCAGCGACGGGGTTCCCGCCCACGGCGTACATCCTGCGACCAACGGTGGTGCGCTCGAGCAGCAGCCATGCGCCGAGTGACACCGCCAGCCAGACGATGATCAGCACGTACACGGGGCCGACGCTGCCACGGCCAAGCGTGGTGAAGTCGGGCGGAAGGTCTGCGGAGATCTGGATGCCGCCTCGATAGGCGATGAGCCATCCGGCGATGATCTGACCGGCGCCCAGTGTCGTGATGAACGCGGACACACCCAGGCGGGTCACGACCAGGCCGTTGGCAAGGCCCACGCCGAGACCGACGAGAAGGGCGGCGACCGTTCCGCCCGCCATTCCGAAGGACTGCGCGGTGCCGGCGGCGAGCATGCCGGCCGCTGTGGCGGTGTATCCGATCGAGAGGTCGAAGTCGCCCAGGATCAACACGATCGTCAGCCCGATCGCGAGCACACCCAGCGCCGCACTGGCCTTCAAGACGTTGCCCAGGTTGCTCACGGTCAAGAACGAGTCGGCGACCATCGAGAAGATCAGCAGCATGAGGACGAAGCCGACGAGGGTTCCGTATCGCGCGAGCAGGAGGAGCCAGCGCCCGGACGCGTCGCGCCGACGGCCGTCGACCGGCGGCGAGGAAGCAGGGATGGCCGCAGGCTCAGCAGCCGCCGCGGATGAGAGTTCCGTCCGTTCCATCAATGACTCCCTTGTCAGTCGTGGGTGAGGGGAGCGCGTCACCACGTCCGCCGTACCGAAAAAGTAGGCCGCCGCCGGGGCCGGTTCCAGTCCACCAAAGTGGACAGATCGAGACGCCGGCTGCCTGGTCGGAGGGTGTCGAGGGTGTCCACCTTGGTGCACTGGAGGGCACCGCTGCCCGGCCGTAGTGTCCCGACTGACCCCACGCGCGGCACCTCGGAGCACCGTGCGTCAACCCCGCGGCGGCCGTCTCACTCGGCCGCGGCGACTCCGCGATGAGGCAGAGGAAATGACCACTCAATCGATTTCCCGTCGGTTCGTTCTCGGGAGCATGGCAGGCACCGGAGCCGGAGCACTGCTGGCCGCGTGCAGCGTGAGCGGCGGCGCCGCCGAGAAGCCAGCCACTACGGCGCCCGCGGCGGGCGCCGCCACGGGTGCGGCTGCTGTCGATCTCAGCTCCCTCAAGGGTGCGAAAGTCGGCATCGTCGGCATCAACCTCAAGGGTCCGACCGTCGCGCGTGCGGTGAGCGTGATGGAGGGCTTGGCCAAACAGCACGAGTTCAAGGTCGACGCCGTCGACACCGCCTTCGATCTGCTCAAGACCAACGACACCATGCGCGTCTGGACCGACCAGGGCTACGACGCGATCGTCGTCGCCAACACCGAGGCCGCCAACATCGCCGACGGGCTCCAGGCGGCCGGCACCAAGAAGATCCCGGTGGCAGGCTTCTACTGCGGTGTCGCGCCGGGCCTGGCCTTCGACGTGGGCGCCAACGAATGGATCGCCGGCAACAAGGTCGCCACCTACATCTCACAGCGACTTCTCGTGGAGGGCAAGGGTCGTGGGATTGCGATCTTCGGCTACACGCCGCTGGCGAACCTCAGAACCCGAGAGCTCGCTGTGACGACCCAGGCCGGCTTCTACAAGATCCCCATCGTCTCGCGCCAAGAGGTCAACGCCGACAACTCCGCCGTCGACGTCCAGAACAAGACCGGGGACATCCTCACCCGCTTCCCGAAGGGCGGCCATCTGGGCGCGGTCTTCGTGCCGTGGGACGAGGGCGGGTACGCCGCGGTCTCGGCGTTGGAGGCAGCCGGGCGCGACGACATCTTCGTCGTGTCGCTTGACGGCGAGCAGCCCAACCTGGACTCGATCCGCAAGGGTGGCCCCCAGGGCGCGACCGTCGTCAACGACATGGTGGCTGTGTCGAACGTCGTCCTCGACCAGATCGGGAAGATCCTCGGTGGCGCAAAGCCGCCGAAGAACCCTCAGCTCTTCGTCGACTCACCGCTCGTGACGTCCGACAACGTTCCGAAGCCCGGGGTCATCCCCGAGGGCACCGGCCTGACGCCGTACTACACAGGCTGAGGCAGTGAACACCGCCCGAGCACTCTGGGCGTCGGCGCAACGACACCGGGACCGGCCCGCCTTGCGGACCGCGGAAGGCACGTGGAGCTACCGGAGCGTGGCGGAGGCGTCCGCCGCCTTCGCCGACCGCCTCCGGAAGTCAGGGGTGAGGCCGGGTGACCGTGTGCTCCTGGTCGCACCGACGTCGCCTGAGTTCGTCGTCGCCTACTTCGGGATCCTCGCTGCCGGCGCCACGGCCGTCACGGTCAACCCGGCCTGCACCGAGTCGGAGATGTCGTACTTCCTCGACGACTCGGGCAGCTCGATGGCAGTCGTGTGGCCCGAAGGTGCCGAAGCGGCGTGCCGAGCGGCGCTCGCCCGCGGGTTGCCCGCATGGGTCCTCCGCCCGGACGTGCTGGCCGCCGCTGCCGTCCGGGCGGAGCCGGAGCCTCGAGCCGACGACGACGTCGCCGTGCTGCTGTACACCTCCGGCACCACCGGTCGCCCGAAGGGCGCGGAGCTCACCCACGCGAACCTCACGGCCAGCGCAGCGGCTTTCGTCGAGCTCCTCGATCTCGGTGACGATGCCCGTCTGGGCACCGCGCTCCCCCTTTTCCATGTGTTCGGGCAGGTGGCGGTGCTCGGGTGTGCCCTGCAGCAGGGGGCGACACTCTCACTCCTGCACCCGTTCAGTGGTGATGGGCTCGTCCGGCTTGCCGGGGAGCACGAGCTGACCGTGCTCTACGGCGTGCCGACGATGTGGAACGACATGCTCCAGACGCGCCGGCTCGCGCAAAGGGAGACGCCGCACCTGCGGCTTGCGATCTCGGGCGGGGCCGCTCTCCCAGCGGAGGTCGCGCGACGCCTGTTGGACCGGTTTGGCTGCACGGTCCTGGACGGCTACGGCATGAGCGAGAGCACTGGCGCAGGCACGATGGCACGACCCCAGGCATTCAAGAAGGAGGGCAGCGTCGGTCGCTCGCTCCCCGGGCTCGAGGTTCGGGTCGTCGACGAGTCCGGCTCGCCGATGCCTGTCGGCGCGACCGGTGAGGTGGTGATCCGCGGCCCGGTGGTGATGCGCGGCTACTGGAACCGGCCCGACGCCACCGCCGAGACCCTCCGCGACGGATGGCTGCACACCGGCGATCTCGGCCGCCAGGACGAGGAGGGGGACCTCTGGATCGTGGGCCGAAGCAAGGAGTTGGTCATCCGCGGCGGCTACAACGTCTACCCGCGTGAGATCGAGGAGCTGCTGTACCAACACCCGGCCGTTCGCGAGGCGGCGGTGATCGGGGTCCCCGACGACCGACTGGGTGAGGAGGTGGCGGCCGTGGTGGCGTTCCGAGAGGGGCAGACGGCGAGCGGCGCCGAACTGCGTGAGTGGCTGTCCCTCAGACTCGCGCCCTACAAGCTGCCGCGCATCTACGCCGCCCTCGACGCTCTGCCGAAGGGATCCACCGGGAAGATCCAGAAGCGAGCGCTCGACCCTGCTGCCATCAGGGCCGCAGGTGACCGCGCCGGCGGGCGCAGCCACTCGGCGTGACCACACCCGCCCCTCCGCCTCGGACGCCGCTATCGCCCCTCCACCAGCAGCGTCACGGAGTCGGCGACCGCCACAGGCCTGTCGTGCCCCTGCCGCTCGAACCGCTGCCGCACCCGCAACTGGATGCCGCGTGCGCCCTCGTCCACCGCCACCACGGTCGCCGTCATCCGCACGCGCGATCCGACCGGGAGCGCCGAGGGGAAGCGCACCGTGTCGTAGCCGTAGTTCAACACGTGTGCAAAGCCGTCGAACGAGATGAGCTGATAGGTGAGTGCGGGTCCGAGCGCCAGCGTGAACAGTCCGTGGGCGATGGTTCCGCCGAGCGGACTGGCTCCCGCGCGCTCCACGTCGACATGGATCCACTGGCGGTCGCCGGTGGTCTCCGCGAAGGCGTCGACGTCGGTCTGCGTGACCTCGCGCCACGGCGTCGGACCGAGCTCGACGTTGAGAAGGCCGTCCAGATCGCGACGGGTGACGGGCGTGATGGGGGATGTGCCAGACATGACTGCTCCTTTCAAGAGCTCCTTCTCACAATAACTTGAATTTGAAGCCAGTTTCAATAATACTCGTGCCACGCAACCACCGAGAGAGAGCCACGATCGTGTTCGAACCATCCGACCGCGCGAAGCGCTTCCGCGATGACCTGCAGGACTTCATGGATGCGGCCGTCTACCCAGCGGAGCCTGTGTACGAAGCGCAGATGCACGCGTCGGGCGACCCGCACTTCCACCCGCCCGTTCTGGAAGATTTGAAGTCAGAAGCGAAGCGACGCGGCCTGTGGAACCTCTTCCACCCCCACCCGGACTGGGGCCCTGGACTCTCCAACCTCGACTATGCCCACCTGTGCGAGATCCTGGGCCGCAGCCCGCACCTGGCTCCGGAGGCGACGAACTGCTCGGCCCCCGACACCGGCAACATGGAGGTTCTGACGCTCTTCGGGACCGAGGAGCATCAGCAGCGCTACCTGCGCCCGCTCCTGGAGGGCACCATTCGCTCGGCATTCGCCATGACCGAACCCGCTGTGGCGAGCTCGGATGCCACGAACATCGAGCTGCGCATGGTGCGCGACGGTGACGCCTACGTGCTCAACGGCCGCAAGTGGTTCGCCTCGAACGCCCTCCATGCCAACTGCCGGGTCCTCATCGTCATGGGGAAGACGGATCCCGACGCTGCGACTCACCGTCAACAGTCGATGATGGTGGTGCCCATCGACGCACCAGGCGTGACGATCGTGCGGGGCCTGCCGGTCTTTGGATACCAGGACCGTGAAGGGCACGCGGAGATCCTCTTCGAGGATGTGCGCGTCCCTGTGTCCGACGTCCTCGCCGGCGAGGGCGAGGGATTTGCGATCAGCCAGGCACGACTCGGTCCCGGTCGCATCCACCACTGCATGCGCGCCATTGGCATGGCCGAGCGGGCTTTGGAGCTGCTCTGCCGTCGCGCCCTCGGCCGCGCGACATTCGGAGTGCCGATCGCCGAGCGGTCGAACATCCAGGACTGGATCGCCGAGGCTCGGATCGACATCGAGAAGAGTCGCCTGCTGACGCTCAAGGCCGCGTGGATGATGGACCACGTCGGCAACAAGGCTGCGAGGACCGAGATCGCCGCCATCAAGGTCGACGCCCCGTCGATGGCCCTGCGCATCGTCGATCGCGCGATCCAGGTCCATGGCGCGGCAGGTGTCACTGACGACGTGCCGCTCGCCAACTTCTGGGCCCATCTGCGGACGTTGCGCCTCGCGGACGGTCCTGACGAGGTCCACAAGCGCGCGATCGCGCGGCAGGAGCTCCGCAAGTACAGCGTCAGCACCGCATCCGTCCTCGCAGGAAGCCGCTGACATGGTGGGCGAGCTGACCGGCAGCACGGCGATCGTCACCGGCGGATCGCGCGGAATCGGTCTGGCCACCGCAGCCGCTCTCGTCGCTGCGGGTGCGAACGTGGTCCTCACCTCACGTCGGCGAGAAGCCGCTGAGGCCGCGGCCGACGAGATCAACCTCTCCTCCGAGCCCGGAGGCGGGATCGCAGTCGGCTACGGTGCCCATGCCGCCGACGAGACAGCCGCCGCAGCCTGCGTCGAGCACACCGTCTCCCGGTTCGGAAGCCTCGACATCCTCGTCAACAATGCCGGCACCAACCCGGCGTACGGGCCGCTGGTCGACCAGGATCACGCGCGCTTCACCAAGACCTTCGAAGTCAATGTCTGGGCACCCCTGCTGTGGAGCGCGCTCGCCGTCAGAGCCTGGATGGGCGAGCACGGCGGCTCCATCGTGAACCTCGCCTCGATCGGCGGCATGTCGGTCGAGCCGAGTCTGGGGGTCTACAACGCGACCAAGGCGGCGATGATCCACGTCACGCGGCAGCAGGCCTTCGAGCTCGCACCTCGTGTCCGCGTCAATGCGGTCGCGCCCGGTGTGGTGCGAACACGGCTGGCGGAGGCCTTGTGGAGCGACCATGAGGACAGCCTCAACAGGTCCCTGCCGCTCGGCCGCATCGGCGAGCCAGCCGACATAGGCGAGGCGATCGTCTTCCTCGCCTCTGACCGCTCCTCCTGGATCACCGGTGCGACCCTCCTGATCGACGGCGGGATGCTCCTGGGCGATGCGGCGAGCGCCGCGGCCGAAGCGGTCCGGCGGACGGAGAAGGTCCATGGGTGAGCCGAGCCGCGCCACGGTGGAGGTCTCCGGTGTTTCGACCGACGCTCTCCGAGCCTGGATGTCAGATCGCGGCCTCGGCAACACCGGTGCGCTCGCGCTCGAGCGAGTCGGGTTGGGACAGTCGAACCTCACCTACCGTGTGACCGACGAGGCCGGGCAGAGATGGGTTCTTCGGCGGCCGCCGCTCGGTGAGCTGCTGGAGTCAGCCCACGACGTGGTCCGGGAGGCGCGGATCCTCTGTGCGCTCGCACCGACACCGGTGCCGGTCCCGCAGATCTACGGGACGGTGCAGCCCGGTGTGATCGCCGACGACTCCCCTGCGGTGGTGATGGCCTGGGTCGACGGCACGGTGATCGACCGGCCTGAGGTCGTCGAGACCATCCCGCCCGCTGGAAGGAGAGCCTGTGCCCTCTCGCTCGCGCGCGCCCTGGCAGCTGTCCACGCCGTGCAGCTGCGCCAGGCCCGCCTCGACGACCTGGCGAGCCATAAGCCGTACGCCCCACGTCAGCTACGACGCTGGTCCGCGCAGTGGCACCGGTCCCGGACTCGCGACCTCCCGCTCCTCGAGGATCTGACTGAGCGTCTGTGGCAACACGTGCCACCACAGACGGAGACGACCCTCGTCCATGGCGACCTCCACCTGCGCAACGTGATCATGTCACCCCAGACGAATGAGGTCGCGGCCGTGCTCGACTGGGAGCTGAGCACGCTCGGCGATCCCCTTGCCGACGTCGGCACGCTGCTCGCCTACTGGCCGGCCGCCGACGAGGTGGGGATCGACCCGTTCACGCCATCGGCGCTGCCGGGCTTCCCCACACGCGACGAGCTCGTCATGACCTACGCAGAGGCCAGCGGTCGCGACACCAGCGATGTCCCCTTCTGGCACGCACTCGGCCTGTGGAAGCTCGCGGTCATCGGAGAGGGCGTCCTACGCCGCGCCCAGGACGAGCCGCGCAATCGGGCCGAGTCCGGCACGCCGACCGCCGACCGGATCGAAGCCCTGGTCCGCCAGGCCGACGCCGTGGCCCGCTCGGTCGGCATCTAGACACCCGCGACAGGCGAGAAGACCCATCAGGAGGAACCACATGAACACCAGCAAGCGCATCGCGGTCGTCACCGGCGGAGCCCGCGGCATCGGCGCGGCGATCTGCCGGCGCCTCGCCGCCGACGGCCATGCGGTCGCCGTGCTCGACCTCGACGAGGCTGGCGCCGGTGCTGTCGCCAAGGAGATCCTGGATGCCGGCGGCACCGCGGCCTCCATCACGATCGACGTCGCGGAGGAGGCATCCGTCACCGCCGCCGTCGACCGCGTGACCACAGAGCTCGGCGCACCCACCGTGCTCGTCAACAACGCCGGCATCCTCCGCGACAACCTCCTCTTCAAGATGACCCTCACCGACTGGGACCAGGTCATGGGCGTCCATCTGCGTGGCGCCTTCCTCATGGCCCGCGCCGTCCAGGGGCACATGGTCGAGGCACAGTTCGGGCGGATCGTGAACATGTCCAGCCTCTCAGCGCTCGGCAACCGTGGGCAGGCCAACTACGCCGCCGCCAAGGCGGGCCTGCAGGGCCTGACCAAGACGCTCGCGCTCGAGCTGGGCAGGTTCGGCGTCACCGCGAACGCCGTCGCGCCCGGGTTCATCGAGACCGACATGACGCGAGCGACCGCTGACCGGCTCGGCGTCGAGTTCGACGAGTTCAAGTCCGCGCTCGTCGCGCAGATCGCGGTCGGGCGCTCGGGCCTGCCCGAGGACGTCGCCGGGACGGTGGCCTACCTCGTCGGTGACGAGGCCGGGTTCGTGTCAGGTCAGGTGCTCTACGTCGCCGGCGGCCCGACGGACTGATGCCCTTCCAGGGAAGGAGAAGAAGATGAGGGAAGCCGTCATCGTGTCGACGGCCCGGACGCCGGTCGGCCGCGCCTACCGAGGGGCGTTCAACGACACCTCGGCGCAGGAGCTCGCAGGTCACGCCATCCGCAACGCCGTCGAACGCGCAGGTCTGGAGGGTGGCGCCGTCGACGACGTCGTGCTGGGCGCCGCGTTGCAGCAGGGCAGCACCGGCTACAACATCGGGCGGCAGGGCGCGCTGCGGGCCGGCCTGGGCACCGAGGTGGCAGGCATGAGCATCGATCGTCAATGTGCCTCGGGCCTGATGGCGGTCGCTACAGCCGCGAAGCAGATCGTGGTCGACGGGATGCAGGTGGTGGTGGGCGGCGGCGTGGAATCGGTGTCCTTGGTGCAGAACGAGCACCTCAACGCCCACCGCTGCGAGGATCCCTGGCTGGCACAGAAGGTGCCCGACCTCTACATGCCGATGCTGCACACTGCCGAGATCGTCGCGGAGCGCTACGGGATCAGCCGTGAGCGGCAGGACGAGTTCGCGCTCCAATCCCAGCAACGGACCGCCGCCGCCCAGGCCGCGGGACGCTTCGACGAGGAGATCGTCCCGTTGACCGCGGTGAAGAAGGTCCGCCGGGACGACGGTGGAAGTGACCTCGAGACCGTGACCCTGCGCACGGACGAGGGCAACCGGCCGGGCACCACGGCCGAGGCGCTCGCCTCCCTCTCCCCCGTGCTCGAGGACGGGGTCGTCACCGAGCGGGCCAGCGTGACGGCAGGCAACTCCTCCCAGCTCTCGGACGGGGCCTCCGCGCTCGTCCTGATGGAGGCACAGGAGGCGGAGCGCCGCGGGCTGGAGCTGCTGGGACGATATCGCGGCATCGCGGTCGCCGGCTGTGGGCCCGAGGAGATGGGCATCGGTCCCGTTCTCGCCATTCCGCGGCTGCTGGACAGGCACGGTCTGCGGACCGACGACATCGACCTCTGGGAGCTCAACGAGGCGTTCGCGTCGCAGGCGGTCTACTGCCGCGACCTGCTGGGCATCGATCCCGAGCGGTTCAACGTCAACGGCGGCGGCATCTCGATCGGCCACCCGTATGGCATGACCGGCGCGCGCCTTGTCGGCCACGCGCTGCTGGAGGGACGCCGGCGGGGGGCCAAGAACGTCGTCGTGACGATGTGCATCGGCGGCGGCATGGGCGCCGCCGGACTCTTCTCCCTCACCTGAGCACTTCCTCCCCCGACCACGGCAAAGACGGCGGCAAACACCGCGACAACAACCACAGAGGAGCGACCACCATGACGAACCCCGCCACACCGGACAACCCCGCCGAACTCGTGCTCAGCGAAAGGCGCGGCAGCGTGCTCGTGCTCACGTTGAACCGACCCGACCGGCTCAACGCGTGGAACGACGCCTTGGAGGCGCGCTACTTCGCCCTGCTCGACGAGGCTGAGGCCGACCCTGACGTGCGGGCGGTCGTCCTCACCGGGGCCGGGAGGGGCTTCTGCGCCGGCGCCGACATGGACGATCTCCAAGAGGTCGGGGACACCGACTACACCGCGCTCGTGCGACGAGAGCCCCCTCGCCAGCGGCCTCTGGCCTTCCGCAAGCCGCTCATCGCCGCGATCAACGGCGCCGCAGCGGGCCTGGGGCTGGTCGAGGCGCTCTACTGCGACATGCGGTTCGCCACTCCGAAGGCGAAGCTCACGGCCGCCTTCTCTCGACGAGGCCTGATCGCCGAGTACGGCGTGGCCTGGTTGCTTCCGCGACTCATCGGGCGCAGTCGGGCTCTCGACGTGCTGGTGTCCTCACGGGTCGTGCTCGGCGAGGAGGCCCTGCAGCTGGGCCTGGTGGACCGGGTCTTCGAGCCCGACCAGCTTCTCGACGCGGCCGTCGCCTACGCCGAGGAGCTCGGGACGTACTGCTCGCCCGCGGCGATGCTCGCCATCAAGCAGCAGGTCGACCAGGCCCAGGAGAGCACTCTTGCCGAAGCCGTGGACCACGCGAACCAGCTCATGTTGGACTCCTTCACGAGTCCCGACTTCACCGAGGGTGTCACCAGCTACCTCGAGGGACGCCCGCCGGCGTTCCACGGTCTCGCGCTCTCCTGAGATCGAGTCAGGTCTCGACCGGCACACGGATACGCCGCCACAGCTGATTGCTGTGGCGGCGTCTGCGTGTCGAGGAGTCGGTCATGCCCGACCACTCGGGCCAGCTCAGCGTCCTTGCCAGCGCGGCGCACGCCGTTCCGCGAAGGCTGCGGCACCCTCACGGGCGTCCGCTGAGGCACTCACCGCGAGCGCCGTCTCCTGCTGACCGCTCCAGCCGTCCCTCATGCCCCAGTCGGCCGCCCGCTCGAGGATGTGCTTCGATCCCTCGACAGCGAGCGGCGCATTGTTCGCGATCCTGCTGGCAAGCTCGATCGCCACCGCGAGCGCCTCCCCCGGCTCGACCATCCGGTTGATGAGACCGACCTCGTGCAGTCGCGGCACCGGCAGATGGTCACCGGTCAGTGCGAGCTCCACCGCGACGTGATAAGGGATGCGCTGGGCGAGCCTGAGGAGGCCGCCGCCGGCGGCGACCAGGGAGCGGGTGACCTCCGGCAGTCCCATCTTCGCGTCCCTGGCCGCCACGATGAGGTCGCACGCAAGCGCTACCTCGAGCCCTCCGGCAACCGCGAAGCCCTCGACCGCCGCGATCAGCGGCTTGCGCGGAGGCTGCTCGGTGAGGCCCGCGAAGCCGCGACCCTCGATGAAAGGCATCTCCCCGCCCAGGAACGCCTTGAGGTCCATGCCGGCGCTGAACCCCCGCCCGGCTCCCACGAGGACGCCGGCTCGCAGCGAGGGGTCAGCATCCAACCGGTCGACGGCGACGGCGAGGCCGCGGGCCACCTCGCCGTCGATGGCGTTGCGGGCCTCTGGGCGGTTCAAGGTGACGATCAGCACCCGCGGGTCGGCCTCGGCCGGAGTCGCCAGGATCGCGTCGGTCACAGCCGGACGACCATCTTCCCGGTGTTCCCTCCTGCGAGCAGGCTCCGGAACGCCTCAACCGCATGGTCGATGCCGTCGACGACGGTCTGCTCGTCGGTCAGCTCCCCGGAGGCGAGCCAGCCGACGGCCTTGGCGAGGTATTCGTCATAGAGGTCGAAGTGGTCGAAGACGAGGAACCCCCGCAAGGAAGCTCGATGCACGATCGCGGCGCCGAGGTTGTCCGGACCCGGCACGGGCTGTGTTGCATTGTAGAGCGAGATCGCGCCACACAAGGCGATGCGTGCGTTGTCGCGGAGGTTGGACAAGGCGGCGCGAAGGTGATCGCCTCCGACGTTGTCGAAGTAGACGTCGACTCCGTCGGGCGCGACTGCTGCGAGCTGCCTGCCCAGTCTTCCTTCGCGATAGTCGATCGCCGCGTCGTAGCCGAACTCCTCGACCAGACGCCGCGCCTTGTCCGGGCCGCCCGCTGAGCCGATCACACAAGCGGCACCTTGCGAGCGCGCGACAGTCTTCGCGACGAGACCGACGGCACCGGCCGCGCCCGAGATGAACACGATGTCGCCCTCGCGGACCGGCGCGATCCGTGTGAGTCCGACGTAGGCCGTCAAGCCTGTCATGCCCAGCACTCCGAGATAGGCCGGTGCGGGAGCGACCGAGGTGTCGACGACCGTCACACTGTCAGCGGGCACCAGGGCGTACTCCCGCCATCCCAGGTCATGGCGGACCTCCGCACCGATAGGCACGCGGTCGTCCCCGGAGGCGACGACGGTCCCGATCGCCGAGCCGTCCAGCGGCGCCTTCAGCGCGAACGGTGCGATGTAGGACTTCACGTCGTCCATCCGGCCCCGCATGTAGGGGTCGACCGACATCCAGGTGTTTCGCACCAGCAGCTCACCAGGGCCGACGTCGTCGGGCAGCTCGACCTTGACAAGGTCGAAGTCAGCAGGCTGCGGCTCGCCGACCGGACGGCGGACGAGGTGGACTTCTTGGCTTCGTGGCATGAGGGACCCCTTCGGTGGGTGGGCGTCGTGATGGACGGGTGGTTGGTGCCATCGTCCCAAGAAATGAGGACGAATTCAACTTCATTTAAGAAGGAGCTCCCGGACGACTGCATTCCGTCCGAGCACGACACACGTCGCCTCGCGACGCCAAGCGAGAGAGACCGAGGTCAGGAGCTTCGTCTCGTCAGGTCCGTTCACACGCGACGTACCCCGGCGAGCGCATGCCGGCTGCGCTGAGCGGTCTGCGCCCAGGCGGCGCTCAGGCGACCCGTCGCGACAGATTGCCTGCGCGATGACGCCGGTGCCTGGCCAGCCTCACGGGGTCTAGCTGGCGCCAGCCGGCGATCCGGCCACGTCGACGCGCAAGGCGTTGAGCCAGAGGGTCGTGATCGTGTCGACGAGCTGCTCGAAGTCGAACGGCTCCCCGAGGACGAGGCCCAGGTAGGCCAGCCTGCTGATCATGGACGACAGCGCCCAGGAGGTCATCTTCAGGTCCAGCGAGGCGTCGGCGAGGCCGGCGTCCTGCAATTGCTGGATCTTCTGAGCGTTGCGCTCCGCAAAGGCCCGGCTGCGCTGGAGGCGAAGCTCGGCGAACATCGGGTCGAGGGTCGCGACCTGCTCGAGAAGGAGCATGAGCTTGGCGTTGCGCCGGTACGCCTCCAAGTACGCACGGTTGCTCGCAGCGATCACGTCGCGCAGGTGCCGCTCCTCCTCTGGAACGCGCGGCAGACCCGGGTGCATCATGTCGTCCTGCACGGACTCCAGCACCGCGACGAGCGCCTCCTCCTTGCTGTCGAAGTAGGTGTAGAAGGCGCCGGCCGAGCACTTCGCCTCGGTCGTGATGTCACTCAACCGCGAGTTGATGAACCCGTCCCGCTCGAAGATGGTGCGCGCCGCCGCGACCAGGGCGGCCCGCGTCCGCGCACCTCGCTTCGTGGACGGCGGCTCCTTGGGGGTCCACGGCTCCACGGTCGAGCGCACGGTGTCCATCACACCCGCTGTCGACTTCGTCATCACGTCCCCTCGCCCATGGTCAGGATCGGAAACGTAGCACGAAAGTGACGTCAACTGCAGATTGAGTTAAATATGAGTCCACGTTCATATACACTATGACCGGCGTCACATATGATGGTTCACGGCGTGCCAGTGCCTGCGTCTGCGGAGGAGGGAACCGATGTCCCCAGTGATGACTCGGAGCTCGGACTCACCGCCCACGGCTTCCCTCCCGGTGGAGCAGTACATGCGCGTGTTCACGGTGCTCGAACGCTGCGACGCGGCGGGCACGATCGATGACTTCAAGGGCATTCTGCTCGATTCGCTGGCCAGCGTGTTCGGCTTCCACCACATGACGTGCTTCTCAGGGTCCTCGATCGAGTCCGCATTCTACGACCAGCGACCCTCACTGCTCGGATCCTGCACGGTGAGCTGGCCCGCCTATCAGGAGCATTGGCACCGCTATGACCCGCTCTCGACCGCCGAGTCGTGCCGCGCGCTCCGCGCGGACCGCTTCAGTGACCTGACGGGGCTCACGAGCCTCCCTCCATGGGCCCGGGGTTACATCGATGGCCATATGCGCAAGTGGGGCTACCGCTCGTCCGCAGCCATGCACCTCGAGTTGCCGCTCGGCGGCCACGCCCTCGTCGGCATCACCGACCCCGAGCCTGATCTGGTCTCACCGGCCGACGGCGTCGCGCTGGGTCTGCTCGCGCGCCACCTCTCCCCCATGAGCCGACGGCTCCCGACCGGCGATACCGACTCGGCATGGTCTGCTGGGCTGAGCGAGCGGCTCCGCGGGGTCGCGGTGATGGTCTGCGAAGGGCGAGCGAACAAGGAGATCGCCACCCAGCTGTGTCTGAGCGTCGACACGGTCAAGAAGTACGTCAGCCGAATCCTCGCCTCGTCAGGGTGCCGGTCCCGAGCCGAGTTCGTCGCACGCCATGCAGGGTCGGCGCTACTGCACGAAGGTGCACTGGTCAGCCCCTCACGCCCTTCCTAATGTCGAAGACGGCCGGGCGCCGCTCGGTCATCCTCCGTCGTCAGGAAAAGGAGGCGAGTCCTCATGACCCCCCATGCCGACGCCGCCGGCGTCGCGGTCTCGGATCGCACCATCGATGGGGTCGCCTTGACCCCCCAGGCCGTTCCGGACCTACCCCGACCGCCGGTCTTCGACTGCCCCGCCGACGAGCGACTGCACCGTCAGCAGCGTCTTGCGGGGGCCTTGCGCCTCTTCGGGCGCTTCGGCTTCTCCGAGGGCGTCGCTGGACACATCACCGTTCGGGACCCGGAGTTCCCCGACCACTTCTGGGTGAATCCGTTCGGACGCAGCTTCCGCCACATGCGGGTGAGCGACCTCGTGCTCGTCAACCATGACGGCGACGTCGTGTACGGCAATCAGCCGATCAACCGCGCGGCCTTCGTCCTTCACTCCGCCATCCACCAGGCACGACCGGATGTGGTCTCGGCCGCCCATTCCCACTCGGTCTACGGCAAGGCGTTCAGCTCTCTGGGCATCCCCCTCGCCCCGCTCACCCAGGACGCCTGCAACTTCTACGAGGACCACGCCGTCGTCGAGGAGCAGGGTGGCGCCGTGGTCTTCGAGATCGAGGCCGGCCGCCAGGTCGCGGCCGGGCTCGGTCCCCACAAGGCGGCCATTCACCGCAACCACGGGTTGTTCACGGTCGGTGAGACCGTGGACGAGGCTGTGTTCTGGTTTCTCTCGCTCGAGCGGTCGTGCCAGGCCCAGCTCGCCGCCATGGCGGCGGGCGAGCCGTTGCCGATCAGGCACGAGTGGGCGTCGTACACGGCAGAGCAGAACGGCACCCACTGGGCGGGGTGGTTCAACTTCCAGCCGCTGTGGGACGAGATCTGCCGCACCGATCCGGATCTCTTCGACTGACGTCGACGGAGAATCGCGAAGGGCCGCCCGAGGGCGGCCCTTCGTCGTTGCTGCGGTCCTGCCGGATCAGGGGGCGTATCCGAGGATCGACTTCGTCTCGAGGAACTCCTCGAAGCCGAACGCGCCGAACTCTCGGCCGTTGCCGGACCGGCGGTATCCACCGTAGGGGGCGGCGAAGTCAGTGTCTGCGCCGTTGAGGTGGACCTCGCCGCTGCGGATCCGTCGGGCGACCCTTCGTGCCCGCTCCGGGTCGCCGGAGACCCATCCAGACAGTCCGTACTCGGAGTCGTTGGCGATCCGGACCGCGTCGTCCTCGTCGTGGTAGCCGATGAGGACGAGGACCGGTCCGAAGATCTCCTCGCGTGCGATCGCCATGTCGTTCGTGACGTGCGAGAAGACGGTGGGCCGCACGAAGTAGCCGGTCTCGACGCCCGCGGGCCGCTCGGGACCGCCGGTGACCAACGTGGCTCCTTCGGCGAGGCCGCGCTTGATGTGGCCCTGCACGCGCTCGAGCTGCTCGGCCGACGCGGCCGGGCCGAGATGTGTGCCGTCGAGCGAGGGGTCACCGATGCGGATGCTCTCCGCCGCTTGTGCCGCAACCGCCGCCGCCTCGTCCATGCGCGCAAAGGGCACCAACATGCGCGAGGGTGCGTTGCAGTTCTGGCCGGCGTTCGTACACATCGCGGCCACGTCCCTCGACACGACCTCCTCGAGCGATGCATCGTCGAGGACGATGTTCGCCGACTTGCCTCCGAGCTCCTGCGTGACACGTTTGACCGTCGGCGCGGCGTTGCGTGCGACCTCGACGCCGGCGCGCGTCGACCCCGTGAAGGAGATCATGTCGACGTCGGGGTGCGCCGCGAGCGCGGTGCCGACCGTGGGCCCATCGCCGTTGATCAGGTTGAAGACACCCGCGGGCACGCCTGCCTCGTCGAGCACCTCAGCGAAGAGGATGGCATTGAGCGGTGCGAGCTCGGAGGGCTTGAGGACCATCGTGCATCCGGTGGCCAGGGCCGCGGCGACCTTCGGGACGATCTGGTGGATCGGCCAGTTCCAGGGCGTGATCAGGGCGCAGACGCCGATCGGCTCCCGGATCACGAGGGTCGAGCCCATCTCGTGTTCGAAACGGAACGACTGCAGGGCCGTGATCGCCTTGTCGAGGTGGATCGGTCCGACGGCCGCCTGGACGTCGACGGCCAGCCGTCGAGGCGCACCCATCTCCCGGCTGATCGTCTCTCCGATCTCCTCCGCCCTCCTCCCGTAGACCTCGGCGACCCGTTGGAGCAGCGCGACTCGCTCCTCCACCGAGGTCTGGGAGTAGGTGGTGAAGGCTGCGCGCGCGGCGGCCACCGCGATGTCGACGTCGAGGACATCGCCCAACGGGATGGTCGCGATCTCCTGCTCGGTCGCCGGGTTGATGACTGGCAGGGTGCGGGTGCCGTACGGGTCTACCCACTTGCCGTCGATGTAGAAGTGTCGTGCGTGGTCCATCTGATCTCCAGAGATGTCGGGGTTAGGTCCGGTCGATTCGCGCCGCCACGAGCAGACGAGGGTTGGCGAGCCCCGGTGGCGCATAGGCGTCGAGGACCTCCGGCACCTTCGACCCCACTCGGGCCCGGATCGCCGGCTGGAGCACCTCGACGGTTCCGTCGTTGACCTGGATGCCCGCGGGCCCGCCCAGACGGAAGCCGAGATACTCATGAGCGGCGACCTCATCGCACGTCGCACGGAAGACACCTACTCCACCGACGTACGGCATGAACACGCGCGGCTTGCCCGGCACGTTCGCCCCGACATACCAGGAGTTCGCCCTCGGCAGCAGTGTCATGTCGGCGCAATGGTTGACGTGCTCGATCCACCCATCGACAGCCGTTCCGGTCGGCTCGATGGTGTGCAAGCCTCGGGCCCTCATGTCCTGGAGGCAGTCGGTGATCCACTCGACGTGCTGCTCGATGGCGACCGGCATGTTCGACAGTACGGAGGGGCTTCCTGGTCCCGTCACGGTGAACAGGTTGGGGAAGCCGTTGACCATCAGGCCCAGGTACGTCGCGGGGCCGTCCTCCCAGCGTTCACGAAGTGTGCGACCGTCACGACCGCGGATGTCCATGCGGAGCAGCGCGCCGGTGAAGGCGTCGTAGCCTGTCGCGAAGACGATCGCGTCCACCTCGTACTCACCCTCGACGGTCGCGATGCCCTTCTCGGTCATGCGATCGATCGGCTCCTGACGGAGGTCGACGAGCGTGACGTGCGGCTGGTTGAACGCCTCGTAGTAGCCGGCGTCGAAGCAGGGTCTCTTCGCCATGAACGGGAAGTCGCTCGGGCACAGCGCAGATGCCGTCGACGGGTTGCTCACCGCGGCTCGGATCTTGTCGCGAAGGAACTCTGCGAAGACGTCGTTCGCTGCCTGGTCGGTGATGTAGTCCTCGAACACCGAGTTGACCGCCGCGATCTCGCCCGCGCCCCACGCGATCTCGCAGCGCTCACGCTGCTCGGCGGTGGTCAGCTCGCTCGCTCGAAGTCTCGGAGGGTCGATCGGAACGCCGCCGGAGGACCAGCGCGCGGCTTCTCGGTAGGCCGCGCGGTCCTCCCGCAGGAGGTCCTTGCGATAGGCCGGCGCCGGCCCGTTGTGCGCCGGCAGAGAGTAGGCCGGTGTGCGCTGGAAGACGATGACCTCGGCCGCCTGCCGGGTGATGACCGGAATGACCTGGATGCCCGAGGAACCGGTGCCGATCACGGCGACGCGACGGCCGGTGAAGTCCACGGGCACCTCAGGCCAGCGGGCAGTGGAGAAGGTGTCGCCCGCGAAGGTCTCCGCCCCCGAGATGTCGATGTCCTTGGGCGCTGAGAGGACGCCGGTCGCCATGACGACGTAGCGAGCCCGAAGGTCCTCCCCCGTGTCGAGCCGCACAGTCCATGTCGACCTCTCCTCCACCCAGGTGGAGCCGAGCACACGGGTGGAGAAGCGGATGCTCCGTCGCAAGTCGTGCTTCTCGGCGACGTACTGCAGGTAGCGCAGGATCTCCGGCTGCGTGGCGAACTTCTCCGACCACTCCCACTCGTCCTCGAGGTCGGGATCCCAGCTGTAGCTGTAGTCGGTGGTCGGGATGTCACACCGAAGGCCGGGATAGCGGTTCCAGAACCAGGTCCCGCCCACGTCGCTGCCCGCCTCCACGACGACGGTCGAGAAGCCACGCTCCCGCAACCGGTGCAGCAGGTACAGACCGGCGAAGCCGGCTCCGACGACGACGACGTCGACCGTGTCCGGCGCCGCAGAGGCGCGCGCAGCCCCGTCTTGGTTCCCCATCCGGGAACACCTCCTCACTCGCGGCCCCGGTGACGCACCGGGCCGATGAGAGCTCACGCTAAGAAGGCCGGAGAGCTTGCGCACAGTCCACCTTGGTGCACTGTCGGGGCCCACCGCGCCTGTCTACGTTCAGCACGTCGGTCCATGCGCTGAGCGAAACGAGGAGAGCACAATGGAGACGTTCGATGGGAAGCTCGCCGTCGTCACCGGGGGTGGAGCCGGCATCGGTCGTGAGCTCGCCCTCCAACTGGCACGGGCAGGTTGCCGCGTTGCGCTGTGTGACGTCTCGGTGACCAACCACCAGGAGACGCTCGCCATGGCGCAGGCGGACGCGCGCGGCGCCGTGACAGTCTCATCCTTCACCGCCGATGTGTCCAAGGAGGAGGACCTCGTCGCCTTCCGGTCCCACGTCGAGTCCGCACATGCCACCGACCGCGTCGACCTGCTCTTCAACATCGCCGGCATCGGCGGGGGCTACAGTCTTCTCGACGACACCCGGGAGCAGTGGGAGAAGGTGTTCAACGTCAACTGGGGCGGGGTGTACCTCGGCGTGCGCACCTTCCTCCCGCTCCTTCTCCGCAGCGCCGACTCACGCATCATCAACATGAGCAGCGTCAACGGCTTCTGGGGCGGGCTCAGCCCGACGGAGTCGCTCGTCGCCTACAGCGCCGCCAAGTTCGCAGTCCGCGGCTTCAGCGAAGCCCTCATCACCGACCTCCGCCTTCGCGCGCCGCAGGTAAGTGTCTCGGTCGTGATGCCCGGGCACGTCGGCACCTCGCTCGTGACCAACACCAACTCCTATCTCCTCGCTGACGAGCACGACGCCGGTCACAAGGCCGATGAGGCCGCCCACCGACGTGACGGGTCGACCGCGTCGGCTGAGACGCTTCAATCAGAGCTGACGACCATCGCCGATCAGTTCCGCACCAACGCGCCCACCACGGCGGCCCAGGCAGCGAGCATCATCCTCGACGGTGTTCGCGAGCGCCGGTGGCGCATTCTCGTGGGAGAGGACGCCAAGATCCTCGACGCCGAGGTGCGCGCCGATCCCGAGCGGGCCTATGAGCCAGAGTTCTACGATCGCGTCAGGTCGCTGGGCGTCTTCTCCAGCATGCCGACTCCGCCGACCGCCTTTGTCTGAGCTGCCCCCTGAGAGGGAAAGGGAGGAACCACATGGTGAAGGTATTCGTGCACGGCGTTCCCGAGACAGGCGCCGTCTGGGGCGATCTCCTCGCAGCATTGGACGAGCGCGGGGTCGACGACATCGCCGTGCTGTCCCCACCCGGCTTCGGAGCACCGATCCCTGCCGGATTCGCCTGCACTGCGCGCGAGTATGCCGCGTGGCTCATCGGTGAGCTCGAGGCGATCGGCGAACCCGTCGACCTCGTCGGTCATGACTGGGGGGCGGGCCATACCTATGCCGTGGCCGCGGACCGCCCTGACCTTCTCCGCACCTGGGCTGCCGACTGCTGCGGGATCATCCATCCCGACTACGTCTGGCACCCCACCGCGAAGATCTGGCAGACGCCTGGGGAAGGCGAGGCGCTCATCAAGGAGATGGTGAACACCGAGCGCAGTGTGTTCGCCGAGAAGTATGGGATTCTGGCGACGCTAGGCCGCAGCATGGCGGACGGGTTCGACGAACCCATGGGCAGGGCGATCCTCGCCCTCTATCGCTCCGCCGTGCAGCCTTACATGCGTGAGCTCGGAGGTCGCCTCGCTTCCGCGGAGCGTCGGCCTGCGCTCATGTTCGAGACGCCCGAGGACCCCTACACGAACCCGGAGACGACTGCGGCGGTCGCGGCGTCAGTAGGCGCCCAGGTCGTCCCCCTGCCCGGCACCGGCCACTGGTGGATGGGCGAAGAGCCGGGACGGGCTGCAGACGCTCTCGTGGCCTTCTGGAAGGAATCGGAGTAACCCCGTTTTTGAGGTTGACTTCATCTTCATATATCGTCTCTGCCGTGGCTACTCCGGCAGCTGTCCTCTCCGACTTCGGGGGCGTCCTCACCTCCAGCGTCCCTGACGCCTTCAGCAAGGCATCGCGTCTCCTCGGCGGCGGTCCGGATCTCCTCTCCCGGCTCTTCCACGAGGACGCCGGAGCGGCGCGACTCCTCGTCGACCACGAATGTGGACGCATCTCTGAGAGCGAGTTCGACGCCGGCATCCGAGAGTGCCTGCGCGGTCGCGGCATCGACGCCGCCGGGGCAAGGGTCGTCAGCGTCATCCAGGAGGCGCTGACTCCCGACGAGCGGATGCTGGGAGCGCTCGTTGCACTGCGGGAGCGCGGCATCCCCGTCGCCCTCGTCACCAACTCTCTCGGGGACGATGCCTACCGCGGGTACGACCTGGACGCGCTGGCCGACGTCGTCGTCATCTCGGGGCAGGTGGGCACCCGCAAGCCCTCGAGGCTCATCTACCAGATCGCCTGCGACCGACTCGGCGTCGGGCCCGAATCAGCCCTCCTCATCGACGACCTACAGCAGAACCTGGACGGTGCCGCGCGGCTCGGCGTCCAGGGGATCTTGCACCGGGACAGCCACACCACGATCGATGCCCTGACGACCTGGTTCGGGGTGCTCACCTAGCTCGCTTTCATACTGGTTGCCTCCGGACTCGACGAGTCTCGCTGTCGACGTCGATCTCCCGACGACGCTCTGCGCAATAGCGCGCCTTCTCGACCAGATCCCTCGGAATCGCGGTCCGAGTCGCTGTGGGCCCATCAGTCCACGATGATCACCGTCAGAGTTTCTGCTACGCGCAGCCAGCGTGGTGGACGTCAGGGCTGGCGGTTGCTCGACGCGCCCTCGCCGTGGGCGAGCAGGACGGCGCGCACCTCGGTCACCTCAACATCCTCCACCCGGCGCCTCCACGGCTCCGGAGGGTGCGCTCGCACGCAACCGGTGTCAGACCCGCAGCCGACCCTGTCGAGGATCGTGTGGAGGGCCTGCAACTCCGCGGCGAGACGCAGCGTCTGGCCGTACGCCGGGTGGTCGCGCTGTTCGCCCACGGCTACGTCGGCGAGGTCTCGGGCCAGCTTGCAGACCACGTGTCCCATCGTCGCGGTGAGCGCTTGTTCTGCATCGCAGCCGCCCAAGGCGGCGGTCTGCGCCGGCACGTCGCGACCGGCCTCCCATGCTCCCGCCAGACCGGCGGTCACCCTCAGCGTCTCGACCGGCGCCCAGGCGGCGCGCCTGAGGAAGCGGCGCCTTTCGGTTGACGTCTCGCCGTCCAGCACGAGGGTGGCTCGTCCGGCCCACTGGTCTAGCCGTGCCAGGACCTGGAACGCCGACTCCGCGGCTTGGGCAAATTCATACTGCACGCCCGCATCGGCGAACACGACGTAGCGCGCAGCCAACTTGCGGCGATCGGTCGACCTCATCTGACTCTCCGGGTCAGCGTGGCAACCTTGCCTAGCATCTTCACCGCGCGAGTGTGGGCCCGATCGGCGCATTGTGCTGCGACCTACACCACATGGTCTAGACCTGGCGTTCGGCCGCAGGCGTGCGGAACGGCGCTCTCCGGTCAGCTCACCGGATTGGTGCCGGACGCTGCGATCTCCATGCCCAACCTTGCTGCCCCGGCCACGCTGCGCTCCGTTGCCGGCCGACAGCGCCGTTCGCCGGCTGGACATGTGTCTTGGACGTACTGGCTCGGATCTGGTCCGGACCCGAGCTGTGGCGCGGGTGGGAGAGGTTGCGTCACAGCGGCCGCCTCTTGGTGACCGGGTGGGTGCTTACGAGGTAGTCCTCTGCAAGCTCGTGGAGACGCTTTCCGTCGAAGCTCTCGCCATGGCCCGCGTGCACGAACTCGACAGAAGGTCGAGCAGACGGCGCATGCTGCGCCTGTAGTCGTAGATATTGCTCCCGTGCACGTTGTCAAGCAGGAACGGCCGGTCGTAGATCACGTCACCTGTGAACAACGTCCTCGTCACCGCATCGTGGAGCGCGATGCTGCCTGGCGTGTGACCTGGAAGATGCAGCACCGTGAGGGTCCGGTCCCCGAGCTCGATCGCGTCGCCGTCCTTGAGACGGCGGGTGGGCACCACCGGCCGCAGCTCATAGTCATCGATCGCGTAGTCGCGGCTCGGACGTGCCGACACCATCACGTCTCCCGGCGGGTCGAACGGGAGATCGGTAGCGCCGAGCGTGCGGATCAACTCAGGGCCGGAGAGCGTTCCGAGACCGTGCTCGGCGGTCGGCTCGAGGGCGTGGGCCCAGCATTCGGCAAACTCATGCGCAGAGCCCATGTGATCCAGGTGGGCGTGGGTGAGCACCACAACAGGCTCGCGGCCGGGATAGCGCCGCAGGATCTCTGGAAGCAGCGGCGCGACCCCAGTCCCGGTGTCGATGAGCAGATCCATCCGCTGTCCACGGATGTGCCAGATGTTGGCACTGATCCACGGATCGACATGTGGCTCCCGGAACAGGGTGATCGCCTCATCGACTTCGCGGACCTGGAACCAAGGATCTGCCACAGGGAGCGCGTTTGCGTCGGCGGTGATCCGAGTGGTTCGTCCAGCACTGTCGAGCGGCGCATCAGTCATGGGTTCTCCTTGATGGCACTCAGCTTCGGTCCGGCGTCGCGTCGCGTGAAACGGCTGTAGACCCGGGCGAAAGAACTCGAAGCGGCTGCCAACTCGTCAATGGCCACCCACTCGTCGGTGGTGTGGGCCTGTCCGATTGAGCCTGGCCCGTAGATCACCGTGGGAATGCTCAGCTGATTGCGCAGAAAGCGTCCGTCGGTGCCGAGCGAGAGACCGGTGAGCCGGCGCCCCGTAGGGCCGGCGGTCGCCGCCGCCACGAATGTGGGGAACGGATGGCCGGCCGGCATCTCCGAAGCCTCCACGTCGACGAGAGGCTCGAGCTCGTAGGACGCGGTCGGGCACGGCGCGTCGATCTTCTCCCGCAGGCCGGCGAGGACCATGTCGAGCGTGTCGCCGGGCAACGTCCGTCGGTCGACCACGAAGGTGCACGAAGGAGCGACGACGTTGGCGGCGACACCACCCTCGATATCTCATCTGGGCATCTCGCTATGTCCAGATGCGGCCGCTTCACGCTCGGACCGCGCTCCCGACCAGATCACGGATAAAGGCCACGCTGCTGGTGCGCTTCAGCGACACGCTCGACCGCAAGGCAGGTCGCAGCGGCACGCAGCGTCACGCCGAGGCGACGCGAGTGGCGCAGAACGTCCTCCCAAGCGGAGATCATGCGGGCGGCGAGGCGGGCCTCCACTTCCTCCTCGGTCCACCAGTAGGCCTGGTTGGCCTGGACCCACTCGAAGTAGGAGACAACGACGCCACCGGCGTTCGCCAAGATGTCGGGAACGACGGTGATGCCGCGTCTCTCGAGGATGCGGTCGGCCTCCACGGTGACCGGCCCGTTGGCGCCTTCCACCACGAGGCGGGCGCGCACCTGGCTGGCGTTGTCGCCGTGGATGACACTCTCCACGGCCGCCGGGACGAGGACGTCGACGACCAGCTCGAGGAGGTCAGCGTTGTCGATCGAGCGAGCGCCGGCGAAGCCGGTCACCGATCCCGTCTCGTCGACGTGCCGCTCGAGGGCGCCGAGGTCGAGGCCGCGCTCGTCGTGGACGCCGCCGTACTGATCGCTCGCTGCGACCACCTTGACGCCAGACTCGGCCAGATATCTGGCCGCACCTCTCCCCACCTTGCCGAAGCCCTGGACGGCAGCAGAGCTGCCGCTCACGGCGATCCCGAGCTCTGCCATGGCCGCCAGGGTCACATGGACGACGCCTCGCGACGTCGCGGCGGCTCGTCCTCGTGATCCGCCGAGGCTGAGGGGCTTGCCAGTGACGACGCCCAGCACGGTGTGACCCGCCCCGACCGAGTAGGTGTCCATCATCCAGGCCATGGTCTGCTCGTCGGTGCCGATGTCCGGTGCCGGGATGTCATGGCTGGGCCCGATCAGCGGCCGGATCTCCGAGGTGTAGCGGCGCGTGACTCGCTCCAGCTCCGCGGACGAGTAGTCGCGCGGGTCGAGGGCGACGCCACCTTTGGCTCCGCCGTACGGCACGTCGAGGAGCGCGCACTTCCACGTCATCCACATCGCCAGGGCGCGGACCTCGTCGATGTCGACGGCCGGGCTGTACCGCAGACCGCCCTTGGCCGGTCCTCGCGAGTAGTTGTGCTGGACCCGATGCCCGGTGACGACCTGCGTCGTACCGTCGTCGCGGCGAAGCGGGATGGAGACCGTGACCTCGCGGCGCGGAGCCGCAAGAAGGTCGTACATGCCTTGGTCGTAGCCGAGGATCTTGATGGCATCGGCGAGCTGGGAACGTGCGTCGGCCAGCGGGTTGTTCACGTGTCATTCCTTCCGGCGTCGGTGGTGCCATCTGTCCAGGTCCTGCGCACGAGCGGTACGCCGGGTCGGTAGGCGAGGTGCACGTGGCTCGGCGCGTCGAGCAGCTGAAGATGAGCCCGGCTGCCAGGCGTGAGTCGACCGACGTCCGAGCGCCCGAGAGCGGCCGCACCCCCGGCAGTGGCCGCCCACACGGCTTCGGCGGGGGTCATGCCCATCTCTCGGACTGCGAGCGCGATGCAGAACGAGAGCGAGCTGGTGTAGCAGGAGCCCGGGTTGCAGTCGCTGGCCAGCGCCACGGTGACGCCGGCGTCGCGCAGCCTGCGGCCCGAGGGGTAGGGCTGCCGGGTGCTGAACTCGACGCCAGGAAGCAGCGTGGCGATGGTGCCCGCGTCCCGCAGGGCGTGGACATCGTCGTCGGTCAGGTAGGTGCAGTGGTCGACGGCGGTCAGGCCGAGCTCGGCGGCCAGCTGTACGCCGGGACCGTGGCCCAGCTGGTTGGCGTGCAACCGACCGCGCAGACCCCCGGCGTCGCCGGCCTTCAGGATGGTCCGTGCTTGATCGGCGTCGAAGGCGCCGCGCTCGCAGAACACGTCGATCCAACGGGCGTGCGGAGCGACGGCCTCGAGCATCGGGCCGGTCACCAGGTCGACGTAGCCGGCCGGATCGTCGGCGTACTCCGGTGGGACGACGTGGGCGCCGAGGAACGTGGTCTCGTGGGTGAACTCGCGAGCGATGCGCAGGGCTCGCGCCTCGTCCTGGACGGTGAGGCCGTAGCCGGACTTGATCTCGACCGTCGTCGTGCCCTGCCGCCGCATCTCCTCGACATGGCGGGCGACGCCCGCGGCGAGCTCCTCGTCGCTCGCAGCACGGGTGGCGGCGACGGTGGCCCGGATGCCGCCCGCTGAGTAGGGCTGCCCCGACATCCGCGCCTGGAACTCCTGGGATCGGTCTCCGGCGAAGACCAGATGGCTGTGGCTGTCGACGAATCCCGGAAGCACGGCTCGGCCCTCGACGTCGATCGACTCATCGGCGGCGGGTGCCTCGGCAGCCGACCCGACCCAGACGACCATGTCGTGGTCGAGGACGATCGCTGCCTCGTTGCGGATGCCGAGGAGGTCGTCGGCGGTCGGGTCGTTGGTCACGAGCTCGCCGATGTTGGTGATGAGCAGACTCATGCCCAGACCTTTCCGATGGCGGAGTCGAGCTGATGCCCGACCTGTTCGTGGTCGCCGTCGAAGACGACCCGCCCGTCCACGACGACATGGGTGACGTCTGCGGCGCTGGCGGCGAACACGGCCGTGTGCTCGTCGCGTCCGGTCGCGGCCGTCCGGGGCGAGGCAAGATCGAGGGTGACCAGGTCGGCACGCTGGCCGACGGCGATGGCTCCAGCGTCGGCGAAGCCGAGGCTCGCGTGCCCGTCCGTGGTGGCCGCGACGAGCAGCTCGGCGGCGCTCCAATGTCCACGTTCTTGGGAAGCCAGGCGCTCATGGAGCTCGAGTGCCCGCATCTCCTCGAAGGGGTCGATGATCGCGTGGCTGTCCGAGCCGAGCGTCAGCCGGGCGCCGGCATCGCGCAGCGAGCGGCTCGGACCGATGCCGTCGCCCAGGTCGCGCTCGGTGGTGGGACAGAACGCGGCATAGGCCCGCGCCTCGCCGAGCAGCCGGACGTCCTCGTCCGTCAGGTGGGTCGCGTGCACGGCACTCGTGGTCGGCCCGAGGACGCCGTGGTCGGCGAGAAGGCGTGTGGGGGTGACGCCGTACGCCGCCCGGCAGTCGTCGTTCTCCTTGACCTGCTCGGAGAGGTGCACGTGGACCGGGACGCCGGCCTCCGCGTGGGGCGCGAGCGCCTTGAGAGCCTCGGCGGGGACGGCCCGCACCGAGTGCGCAGCGACGCCGACGCGGGCCTGAGGGCCATCAGCCTGTTCGGTCAGGGCGGCCACCCGCCGTTGCCACTCCTCGGCGGTGTGGTCGTCGAAGCGCCGCTGCACACCCTCAGGTGGTGCGCCGAACCCGCTCGAGAGATAGAGCGTGTCGAGGAGCGTCAGGCGGATCCCGACATCGGAGGCTGCCTCGAGCAGTGCATGTCCCATCGCGTTCACGTCGACGTACGGCGCGCCATTGGGCCGGTGGTGCAGGTAGTGGAACTCGCCGACCGCGGTGAAGCCGGCGGCGAGCATCTCGGCGTAGGTCGCCTTCGCGAGCTCGTAGTAGGTGTCGGGGTCAAGGCGCCCCGCCACGGCGTACATCTGGTCGCGCCAGGTCCAGAAGGTGCCGCGGCCTGTCTGGGTGCGCCCACGCAGAGCTCGGTGGAAGGCATGGCTGTGGGTGTTGGCGAGACCGGGCAGGGTCAGGCCGGGCAAGGTGAGGCCAGGAAGCGCGGCGCTCTCGAAGTCCGGTTCGACGTGGGTGAACCGGCCATCCTCGATGTCGACGCGCACGGCGTCGCGCACCCGCCCATCGACCCAAGCGCGCTCGAGGAGGTACGCGGTCATGGCTGGCCCTCCACCAACTCGGTCAGCGTGTCTGCCAGGGCCTCGACTCCGGCGAGACAGTCGGCGGTCGCGGCCGTCTCCTCGGAAGAGTGGGAGACACCCGTCGGGTTGCGGACGAACAGCATCGCCGTGCGGATCCCCGCTTCCTGCAGGATGCCGGCGTCGTGACCGGCCTGGGTCGGCAGGACCGGGAGGTTTCCGAGCCGTCTGGACAGCTCGTCGCGCAAGGGGCCGTCGAAGGTGACCGTGCCACTCACGGACTCCGGCGTCACCGTCAACGTGGTGCCGTCGCGCGCGGCCCGATCGGCCGCCTGCCGCTCGATCGCCTCGAGAAGCCTCGAGAGGGCGGCGTCCGACTCGGCACGTGCGTCGAGCCAGGCCGTGACGTGGGAAGGCACGGCGTTGGTGCCATTGGGTCGCACGTCGATCCGACCGAACGTGGCGCGCTGCCCGAGGAGTCGGGCCTGCTTGCTGGCGGCCAGGGCCGTCATCGCGAAGGTCAGCATGGGGTCGTGCCGATCCTCCATACGCGTGGTGCCCGCATGGTCGGCTCGGCCGGCGACGTCGAAGCGGAAGCGTCCGTGCGGCCAGATGGCGCTGCCGACGCCGACGGCCGCGTCGCGGTCGACGAGGCCGCGACCCTGCTCGACATGGAGCTCGACATAGGTGTCGACGCCCTCGAGCAGTGTGGACTCGCCGCCCGCGACGACATCGCCCAGGCGTACGCCGTCACGGTCGGTGAGCTCGCGGGCGTCGAGCCAGCTGGTGGCGCCCACGGCGAGACGAGAGCCCAGGCATGCGCGACCGAAGCGAGAGCCCTCCTCCTCGACGAATGCTGCGATCCCGAGGCGGCGGGTCGGACGGACACCGCGGTCGCGCATCAGGTCGACGGCAGCGAAGGAGGAGACGACGCCGAGCGGGCCGTCGTAGGCTCCGCCGTCGAGGACGGAGTCGAGGTGGGAGCCGGTGAGCACCTTGCCCGCCGCGGCCTCCGGGCCCCACCACGCGACCAGGTTGCCGAACGGGTCCTCCGCGGTCTCCAGCCCCCGTGCGGTCGCCTGCTCGCGGAACCACGCGCGAAGCTCGAGCTCGGCATCGAGCCAGGGCTGACGGAAGTAGCCCCCCGAGGACGCCGAGCGCCCGATGGGCGCGAGGTCACGCCACATCTGCTCGAAGTCGGCAACCTGGTCCACCGGATCAGACCTCCTGCATCGGACGGTGCTGCATCGGGATGGCGACGCCGCGCTCGGCGGCAACCTCCACGGCGCGGTCGTAGCCCGCGTCGACATGGCGGATGACACCCATGCCGGGGTCGTTGGTGAGCACCCGCTCGATCTTCTCGGCAGCAAGGTCGGTGCCGTCGGCGACGGTGACCTGGCCGGCGTGGATGGAGCGACCCATGCCGACCCCGCCGCCGTGGTGGATCGAGACCCAGGTGGCACCCGAGGCCGTGTTGACCAGGGCGTTGAGCAGCGCCCAGTCCGCGATCGCGTCGGAGCCGTCGAGCATCGCCTCGGTCTCGCGGTAGGGCGAGGCGACGGAGCCGCAGTCGAGGTGATCGCGGCCGATCACGATCGGCGCCTTGAGCTCGCCGCTCTTGACCATCTCGTTGAACTTCAGGCCCGCGAGGTGACGCTCGCCGTACCCGAGCCAGCAGATCCGAGCCGGTAGGCCCTGGAAGTGCACGCGCTCCTGCGCCATGGTGATCCACTTGCGCAGCCGCTCGTTGTCGGGGAAGAGCTCGAGGATCGCCTTGTCCGTGGCGGCGATGTCCGCGGGGTCGCCGGACAGTGCGGCCCACCGGAACGGGCCCTTGCCCTCGCAGAACAGCGGTCGGATGTAGGCCGGGACGAAGCCGGGGAACTCGAAGGCGCGGTCGTAACCGCCCTTGCGGGCCTCGTCGCGGATCGAGTTGCCGTAGTCGAAGACCTCGGCACCGGCGTCCTGGAACTCCACCATGGCCCGCACGTGCACGGCCATCGAGGCCTGAGCCTCCTTGGTGAAGCCCCCCGGATCGCGCTCGGCGCGCTGGTGCCACTCCTCGAACGGCACCCCGACCGGCAGGTAGGACAACGGGTCGTGGGCCGAGGTCTGGTCGGTGACGATGTCGATCGGCGCCTTCATCTCCCGCAGCTTCGGGAAGATCTCGGCGGCGTTGCCCAGCAGACCGATGGACAAGCCACGCTTCTCGTCACGGGCAGCGACGGCGAGCTCGAGGGCGTGATCGAGGTCGTCCGCCTGAATGTCGAGGTAGCGGTGCTCGATCCGACGCGTGATCCTGCTCTGGTCGACGTCGACGCAGATCGCGACGCCGTCGTTCATCGTCACCGCCAGCGGCTGGGCGCCGCCCATGCCGCCGAGGCCGGCGGTCAGGGTGATCGTGCCGGCCAGACTGCCCCCGAACCTCTTGTCGGCGACCGCCGCGAAGGTCTCGAAGGTGCCCTGGAGGATGCCCTGGGTGCCGATGTAGATCCAGGAGCCGGCGGTCATCTGGCCGTACATCGTCAGGCCGAGCTCCTCCAGTCGGCGGAACTCCTCCCAGTTCGCCCAGTCGCCGACCAGGTTCGAGTTGGCGATCAGCACGCGGGGCGCCCACTCGTGGGTGCGCATGACGCCCACGGGCTTCCCGGACTGCACGAGCATGGTCTCGTCGGGCTCGAGGGCGCGCAGGGTGCGGACGAGTGCGTCGTACGCCTCCCAGTTGCGGGCGGCCTTGCCGGTGCCGCCGTAGACGACCAGGTCCTCGGGACGTTCGGCGTTCTCGGGGTCGAGGTTGTTCATCAGCATCCGCAGCGGGGCCTCGGTCTGCCACGACTTCGCGGTCAGCGCAGGTCCAGTCGCGGCCTGGATGGGAAGACGAGGGTTGTCCTGCCCGACGGTCTTGTGCTCATTGGTCATGCCAGTTCTCCGATCACGTTCGAGACCGCGGCCGTGACGGCACGGCCGACGACGAGCTGGTGGGTGGCGTCGATCTCGGGGGCGAGGAAGCGGTCGGTGCCCGGACCACCGACACCGGCGTCACGCAGCAGCTTCACGACCGCGCCGGTGGCCGGGCTGGGCTCGAGCGGTGCGCGCAGGTCCAGCGCCCGGGCGGCCGTCATCAGCTCCACGGCCAGCACTCGGCTCAGGCCGTCGACCGAGCGACGCAGCTTGCGGGCCGCGGACCAGCCCATCGAGACGTGGTCCTCCTGCATCGCGCTCGACGGGATGGAGTCGACCGAGGCCGGCGCGGCGAGGCGCTTGAGCTCGGAGACGATCGCGGCCTGGGTGTACTGCGCGATCATCAAGCCGGAGTCGACGCCAGGGTCGTCGGCGAGGAACGGCGGCAGGCCGTGGTTGCGCGCCTTGTCGAGGAAGCGGTCGGTACGGCGCTCGGCGATCGAGGCGACGTCGGCGGCCACGATGGCCAAGAAGTCGAGCACGTAGGCGACGGGCGCTCCGTGGAAGTTGCCGTTGGACTCGACCCGGCTCTCCTCTGCCAGGACGACCGGGTTGTCGACGGCGGAGGCAAGCTCGCGGCCGGCGACGGTGGCCGCATGGGCCACGGTGTCGCGGGCGGCGCCGTGCACCTGGGGCGAGCAGCGCAGGGAGTAGGCGTCCTGCACGCGGTTGCAGTCAGGACCCCGGTGGGAGGCGACCACGCCGGAGTCGCGCAGGATCGCGACCAGGTTGGCGGCCGAGAGGCCCTGGCCGGGGTGCGGGCGGATCGCCTGCAGCTCGGGAGCGAAGACGCGATCGGTGCCGAGCTGGCCCTCGACCGACATCGCGGCGCTGATGTCGGCGACCCTCAGCAGCTCGGTGAGGTCGTCGATCGCCAGCACCAGCATGCCGAGCATGCCGTCCGTGCCGTTGATCAGAGCAAGGCCCTCCTTCTCCTGCAGCTCGATCGGCTCGAGGCCGGCCGCGGCAAGTGCCGCACCCGCCGTCGTCAGCGTGCCGTCGTGCAGGCGCACCGGACCCTCCCCCATCAGCGCGAGCGCGCAGTGGGCGAGGGGTGCTAGGTCGCCCGAGCAACCGAGCGAGCCGTACTCGTGGACAACGGGAGTGATGCCGTAGGTCAGCAGCGCCGCCAGCAGCTCGGCCGTCTCCAGACGCACGCCAGTATGGCCGGTGGCCAGCGTGGACAGCCGGAGCAGCATCAGCGCCCGGACGACCTCGCGCTCGACCTCGGGACCGCTGCCGGCCGCATGCGAGCGCACCAACGAGCGCTGCAGCTGGGCGCGGAGCTCGGGGGCGATGTGACGGGTGGCCAACGCCCCGAACCCGGTGGAGACGCCGTAGTGCGGCGTCGGCGAAGCCGCGAGGTCCTCGATGACGGCGCGGGCCTTCCCGATCGCCTCGACGGCCTCCGGGGACAGACTCACGCCCGCGCCATGGCGAGCCACCGCCACGACGTCCTCGAACGAGACAGGGCCGCAGCCGACAACAACAGATTCCATGCCTTCATTGAAGTGGCTCGACCGCCACGCGGCGACCCCGTCGCGCTAGTATTCGTCTCGGATCCGAGACTTTTGTGGGAGTGACGTGAGCCAGGTCCCAGCAGCGACGAAGACCTTGCGGGTGCTGCGCTATCTGGCCACGCAGGCTGACCCCGTTGCACTCGAGGCGATCACACGCGCGTGCGACCTGCCGCGCAGCAGCGCCTATCACCTGATCAACGCGATGATCGAGGAAGGCTTCGTCACCCATCTGGTCGACGAGCACACGTACGGTCTCGGGGTCGCGGCCTTCGAGGTCGGCAGTGGATACGTGCGGCAGGAGCCACTGCAGCGGCTCGCGCGACGACCGCTCGCCCAGCTCGTCGACCAGACCGGACACAACGCCCACCTCGCCGTGCTGCACGGGCGGGACGTGCTCTACATCCTCGAAGATCGTGCACCCGGACGACCACCGCTGGTGACGGACGTCGGCGTGCGGCTCCCCTCCCACCTGACCGCCAGCGGGCGCGCCATGCTGGCCCAGTTGCCCGGAGCCCAGGTGACGGCCATCTATCCCGATCGCACCTCGTTCGCCGACCGCACCGGACGCGGACCCCAGTCGCCCACTGCGCTACGGTCTCTGCTCGCGGAGACGAGGCGACGCGGGTACGCCGTCGAGGACGGCGAGGTGACCGCGGGCCTGGCCAGCGTCGCCGCAGCCGTGCTCGACCACAACGGACACCCCGTCGCCGGCATCGCCGTCACCTATCCGATCGGCGAGGCGGACGGCGGTGACCTGGCGCGCGCCGTGTCGCAGACCGCCCACGTGGTGTCGCGGCGCCTGGCCGGGCACTGACGTCGTCGCTTCAGTTGTCGACACGCCAGTCACCGGTCGGGACCTGGACGTCGGCAACCATCGTTCCTTGGTATTCATGCCGCTTGCTCCTCGTGAGTGTTACGTGCCCGGGGCTCAACCACCTGCATGCCGTCGGGGCCGCTTCTGCAGCGCACGCCGCGGACGCCTGTAGTCGAACGCGCTTCCCCTCTGCCTCGAGGCATCGGCGATTTGCCGGTCGCCAGTCGTCGGCGCGCCTTTGCACAGGACCGCGGGGTGCCGCTCAGACATCGAATTGCCCTCGCTCGAGGCGGCTCTTGACGTCGGCGAGGAACCGACCTGCGTCCGCGCACCATCTACGAGGCGGTGGCCGTAGCTGAGGGCCAGGTGTGCCATCTGACGGACCGCGATGGCGGCACCATGCGCGGGGCTACGTACGACGACTGCGCGTTCTACGACCACCCCGAGCCCCAGGATTCCGACCTGCGGCGGTGACGAGCAGGGCCTGCACCTCCTCGACGGCTCGGGGGGCGCCGGGGCTCGGCGCGTGCGGGACCGCGCATCAGCCGCAGCGGCTGGGGGTCGATGAGGCGTTCGTTGTACGCCCAGGACAGGCAGGCCTGCAGGGTCCGGAACCGACCGGAGCGGACGGCGAGACTGCTGCCGGCCTCCTGCCAGGCTCGGCGCCGCTGGCGAACAAGCTGCGGGGTCAGGCTCTGCGCCCGGCACGAGCCGAGGGCGTCGGCCGCCAACGCCCGGGCCGTCGTTCGCGTTGGCTGCCCTCGCCACGCCGTCCGCACACCGAGCCCGGCGGCGTCGGCACGGCAGCGGACCGAACCCGAGGGCGGGTGCTGGGCGCAGATCGCCCCCACGGGCTCGCTCGTGTGCGCCTCGTCGAGCCGCGTTCTACCGGCCGCGTGGGCCGGTTCGGGCCCCGAGCAGCGCGTCCAGCGCGGCTTGGCGCATCGTCGACACGACCGACTCGGAGTCAAGACCCTTCTGGAGGGTCGCTGCGGTGTTGAGCATCCCGAAGACCGCATGCGTGAGGAGCCTCGCCTCTGGCTCTGAGAGATCTGGTCTCAGGGCAGCGACGACCGAGACCCACTCCTCGGCGTACATCGCCATTTCTCGACGTATGCGTCGACGGTCGGCCTCCGGCAGGGCGAGTTCGTTCTTCGTGAGGATGAGGGGGCTGGGCACGCCGTCAAGACTGAGACGTATGTGCGACTCGACCATTCCGACAAGGGCATCTTCGGGGTTGGCGCTGGTCTCCGCGATCCTACGAGCGGCGCTGTGCACAGACTGCAGAGGTGTTTCCAGCACGGCAATGAGCAGGGCCTGCTTGTTGGGGAAGTGCCGGTAGAGCCCCGGTCCGGAGATGCCCGCGCCCGCGGCGATCATCTCTACCGTGACGGCGTCGTAGGAATGTTTCAGGAAGAGGTCCGCCGCGACGGCGATCAGCTGATCGCGACGCGCCGTGTTGGCCGGGCTCTTCTCCGGCACCTGCTTCGTGCTCATCAGGCCCACCCTACTTGTCGGTCCCCCGTCGTTCCGGTGTCGCACTGCCGCTGGTGGCCGCCCGTAGGTGACGGCGTGCACGACTCAGTCACCCGCAGTCGCGCCAGCAGTTAATCTCGATTAACATCAATTTGCCCGCGTAAGGTCCACACCACGGTTGGAGCCGGGCCCTTGACGTGTGCCGAATCACGATCTACGTTAATCCGTATTAACAACCAAGAAAGCGGTACAGAGATGCGATTCATCTTCATGAGCGAGGGTGAGACCGCTCCAGGTCACACACACGAGCAGCGTTACCGCGAGCTCATCGACGAGGTCCTTCTTGCTGAGTCGGTCGGGTTCGATGCCTTCGGGACCTCCGAGCAGCACGTGGCGATCGGCACTGCGTCGACCTCGGCACCGGAGGTGCTTTACCCCTATCTCATGGCCTTGACCAGCCGGATCCAGTTCATCCACCTGGTCACGCTCCTGCCGACGCGGATCAACCATGCGCTGCGGGTCGCCGAGCGGCTGGCGACCGAGGACATCCTGTCCAACGGTCGGGTGGCCCTCGGCGTGGGCCGCGGGAACACGACGCTCGCCCTGCGAGCATTCGAGGTCTCTCCGAGTGAGAACAAGGCGCAGCTCCTCGAGGGCATCGAGGTCATCCGACGCGCCATGTCCAGCGACCTGTTCTCCTTCGCCGGGGAGCACTACAAGATCCCGCCGCGCAGCTTGGTGCCCAAGCATGTCCAGCAGCCCTACCCACCGATTCTGATGGCGACCGGCAGCCCGGAGTCGGTGCGCTCTGCTGCGCAGCTGGGCATCGGAGCCATCATGGGCGGTCACTACCTGGGTTTCGACTTCCTGCAGAGCCTTCTCGACATCTACGACGAGGAGCTTCTTGCGGCCGAGCATGTCTTCCCCGTCCAGGCGCAGAAGGTCGTGGCGGTCTCGGGGGGCATGCATTGCGCCGAGACGAACGAGGAGGCTCGACAGTGGGCCTCGACGCTGACCGAGACCGTCGCATTGTCGACCGATGCCTACGCCCGGCTTGCGAAGCTCTCCAGCGACTACGCCTACCTCGGTGCGGTGAACGAGATCGACTTCAGCGATCAGCGCTACATGCTGGAGGAGTCGGCCGGGTTCATCGTCGGCGATCCTGAGGCCTGCATCGCACAAGTGAAGCGCTTCGCCGACGCCGGCGTCGATGCCATCACCATGCGCATCGACGGACTGCCGCACCAGGAGCTGATGAAGTCGATCGAGCTGTTCGGAAAGTACGTCATTCCGACCTTCAAGAACCCGCGGTCGGTCGTGCGCTCCTCCGAGAAGGTGCTCGCCGACATCCGCGAAGCGCGGCCCGCGCACTACGCCGAGATCGCGGCCCTCGAAGCGTCAGCGGACAGGCCGCGCGACACCATCACGATCGGACAGAACAGATGAACGACTTGCATCCCGACGACATCTTCGCGAAGTATCCACACGAGATCCTGATCGAGCGGCGGCCGCACGGCGTCCTTCTCATCACGATCAACCGTCCCGATAGGCTCAATGCCCTCACGATGCCTATGTTCAAGGCGATGTCCGATGTCTGGGTCGATGTCGAGCGTGACCCCGCGACACGCGTGGTCGTGGTCACCGGCGCTGGACGTGGCTTCTGCACCGGCATGGACGTGCGCCAGCCGGATCCCACGTTCGACGAGGCGATCGCGTTGGGTGAGACCGAACGCCGACGGATCATGACCCTCCTGAACATGGACAAGCCAGTCATCTCCGCCATCAACGGCCCGGCGGTCGGCTGGGGCCTGTCGATGGCGCTCCTCGCCGACATCAGCGTCGCTGCCGAGGACGCCACCTTGTCCGACGGGCACACGAGGGTTGGTGTCGTCGCCGGCGACCACTCCTCACTCATCTGGCCGCTGCTGGTCGGCATGGCGAAGGCGAAGTACTACCAGCTGACCTCGGCGAAGCTGACGGGCCTCGAGGCGGAGCGCATCGGCCTGGTCAGTCTGGTCGAGCCGAAGGAGCGGGTCCTGGACCGGGCGCTGGAGATCGCCACCGAGCTGGCCCTCGGGTCGCAGCAGGCCATCGGTTGGACCAAACGCTCGTTGAACACGGGCTGGCTGACCAACGCTCTGCCTCAGCACGAGCTCTCCGCCGCACTCGAGACGATCGGCTTCGCCAGTGCGGACTATCGGGAGGCCAGGCAGGCGTTCCGCGAGAGTCGGGCGCCGCAGTATCCCTCCGCGCGCGGCGAGGGCCGGTCGGTCCTCGTCCCGGCCACGCACGAGTAGAGGGGACTCGGCCACATGCCAGAACCATCAGATGAGGGTGGAGGGGTTCGCACGGCGGATCGGGACGGGATCCTGATGGTCACCCTTGACCGGCCACCCGCGAATGCGATGAACCGGTCGGCGGTGCGTCGCATCGGGGAGATCTTCCTTCAAATCGCAGAGCGCGAGGATCCGCCTCCGGTGGTGATCACCGGCGCCGGCGGTCGCTTCTACAGCGCGGGCGGCGACATCAAGGAGCTGGAGGGCGTCGGTCGGAGCGAGATCGACGGCAGGATGCGCGACTTCCACGCGATGCTCGTCGCGATGGACCGCTATCCCCGTCCCGTCGTCGCGGCCGTCAACGGCTTCTGCGTCGGCGGCGGAGTCGAGCTAGCCTCCTTCGCAGACGTCGTCCTGGCAGCGCCGCACGCACGGTTCGGCTTTCCTGAGATCCGACACGGACTCCTGCCAGCGGAGAAGGGCATCGCCCGCGTCATCCGCGTGATCGGGATGAGGGCCGCACGGGAGCTGCTCTTGAGCGGTGACCTCATCGGCGCGGAGCAGGCCACGACGCTTGGACTCGTGGACACTGTCGTCGAGCCAGACCGGCTGGTGGCAGAGGCCGTCAGCCGGGCACAGGCGGAGGGCGGAAAGGCGCCCGTTCTCTACGCGGCTCTCAAACGAGCCGTCAACAACATCAGTGAGGCAGACGACGAGCGCTGGTCGGGGTTGACCCTTCGCCAGGTCGCCGCCTACTTCGACGACCCCGTCGCACGCAGCCTGCGCGAGCGTTGGAGCCGATCACCGAAGGTGAAGCCGTCGACTCCGTCGCACACCTCACCTGGAGCTTCACGACAGGAGGCTTCTTCAGCATGAACGTATGGTCCCAGGTCCACCCACCGTGGTGGGACTCGCACGCGGAACAGGAGGCCTGATCATGGCTCTCACACCTCCACGTGCTCCCGCGATCACGCATGGCCGCTTCGCGCCTGCCTTGTTCAGCACCGCCAGGTTCGAAGCCGTCGAGCAGACCTTCCCCCAGATGCTGCGCGCACGCGCCCAGGCCGAGCCTGACGAGGTCGCCTTCAGTCTCTGGGACGGCGTCCGAGCTGTTCCCACCACCTGGGGTGAGTACGCCGAGGGCGTTCGCGAGGTCGCGCTCGGCCTCCACGCGCTCGGCGTGGTGCCCGGGGAGCGAGTGGCGATCATGTCGCCGGCGCGCCCCGAGTGGGTGGTGACCGCTCTGGGCATCCTGTCGGCGGGCGGGATCCCCGTCGGGCTGTATCCCACCAGCTCCGTTGTCGAGACCAAGCAGGCACTTGAGCACAGCGAGACGAGGGTGGTCGTCGCGGAGAGCGCCGATGACATCGCCAAAGTCGCCGACGTCGTCGGGTCGCTTCCTGCCCTTCGTGCGGTGATTGGCTTCGACGTCGAGCCGAGCGGCCTCCCGGCAGAGGTGACATCGCGAACCTGGACGGCCCTCCGAGAGGTCGGGCGCGGGTTGGCCGAGAGCGAACCGTGGCTGTTCGATGAGCTGGTAGACCTGGGTGAGATCGACCAGCCGGCTGCGTTGTTCTACACCTCAGGCTCCACGGGCGCACCCAAGGGTGTCGTCCACACCCACCGCACGCTGCAGTACTCGGTGCTCTCGTTCGGAACGCACTACCCCGAGGTCGCGACGGTCCGGCACGATCTGGTCGGGTTCTTGGGTCTCTCGCACGTGGCACCGGCCTTGGTGGGGGTGTACGTGCCCATCATGACCCGCCTGGTGATCACCTTCTGCCGGATGGACCAGCGCAGCCAGGCACTCGTCGGCGTCCGCCCCACGGCTGTGGTCTGGCCTCCTCGGATGCACGAGAAGCTTCTCAGCGAGGCGCTCGCAGAGCTCAAAGCTTCGCCCGCACTGTTCCGTGCGGCGTACCGCGTCGCCATGAAGCTCGGCCGACTGGTCGCGGCGCGGCGCTGGCAGGCAGGCGATATCCCGTGGCACCTGAGAGCTCCGTACAAGATCGCGCTCCGGTGCGTCTTCCTCCCCCTTCGTCGCAAGGTCGGGATGGACCGCATCACGGTCGCATGGACAGCCTCGGGAGCCATGACCCCCGAGGTCCACGCGCTCTGGCAGGTGTGGGGCTTGGATCTGCGTGAGCTCTATGGCACCACTGAGACCTGCGGCGCCGTCCTGGTGCAGTGGGATCGGTCGTTCCCTCCGCCAGGGACGGTGGGCAAGAGCGTTCCTGACCCTCGGTGGGCGATCAAGGTGACCGATGACGGTGAGCTCCTGGTCAAGGCCCCGCTGCTCTTCGCAGGCTACTGGAACGATCCCGAGGCCGCCTCCGAGGTCATGGACGAGGGGTGGTACCACACCGGCGACCTCGTCGAGATCGACGATGCCGGTGAAGTCAAGCTCATCGGTCGGGCGAAAGACGTCGTGATCACGACGGGCGGCAAGACCATCAGCCCGCAGCCGATCGAAGTACGCCTCAAAGCCAGTCCGCTCATCGAAGAAGCGGTGGTCGTCGGAGACGGTCGCAAGTATCTCACCGCCCTGATCTGGCCCTCCGAGGACGCGGCGGCACTCGGCGACGCAGCCCTCGCACGAGGTCTGCAGTCCTGGATCGCTGCGATCAATGCGGACCTGGCACGCCCTGTCCAGGTCAAGGACTTCCGGGTCCCGCCGCGCGCACTCTCGCTCGCGAAGGGCGAGCTGACCCTCAAGGGGACGATCCGGCGAGCCAGCATCCTGACGTCGTTCAAGGAGGTCATCGACGACATGTACGACGCCGTCGAGCAGGATGAGTTCGCTCGGCACGTACGGCTTCCCGACAGCCCCGCGAACTGACACGGCGGCTGGGATGACACACAATGACGAGCTTCGAATCGAAGCGCTCACCAGTCCCGAGATCGCCGAGGCCATCGCCGCCGGCTTCCGTACGGCGATCCTTCCTCTGGCCGCCATCGAGCAACACGGGCCCCACCTGCCCCTGTCTGTGGACAGCGACCACGCGGATGCCCTCGCCATCAGGATCGCTCGGCGGCTCGGCGACGCCTTGGTCCTGCCCACGGTCAGGGTCGGCCACTCACCCCACCATCTCGGCTTTCCCGGCACGCTGTCGCTGCGTGCCTCGACCCTCGAGGCTGTCTGCCTCGACTACTGCGCCCATCTGGCCGCACACGGCTTCCACAGAGTCCTTCTCTTCTCGGGCCATATCGGCAACTACCCCATCATGCGCCAGTTTGCGCCACGTCTCGTCGCCGCCGTCGGTCCTCGCCTCCACGTGCTGGTCTACGGCGAGAGTGCAGCGGTTCTTGACGCCTGGCGCGCGGCGGCTGACTCGGTATCGGGAGTGGGAGCGCATGTCGGCGGCCACGCCGATGTCGTCGAGACGTCGGTCATGTTGGCCCTTCACCCAGAGAAGGTGCGCGCCGACCGTGCTGTCGCCGGCTACCGCGGCACCGTCGACGAGGAGTTCCTCGACAGGGCATTTCTCGAAGGGATCGATGCGGTCTCGCACAACGGAGTCCTCGGCACTCCCGCCGGCATGTCCGAAACGATCGGACATGCCGCCCTCGAGGGCGTGACGGAGCTCGTCGTCGACTATGCAAAGGCGAACGGAGCATGAGCACGATGCGTTCGGAATCCCCGAGCCTTGGAGCGCGGCAGCTACGCGATGCTTTCGGAGTCTTCCCGACCGGCGTCGTTGCCGTCGCTGCCCATATCGACGGGGCGCTCGTCGGCTTGGCGGCATCCTCCTTCACGTCGGTCTCACTCGACCCGCCCCTCGTCTCGTTCTCGATCGCGAAGGCCTCCAAGACGTGGCCTGATCTGCGTCGCGCGGCGCATCTGGGGGTCACAGTCCTGGCCGAACACCAAGGTGATCTGTGCCGACAGCTCTCCGGCGCCGTCGAAGACAGGTTCCGGGACGTCGTCGTTCGGGTCACTGACGACGGGGCGGTGACGCTTGCGGACGGTGTCGCCCAGTTCGACTGCACGATCGACCGAGAGCTGGAGGCCGGCGACCACGTCATCGTGCTGCTGAGGCTCCACGCCGTCGCCGAGGGCGGTGGCCAGCCCCTCGTCTTCCATCGCAGCAACTTCGGGAAGCTCGCCTAGTCACGCTCCTTGCGCAGGCGAGCGCAAGGACCACAGTCGGCCCAGTCGCTCCGGCTGACCTCTTCTCGCACGACGCACGACGTCGCGCGATCTCGGGCACTCCCGCACGCGGTTCGCCGCTTCGACCATCCAAGGAGATCCAATGAGCAAGTCCCGCATCACCGCCATTGCTCTGTCCGTCACGGCTCTGGCGACATCCGCCCTCTCGGGATGTTCGAGCGGCTCCGATTCCGCCTCGACGGGAGGAGGGTCCGGCTCAGGCAACCAGATCGTCCTCGGCTTCACCGCCACGCTGACGGGTGACTTCGCCAGCTATGGAGTCAATGTCCGCAACGGCGCCCAACTGGCGATCGATGACATCAACAGGGCCGGCGGCCTGGACGGCAAGAAGCTGCGGCTGAAGATCGAGGACGACCAAGGAAAGCCCAGCAACGGGCCGGTGGTGGCTCAGAAGCTCTGTGACGACGGCTCTGTGAAGGCCGTCCTCGGCTATTCCTTCTCCAGCGTGGCTCTGGCCTCGATCCCGGTGGTGAACCAGTGCAAGCTTCCCGTCGTCGCCTCCTCGGTGACCAGCCCGAAGCTCAGCGGGATCTCGCCCTACTTCTTCCGTAACGTCCCGACCGATGCGGCCCAGGGCCTGCAGTACGGGGACTACGCAGCGAGCACTCTCGGGCTGAAGAAGATCGCCGTCCTCTACCAGCAGGATGACTACGGATCGGGGGCAGCCACCGCCTTCATCAAGGGTGTCGAGGCGTCCGGTGGCGAGGTGACCTACAAGGCGGCCTACCAGGTCGGAACAACGGCCTTCCAGAGCCAGATCGCCTCGGCGATGGGATCCGGAGCCGACGCGCTGTACGTCGGCGGGTTCTACACGGAGGCAGCCAAGATTGCCCAGCAGGCGCGCGCCGCCGGGTTCGAAGGCCAGCTGCTCGGCATCGATGGAAGCCTCGCCAACGAGCTGATGAAGCTGGGTGGCCCCGCGGTGGAGGGCATGATGGCCTACGGCACCTTCGTGCCCTCCATCCAGACTGCGACGGTGCAGAAGTTCGTCGCTGCCTACCGACACGAATTCGGCGACGAGCCGACGTCCGCGGCCGCACTGGGCTACGACGCCCTGCAACTCGTGGCGCGGGCGATCAAGGACGGAGGCGACACCAGAGCCGGCATCGAGGCGGCGCTGCCGAAGACGCGCCTGACCGACGGCATCACCGGAGCGAACTCGTTCGACTCCAAGCATGACCGGATCGCGAAGATCTACTTCGTGAAGGTCAGCCACGGGCAGTTCATCCAGGCACAGGGCGAGTCGTGATACTCAGCTATCTGCTCGATGCGCTGATGCTCGGCTGCATCTATGGCCTGACAGGAGTGGCGTTCACGCTGGTCTACAGCGTGCTCGGCATGGTGAACTTCGCCTTCAGCGCCATCTTCATGATCGGCTCCTACGTCACGGTGCTGTTCTGGGTGGACGGCCTCAACGTCCTCGGGCATCAGCTCGACCTGCCGGATCTGGGATTCGTCCCGGCCGTGGCCGTCGGGATCCTGGTCGCAGGCATCGCCGGGGTCTGCGTGGACAGGTTGGCCTACCGTCCCCTGCGCCGGGCACCTGTCCTGACCCTGCTGACCGCATCGCTCGCGGCGCAGTTCTTCCTCCAGGGCCTGGGCCAGTTGCTGTTCGGAGCCAATCAGTCCGCGTTCGGAAATCCGGTGAGCGGTTCGTTCCCGATCGGCCAGGCGAGAGTCGCGAACATCGATCTGGTGATCTTCGCGGTCAGCGCGGCCACCATGGTCGGCCTCCACCTCTTCATCGGCAAGACCCCACTCGGGCGCGGCATCCGTGCCACCGCTCAGGATCAGGCCACCGCCCGACTGATGGGCATCGACACCGAGCGCGTCATCATGGTCACCTTCGTGGTCGCCAGCATGCTGGCGGCCCTGGCGGGGATCCTCTACTCCACGAAATATCAGTTCGTGAGCGCCTCGATGGGGCAGATCCCAGCACTGAAAGGGATCGTCGCTGCGGTCGTCGGCGGTGTAGGGAACATCCGAGGAACGTTCGTCGGCGGCGTGGCTCTGGGCCTCGTCGAGACCTGTGCGGTGGCCTACATGCCGAACGGCTCGGCCTACCAGGACGTCGTCGCCTTCCTGGTCCTCGGCATCGTGCTGTGGGTGCGCCCCCAGGGCTTGCTCGGCATCCGCGTGATGGAGCGAGCATGAGCGCCGATGGAACAGGCGTGAGCACGGTCGACGTGCTGCGCGGTCATGGCTCGGCCATTCGAAGTCGGCTTCGCTGGTTGCCGCCGTACCTCGTCCTGGCGGTCGCGATCCTCGTGCCGGCAGTCGTCGGATCGGATCGCTGGATCAGAGTGCTCGTGGCGACGCTCGTCTACGTCGTGCTGGCCTCCGGCCTCAACCTGCTCGTCGGATACACCGGACTCCTCGACCTCGGATTCATCGCCTTCTTCGCGATCGGCGCCTACTTCACCTCCATCGTCACGGTCAAGGTCGCCATCGGCCATGCGGGCCTCGAGGGGGGATCGTTGTGGTGGCTCGAGCTGATCGACCTGCCAATAGCGGCGCTCGTGGCAGCCCTCTGCGGCGCAGCACTCGGATATCCGACCCTGCGAGCCCGCAGCGATTACCTGGCGATCATGACCTTGGCCTTGGGTGAGGTCGTACGTCAGTTGGCGATCAACTGGGTCGCTCTGACCAACGGCCCCTTCGGCATCACCAACGTCCCTCCTCCGGAGCTTCCGGGGCGCATCCTCGACACCCCGACCTCGCTCTACTACGCGGCGCTCGTCATCGCGATCGTCGTCCTGGTCGCCATCTCACGTGTGACCCGCTCGTCGGTCGGCCGCGCCTGGATCGCCATTCGGGAGGACGAGGTCGTGGCCGCTTCGGTCGGAATCGCGCCACGGCGCTACAAGTTGCTCGCCTACGCCTCCGGCGCGGCGTGCGGCGGACTGATCGGCGCCTTCTACGGCCACATGCAGCAGTTCATCAACCCGGACAACTTCCAACTCCAGGACAACATGACGCTGTTGCTCATGGTGATCGTCGGCGGTGCTGGGACCCAGTGGGGACCCGTCGTCGGAGCCGTGTTGTGGGTGGTCCTGCAGGAGTGGGCGGGTGACTTGTCGGTCGTCCAAGCGCACCCAGAGGCTCGCATGATGGTCCTGGCAGTCCTGCTCGTCCTGTGCCTACGGTTGCTACCTCGCGGAATCGCTCCTCTGACCGCCCGCGTCCGCCACCGCACCGACCGCGTCGCGACGGATGCCCTCAGACCACGACACCGTGCTCGCATCGGGGCAGTGGTGCTGAACGCGGCCGACGTCAGCTGCTCCTTCGGAGGCGTGCGGGCGCTCGAGAGTGTCACCCTGCAACTGCGTGCCGGCGAGGTCCTCGGAGTGATCGGGCCCAATGGCGCCGGCAAGACGACACTGATGAACATCCTGTCGGGGCTGCAGCGTCCCGATGGCGGCACGGTGACCCTGCACGGCGACGATCAGGTCGGAAGCCCGCCGGACGCCATCAACCGATCCGGCATCGCGCGCACCTTCCAGAACATTCGCCTGATACCGGGCAAGACCGTCCTGGAGAACGTGCTGTTGGCTGCGCACGCCGAATATCCGGTCTCCCCTCGGGCCGTTCTGTTCGGTTCCCGTCGCCTCCGCGCCGTCGAGGAGGACGTGACAGCTCGCACGATCGCGCTTCTGGAGCTCGTGGGACTCGCCGAGGCGAGGGATCGCATCGCCACCACCCTGGCGTACGGCGACCAGCGCCGCGTCGAGATCGCGCGCTCGCTCCTGGGTCGGCCCGATGTGCTCCTGCTCGACGAGCCCGCTGCGGGCATGAACCCGACGGAGTCGCTTCAGCTCGAGCAGCTCATCCGCGCCATCCGCGACTGCGGCATCGCCGTCGCCTTGATCGAGCACGACATGTCGCTGCTGATGAAGGTATCGGACAGAGTGACAGCGATCGACCACGGAGTGACGATCGCCGAGGGCTCCCCCGCCGAGGTCCAGCAGCATCCTCGGGTCGTCGGCGCCTACTTGGGAGCGACACGGTGACCCACAATCTGCTCGAGGTCATGAAGCTGTCGAAGCACTACGGCGGCGTGCGCGCGCTCACCGGCGTCTCGCTGAGGGTGGGCGAGGGTGAGCTCGTCGCACTGGTCGGCGCCAACGGGGCCGGGAAGAGCACGCTGCTGCGGTCCATCGCCGGGCTGCAGGCTCCCACCTCGGGCGAGGTCCGGTTCCGTGGCGAAGCGATAGACAGGCTCCGGGCCGACCGCATCGCTCGGCGCGGTCTGGTCCTCGTGCCTGAGGGCCGGCATGTGTTCCCCCGCCTGACCGTCCGAGAGAACCTGCTGCTCGGGGCCTGGGGGCGGCGAAGCGGCATCGATGAGGAGCTGGCACGTGTCCAGGGGCTCTTCCCCATCCTCGAGGAGCGCGCCGGCCAGTTGGCCTACAGTCTCTCCGGGGGCCAACAACAGATGCTGGCACTGGGCCGGGGCTTGATGCGCCGACCTCGGCTGCTCATGCTCGACGAGCCGTCCCTCGGCCTGTCGCCGCTGGCGACGCAGAAGGTCTTCGACCTGATCGCACAGATCCGCGAGCTCGGCACGACGGTGCTGCTGGTCGAGCAGAACGCCCAACGGGCGTTGGAGATCTCCGACCGCGCCTATGTGATCGAGCGCGGAAGCATCCGGTTCAGCGGCGACGCGAAGGATCTCATCGGCAACGACGTGGTCCGGGAGGCCTACCTCGGTCACACCGGATGAGCTGTGAATCGCCACCCCGTCACGGGATCAAATCAGAAAGAAGAAGGGCATGCATGTAGTGGCAACGCCTCTGGACTTCCTCAGCCGGGCGGAGACGATCTACGCCGATCGCACGGCGGTCATCGACCAGGATGTCCGACTGACGTACGCGCAGTTCGCCGACCGCTGTCGGCGCGCCGGCGGTGCACTCGAGGCCCGCGGGATCCGGCCCGGTGACCGGGTCGCCACCCTCACCCGCAACTGCCTCATGGCGCTCGAGGCGCACTACTCGGTCCCCGGCATCGGAGCCGTGCTCGTCCCGCTCAACCATCGACTCAGCCGCAGCGAGCTCCAGCCGCTTCTCGAACATGCCGGGGTCAGGCTGCTCCTGTTCGAGGAGGTCTTCGAGGACGTCGCCCTCGAGCTCGGCGTGCCGACGATGAGTGCCGCAGAGTACGAGCGCGAGATCGTAGGGGCCTCACCCACGATGCGCTCCGTCGCCGACGAGCACGACCTGCTCTCGATCAACTACACCAGCGGCACGACCGGGCGCCCCAAGGGCGTCATGTACGAACACCGGGGCGCGTACTTCCAGGCACTCGCGATGGTGGCGCACAGCAGGCTGACGATGGACAGCGTGTTCTTGTGGACGTTGCCGATGTTCCACTGCAACGGGTGGACCTACACCTGGGCGGTGACGGCCGCCGGCGGCACCCACGTGTGCCTCGATGTCATCGATCCGGTCCGGATCTGGCAGCAGATCGGCGAGGTGGGCATCACCCACCTCAACGCTGCGCCCACCGTGCTGATCAGCCTGGCTGGCCACCAGCTCGCCACGCCGATCGCCGCCGACCACCCACTGCGAGTGGCCACCGGAGGAGCCCCGCCGTCCCCCGCCCTCCTGGCGAAGCTCGCCGACCTCAACATCGATGTCACCCACCTCTATGGTCTGACCGAGACCTACGGTCCTGCGGCTGTGTGCGACTGGCATCCCGAATGGTCGCAGCTGCCTGCGGCCGAGCAGGCACGTCTCAAGGCACGTCAGGGCAATGCCAACATTCTGGGCGGATACGCCCGCGTCGTCGGCTCGGACGGCGTCGACGTGCCGGCCGATGGCGCGAGTGTGGGGGAGGTCGCCCTGCGCGGCAACAACGTCATGCGGGGATACTTCCGTGACCCCGAGGCGACGCAAGAGGCGATCCGCGACGGATGGTTCTACACCGGGGACCTGGCCGTGATGCATCCCGACGGCTACCTCGAGCTGCGTGATCGCTCCAAGGACATCATCATCTCCGGCGGGGAGAACATCGCGAGCATCGAGATCGAGCAGACACTCGCCGCTCACCCTGATGTCGTCGAGGTCGCTGTCGTGGCGATGAGCCACGACCATTGGGGCGAGGTACCGGCCGCCTTCGTTGTCCTCCGCCCGGGGGCCATGAGTGACGAGGCAGCGCTGATCGGGTTCGCTCGGGAGAGGGTGGCAGGCTTCAAGGTGCCGAAGAAAGTGGTGATCACCGACCAACTGCCCAAGACCGCGACCGGCAAGATCCAGAAGTACGTCCTGCGTACCCACCTATGAGGCGAAGGACGTATCTACGCCGCCCGGTGGAAAGTATCCGCGAGCATGCCCCCAAGAAATGGCCGGACGGATCGTCCAATGCAAAGGCCCGCCAGGGAGCCTGCCCTCACCAACGGATTCTCAGACGGGCGATGCGTCGCGTGTGACGTGGATGGCTCGCCTGCTCGATCGAGCGGGACACGCATCGGACCGACGCCGTGTCATGCGGCCCAACAGGGAGGCGGACGGTCGTCGTCACCGGACCGTTCGGGCGCGCCCGCGATCGACCCCCAGGCCCACCCAGCCCTCGCTTCAGGCACCAGCGGCCACGCTGGCCCAGCACGCGCGGAGGTCGCTCCAGTGCCTTCGGCAGCAACCAGGTGCAGGTGCAGAGCCTGGCAACCGCTCCGCAAGGCGGGCCGAGCGACGTGAACCGACGCATGGCGTCAAGTCCCGAGGCGGAGACGGCGCGAGACCCTCGTGCGTCAGCGACCGAGAAATCGCAAGGCGTTCTCGCTAAGAATCTGCTCGCGCTGCATATCCGTCAGAAAGACCGCTTGGTGCACCACCTTTCCCGCCGGGCGCTCCCCCAGCGGGTAGGGATAGTCGCTGCCGACGATCACCTGCGACGCGCCGAGCGTGTCGACCAGGGTGCGGAGTGCGGTCGACTCGAAGACAACGGAGTCCACGCTGAACCGCTCCAGATACGCCGAAGGAGGCAGCTGGGATGCGCCGATGACGTCGTTGCGCGTGTGCCAGGCGTTCTCGAACCGGCCCAGCCAAAAGGCGAACGAGCCACCGCCGTGCGCAAAGCAGATCCGCAGCGAGTCCGGCACCTTGTCGAAGACGCCGCCGAGGATCAACGAGATGATCGACAGGTGAGTCTCGGCAGGCATCCCAGCGAGCCAGCGGGCCATCCATCGGTCGTGCCGCGGGCCGGACGGCATGTCCCATGGGTGCACGAAGACCGGCACCCCGGCGTCGGCCGCGTGCTGGAGGAAGGTGACGATGCCCTCGTCGTCCAAGTCGCGGTCGCCGACGTGGTTGCCGATCTCGACGCCGGCGTGGCCAGCGGCCACGGCCCGGTCCAGCTCACGGCAGGCCGCGTCAGGGTCCTGCAGCGGCACTTGGCAGAACGGCAGCAGCCGCCCTCCGCCCGGCTCGCAGATCTCCAGGGCGAGGTCGTTGAAGATGCGGCACACCTTCTCCGCCTCGATCCCAGGCATGTCATAGGAGAAGAAGACCGGCGTCGGCGAGACCACCTGGAGAGCGACCCCGTCGGCGTCCATGTCGGTCAGCCGCTCCTCGGCACTCCAACAGTTCGCCTCGATCCGGCGGAACTCCTCGGAGGCGACCATGATCATCGCCTCCCGCTCCGAGTCGATCCGCAGCCATGGCTGTGCGGCCCCCAGGTCTGGCCAGCCCTTCGGCACGAAGTGGGTGTGCACATCGACCGTGCCCGAGCATGGCCCCGGCGGAAGGTCCGTCGGCGTCTTGGTCACCGAGTCACCCCTTGCCTGGATGCAGGGCACCGCAGCTGCCGCATGTGCGAGCCTCGACGGAGCCGTAGAACTGCTCGAAGACAGGCGGCAGGTCAGCGACGATGTCGCGCACCTGGAGCTCGACCTCGTGCACAGGGGCGTGGCACTCCAGGCAGAACCAGACGAACTTCTCCAGGGTGCCCTCTTCGCGGATGCGCTCTATCACGATGCCGATCGAGCCCGCTTGGGGTCGCTGCGGGGAGTGGTGCACGTTGCGCGGCAGCATCCACATCTCACCCTCACGGATGTCGACCCGCTGCGGGCCGTCCTCGGTCATCAGGTTCACGTGCATGTCGCCGCGCACCTGATAGAACCATTCCTCGAACGGGTCCAGGTGATAGTCGGTGCGCTGGTTCGGGCCCCCGACCACCTGCACGATGAAGTCGCCCATGGGCTCCCACATCTGCTGGTTGTTGACCGGCGGCTTGAGCATGTCGGCGTGCTCGGCAACCCACTTCTCGAAGTTGAAGACCGGGGGGATGGTGGTCATGGTGCGTCCTCCTTGGTGGGCAGGCAGGCGATCGCCTGGATCTCGATCAGCAGATGGGGATGAGGCAGCTGGTGCACGGCAACGGTGGTGCGGGTCGGACCGGCCTCGTCGAAGTACGTCGCGTAGACCTCGTTGTAGCCGCCGAAGTCGTTCATGTTCACCAGGTAGGTCGTGACTTGAACCAGGTCGGCGAGCGTCGCGCCGACCGCGGCCAGGATGTCGCGGATGTTCTCCAGTACGGCGCGTGTCTGGACCCGGATGTCGAGGTCGACGACCCCAAGCTCGTCGGCGGCGACGCCCGCGAAGGAGTTGTCCGGACGGCGGCTGCTGGTGCCGGAGACGAAGACCAGCTCGCCGACGACCTTGACGTGCGGGAACCGGCCGCGGGGGCGGGCCTTGCCGTCCACGGTGATGGCCTCAGCCACGAGGATCGCCTCCACCCACCACGACGCCGACCCGGCCAAGGCCGCTGACGGTCGCGGTCACCACGGCGCCGGAGGATCGGGGCAACGACACCGCGGCGGTGGCGGCGCCGGCGAGGATGGTCGATCCGGCAGGCAGGGCCAGGCCGAAGCTGCGGGCCATCCGGGCGATCGCCGCGACCGCTCGCACCGGATGGCCCAGGATCGCGGCGGTCGTCCCGGTCTCGACGACGTCACCGTCCACCTCGAGCGTGACACCGAGGTCGTTCAGTTCGACGCCGGCCGGGTCGAGCCAGCCGCCGACGACGTAGCCCGCGGCGGAGGTGTTGTCAGCGACCACGTCGGCCAGGCTGAAGCTGAAGTCGCGGTAGCGGCTGTCGATGACCTCCATCGCCGGCGCCACCGCGTCGACCGCCGACCACACATTTTCGAGGGGGTCCAACGGATCGATCGCGCGACTTAGCCGGAAGGCGATCTCGGGTTCGATCCGCGGATGGATGAGCCGGGCCAGGTCTACCGTGCCGCCGTCATCGAGGTGCATGCCGGAGGTGAGCACCCCGGCGATCACGTCGGAGACGCCCATCTGCTCGGCCTTGGCCTTGCTGGTGAAACCCAGCTTGGCGCCGACGACAGACTCACCCCGGTCGACTCGAAGCCTGATCCCGGCCGCCTGGATGCGGTAGGCCGTCCCCAGATCGAGGTCGCGGCTCGCGGTGAGCTGCGGGACTGCGGACGCCGAGCAGATCGCATCGTCGAGGACTGCGGCCAGCATCTCGACCCCAGGGATCTCGCCGTTCATGATTCCTGCCGCGCTCACAGCTGCACGCACACGTTGGTCGGCTCGGTGTAGAAGTGCAGCGAGTGTCGGCCGCCCTCACGGCCGATGCCCGACAGTCCGACGCCGCCGAACGGCGAGCGCAGATCACGCAGGTACCAGGTGTTCACCCACGACATCCCGACGCGCATCTGCTGGGCGACACGGTGACCGCGCTGCAGGTCCCGGGTCCAGACGGCGGCGGCCAGACCGTAGCGGGTGTCATTCGCGAGCCGCACGGCCTCGTCCTCGGTGTCGAACGGCGTCAGCGCGGCCACTGGCCCGAAGACTTCCTCGCGTGCCACCCGTGCTGAGTTGTCGAGCCCGGCCCACAGCGTCGGCTCGATCCACGCTCCCGCGTCCAGGCCGTCGCCGAGGACCGGCACACCACCGCCGACGAGCACCTCGGCACCCTCGTCCTGGGCGAGCTTGAGGTAGCCCTGCACCTTGTCGCGGTGGGCGGCGGAGATCAGCGGGCCGGTCGTCGTGGCGGGGTCGTCCGGACGGCCGAGGACGAGGCCGCGGGCCCGGGCGACGAGGCCGTCGACCACCTCGTCATAGACAGCGCGCTCGATGTAGACGCGCTCGGTGCAGAGGCAGACCTGACCGGTGTTGGTGAAGATCGACCGAGCCAGGCCGTCGACCGACCGGTCCAGATCCGCGTCGGCGAAGACGAGGGCGGCGTTCTTGCCGCCGAGCTCGAAGGAGACCGGTCGTACCGCGGGCGCCACCGCACGCATGATCGCTGCGCCGGTCGATGACTCGCCGGTGAAGGTCACGCCGTCGATGCCGTCGTGGGTGGTCAGGAACTCGCCGGCCGAGCCCGGACCGAAGCCATGTACGACGTTGTAGACGCCCGCCGGGATGCCGGCCTCGACGAGGACCTCGCCGAGCAGGGTAGCAGTCGCCGGGGTCTCCTCCGAGGGCTTGACCACGACGGCGTTGCCGCAAGCGAGAGCTGGTGCGACCTTCCAGGTGAGCAGCAGCAGCGGAAGGTTCCAAGGCACGATCACGGCGACCACGCCGAGCGGCTTGGTAACCGCGTAGTTCAGCGCCTGCTGGCCGCCGGGGAGGTCGGTGAGGAACGCGTCTACTCCCTCGGCGCTCACGGTGTCTGCGAACGAGCGGAAGTTGGTGACGGCGCGGGCGACGTCGAGCTGACGGGCCTGGGTCACCGGCTTGCCGGTGTCGCTCACCTCGGCGGCGACGAAGTCCTCGAACCGGGCCTCGATCCGGTCGGCCACCCGGCGAAGTGCGGCTGCGCGTTCGGCCACCGTCGCACGCCCCCAGGGGCCGTCCAGCGCCCGCCGTGCTGCATTGACGGCCGCGTCGACCTGTTCCTGGCCGGCCTCGTGGACGCGGGCGACGAGAGTGCCGTCGACCGGGTTGACGTCGTCGAAGGAGCTCTCGCCCTCAACGAAGGTGCCGCCGATGAAGTTCAGGATCTCGGGGACCGTGGAAGTGGACATGCGTCGAGCGTAGAAATCGCCTGACATGTCCGTCCAATGCTCTTTCACGGGTTTGTCATGCCTTCATGGGCATATGCTGTGGGTGTGAGCAACGATCGTCTCCTCGACGGACGCTTGAAGCTGCGTCACCTGTCCCTTGTCGTCTCGATCGCCGATGCAGGCAGTGTCGTGGGTGCTGCCAGCGCGCTGCACATCACCCAACCGGTCGTGACGCGCGGTCTGCGTGAGGTGGAGGAGATCCTCGGCGTGACCCTGTTCGACCGGGGTCCCCGGGGGGTGACGCCGACGCTGTTCGGGGAGAGCTTCTTGGAGCACGCCCGCGCCGTGATCGCCCAGCTCCGGCAGGCCGACAAGCACCTCGACCTTCTGACGAACGCCGACCTCGGCACGGTGACCGTCGGCACCCATCTCGCCGGCTCGAACCTGCTGCTGCCCCGTGCCATCGCGGCCCTCAAGCAGGATCACCCGCGACTGACGGTCGTCGTCCGCGAGGCGACGCCGGACGTGCTGCAGACCGCGCTGCTCGCCGGCGAGGTCGATCTCGTGGTCGGCCGGCTGACCACCAAGGCGCCGAACAGCCTAGTCCAGCACATGCTCTACCGCGAGCCGGTCCGTCCCGTCGCGCGCATCGACCATCCGGTGCATTCGATTCGTTCGCCCTCGCTCAAGCAGCTCGCCGACTATCCCTGGGTCATCCCCGTCGAGCAGACGACCCTGCGCCGTGAGCTCGAGGACGTGTTCCTGCACGAAGGCGTGCCGTTGCCAGCCAACCGGATCGAGTGCACCTCGATCCTGACCCTGCGCGAACTGTTGGTCACCACGGACTTCATCGCGACGCTGCCGATGCTCATCGCCACCCAGGACGACAAGTTGCGAGTCATCAACACTCGGCTCACAGCGATCCGGCGGGCGGTCGGGGTGACTCGGCCCGCGGGCGGGCCGCTGTCCCCCGCCGCACAAGCGCTGCTAAGCCACCTGAGCCAGCAGGCCGCCGGCCTCGACCCCGAGAACTCCTGAGGAGTCAGCGGCCGAGCCGCTGCTCCCGCTCACGGGCGTAGTGGTCGAGGACCTCATGGTCGACCTCGCCGTCCACCCGGAGCCGGGCCACGCCACCGTCTGGAAAGACCTCGAGGCGGACGTGGGTGACCGGCTCTCGGTCGGGGACGTCGAAGAAGTGCCGGGTGTCCGGCTGGAGCCGCGACCGCGGCACCAGCTCACGCCAGGCGGCAGCGGCCAGTCCGTCGTGGGTGCTGTCGGTGCCAAGAATCGCGGCCTCACCGGGCGCGTTGCCGACGAAGTACGACGTGTCGACCTCGATCCGGCGTACCCGACCGCGTGCACCGAGCGCGACCAGGACATGGTCGTGGCCATTGTCGCGACGGCGGGCGTTCTCCCAGCCCTCCCCCATCGTCCGGGCCCTGTCCGGCAGCAGGATCTGGTCCGGGGAGGAGTAGTGCCGGTTGGAGCAGTCGAGCACCCTGCCGCCCTGGGCGAGCCCGGCAAGGTCCACCGTCCCCGTGAGCAGCCGCGGCTCGGGGGCAGCCCAGCCGTGCACGCGCAGTCTCGCCACCCCGCCGTCGGGGTAGATCGAGAGCCGGACGTGGGTGTAGACGCGGTCGTCGTCGACGGCGAACAGGTTGCGGCGGTCACCGCCGATCGGTGAGCGCGGCACCAATGGCACCCAGCTCACGGCGGCGAGCTCCGCGACGCTCGGATAGCCTTCGACCGCCGCCGCCTCGACCGAGACCTCAGGCGGATAGTTGCCGGTGAACCAGGCGGTGTCGACCACGAGACCGGTGATCGAGCCCGGCACGCCGAGTCGGACCACAGCATGGTCGTGTCCGGGTTCGCGCCGGCGACGGGTCTCCCAGCCGTCGTACACCTTGCCCTTGTGGCCGAAGTCCTCGGGCGCGAAGGTCGCAGGGCCTGGGTTGATCAGGTTCTCCCGCTCGGCGAAGAACTCGTCGTTGGCGAAGACCACGCTCCCGCCCATCGCACGCGAGGCCAGGTCCAGGTCACGCGTGAAGGTCGGCTCGTCGGCGGTGCTCATCGTTCTCCTCGGGTCAGCAGCCGGCCCATCGGCGCGGCGTCGTTGTCTGTGTCGATCCGTCGCCCGCGCAGCCAGCTGCTACGAACGACGCCGTGCAGGTCCCACCCGGCGTACGGCGTGAGCGGGTGGCGGTGGTGCAGCGCACTCGCGTCGACGGTGAAGACGGCCTCGGGCGCGAAGACGCAGAAGTCCGCACTGGCGCCGGGCTCGATCCGTCCTTTGCCGGGTAGGCCGACCAAGTCGGCGGGTCCGGCGGCCATCCAGGAGACGACCCGGTCCAGACCTAGCCCCCTCGAGCGGGCACCGGTCCAGACCGCCGGCAGGCTCAGCTGCAACGACGCGATCCCACCCCAGGCGGCGCCGAAGTCGCCGGTGTCTCGTTGCTTCAGGTCCGGCGTCGAGGGCGAGTGGTCGGAGACGACCAGGTCCAGGGTGCCGTCGGCGAGCGCCGCCCACAGCGCCTCGCGGTGCTGCGGGTCCCGGATGGGTGGGCAGCACTTGAACTCGGTGGCGCCGACGCCGATCTCGTCAGCACCGAAGGTCAGGTAGTGCGGACACGTCTCCGCGGTGACTCTGACGCCACGGGCCCGGGCCGCGGAAAGCAGCGGCAGCGTCGCAGCACTCGAGACGTGCACCACGTGGACCCGACAGCCGGTCTCCGCGGCCAGCCGGAGCAGCAGCGCGACCGCCTTCTCCTCGGCCGCGTCGGGGCGCGAGGCCAGGAAGCGACGGTAATCGGCGCCGGCGGCCGGCACCGCCGCAGCGATGGCGCCAGGATCCTCGGCGTGGGCGATGAGGAGGCCGTCGAACCCGGCGATGATGCGCATCGCGCCCGCCAGACGCTCGGGGTCCAGCGGCGGGAACTCCGGGATACCGGAGTCCAGCAGGAAGCACTTGAACCCGACCACCCCCGCCCGGTGTAGCGGCTCCAGGTCGCCGAGGTGGTCCGGCACGGCGCCGCCCCAGAAGGCGACGTCGACGTGCACGGACCCGTCCGCCGCCCTCTGCTTGACCTCGAGCGCCGTGAGGTCGACGGTCGTCGGGATACTGTTGAGCGGCATGTCGACCAGCGTCGTGACGCCGCCCGCCGCGGCCGCACGGGTCGCCGACGCGAACCCCTCCCACTCGGTCCGCCCCGGCTCGTTGATGTGCACGTGGCAGTCGACCAGGCCGGGCAACAGCACCTCGTCCGGGGCAAGGTCGATCAGCTCCCGGCTCGGAGGAGGGTGCTCGAAGGGAGCGACCTCGATAACCACGCCGTCGGTCACCACGACCGAGGCCGCGACCGGACCATCCGGCGTGTGGACCGTCCGGGCTCGGAGCACCAGGTCAGAGGCGGGCCGGCTCACGAGCGAGCCGCCGCCGGGCGCGCCATCGCGACGAGGTTGGACCGGTCCCACTGGAGCGGACCGAGGACCTCGTCCTCGTCGAGCGCGCCGCACTCCAGACCGCGCAGGAGGAAGCCCGCTAGCGCGCGTGCAGTCGCCGGCTCATCGAGCACCGCACCGCGGCTCCTTGCCGCGTACGCGTTCAGGCGAGAGAGCGCCGTATCCAGGCCCTCGCGGAAGAACACGTAGGTCGCCAGGTATCGCGAGATGAGCTGCCCCGGGTGCAGGTCCCACCCTTGGTAGAGACCGGCGTCCAGGCTGCGGCGCACCAGGCGAGCATGCAGTCGCCAGGCGGCGTGGACAGCGTCTCGGTCGCCGATCGGCAGCACGTTGGACGACCCGTCGCTGACCAGAACCCCGGCATCGGCAGCCGCGAGCTGCAGGAAGCCCTTCGCGAAGTCGGCTACCGGGTGTTCCAGGCTCTGCTGGGCAGCAGCGACGCCACAGCTGGCCGAGTAGTCGTAGGTGCCGTAGTGCAGCCCGGTGACCCGCTGCCCTCCTGCCCGCAGCAACACCGGGACCATCACGCGGCCCCCGGGGGCGAGCACCGACTGCGGCGTCTCGATCTGCAGCTCGATGCGGAACAGCCCGAACGGCAGATCGAGCGTCGTCTCGAGCATCGTGCACGCGTCGGCGAGCACCGCGACCTGGTCGCTGCTGGTGACCTTCGGCAGTGTCACGGTGAGCGGCTTTGTGCCGCCGGCACCCGCGTAGGCGCCGACGAACCGGACCAGCGTGCGCAGGGCCCGGGCCCGGCTCGCCGGGCCGAGACTGCGGATCCGCAGCCCGGCCACGAACGGCGCCCCCGGCTCGGCGAGCAACTCCGCGAGATCGGCGCCGGCACGGGTCGCATCCGCGTCCTCGCGCTCGGGCGGGGGCGCGCCGTACCCATCCTCGAAGTCGATTCGCACATCCTCGACGGGGTTCCTTCTAAGCTTGACCCGCAGCCGCGCGGTGGCCTCGCCGACCACCGGGGGCTCGAGCCCGGTGAGCCGGACCAGGGCGTCCGGGGCGCCGTGCTCGTCCAGCAGGGACGCCGCCATGCCACCCCAGATCCCGGTGATGTCGCTGCTGAAGGCGTCGGCGCTCACGTAGCAGGTATGCACCGGCTGACGCCGGCGTACCGGGCCGGGGTACGCCGCCATCAACGCCGCGTCGGCCGCCGCGAGCCGGTCCTCAGCCAGGGCGAGCAGGCCGGTCAGCACCTGGTCCACGAGCAGTTCGCTCACTGCTGCACGTTCGCGACCAGCGCGTACGCCGGCACCGTGAGGAAGTCGACGTACGCAGGGTCTAGGACGACGGTCCCGAAAAGGTCACGCGCCTCAGCGAGCCGGTTGCCGGGGTCGTCCGCGCGCTCGGCGAGGATCCGGTCGAGCTCGTCGTCGAGGATCGCTCTGACCAGCTCTCGCGTGACCACCTCGCCACTGTCGAGCTTCGTGCCGTTGACGATCCACTGCCAGATCTGCGAGCGGGAGATCTCTGCGGTGGCCGCGTCCTCCATCAGGTTGTGGATCCCGACGGCCCCGTTGCCGCGCAGCCACGCGTCCAGGTAGAGCAGGGCGACCTCGACGTTCCCGCGCAGTCCCTCACGGGTCGCCGCCCCCGGGGTCGAGGCGAGGTCGAGCAGGTCGGCTGCGGTGACCGTGACGTCAGGACGCCGTCGCGCGACCTGGTTCGCGCGGTCGCCGAGGACCGCGTCGAATGCCTCCCGGCAAACAGGCACGAGGTCGGGGTGAGCGACCCACGAGCCGTCGAAACCCTGGCCGGCCTCGCGCTCCTTGTCCTCGCGGACCTTCGCGAAGGCCCGGGTGTTGACGTCGGCGTCCCGGCGGCTCGGGATGAACGCCGCCATCCCGCCGATCGCGTGGGCACCGCGTCGGTGGCAGGTCTGCACCAGCAGCTCGGCGTAGGCCCGCATGAACGGCGACGTCATGGCGATCACGTTGCGGTCCGGCAGCACGAACTCCTCGCCCGCGTCCCGGAAGTACTTGATGATGCTGAACAGGTAGTCCCAGCGGCCGGCGTTGAGCCCGGCGGCGTGGTCGCGCAGCTCGTAGAGGATCTCGTCCATCTCGAACGCGGCCGGGATGGTCTCGATCAGCGCCGTGGCGCGGACCGTGCCGTGCGGGATCCCCAGCTCGGCCTGGGCGATGGTGAAGACGTCGTTCCACAGCCGCGCCTCGAGGTGGCTCTCCATCTTCGGCAGGTAGAAGAACGGACCCTCCCCAGCCGCCGCCAGCGCCGCGGCGTTGTGGAAGAAGTAGAGCCCGAAGTCGAGCAGAGCGGCGACCACCGGCCGGCCGTCGACCTCCACGTGCACGTCATCGAAGTGCCAGCCGCGCGGCCGCATCACGATGACGGGCCGCTCCACATCGTCGCGCAGTGCGTACTCCTTGCCGTCTTCGGAGGTGAAGGCGATCTGGCCGCGCACGGCGTCGCGCAGGTTGGCCTGGCCGTCCACGACGTTGGCCCAGTGCGGAGTGTTGGCATCCTCGAGGTCGGCCAGCCACACCTTCGCCCCGCTGTTCAGGGCGTTGATCGTCATCTTCCGACTGGTCGGTCCGGTGATCTCGACCCGCCGGTCGCGCAGCCGCTCCGGTGGCGGCGCGACTGTCCACTCGCGCGCCCGGACCTCGGCGGTGGCGGGCAGGAAGTCCAATCGACCGGTCCGGGCGACCTCGTCTCGTCGGACGCTCCGCGCCAGCAGCAGCTCGTCGCGCCGCGCACTGAACCGTTTCTGAAGGGACTCGACGAAGGCGAGCGCCTCCGCCGTGAGGATCTCCTTCGAGCCTGGGACGGACGGGCCGACGACACGGACGGTCATGATGGTGCCTCTCTCTCGAACGGTATCGGTCATGCGCGCCAGCGCACGGGCCCGGCGCGGAACATCAGGCGAGCGGCCAGCCGCGGAACGCTTTGGCGCGCGGTGGCGCGTAGGAGCGGGACTTGCTGGTGCTCAGACCGAGCGCGACCAGCGACTCGGCGAGGCGGACGGCGGCGCGCACCCCGTCAACCACCGGGACCCTGGCAGCCGCTCGGACAGCCTCCTCCAGGCCCGCCATCCCAGCGCAGCCCAGGCAGATCACCTCGGCCCGGTCGTCTCGGACGGCCGCGACGGACTCCTCGACGATCCTCTCGACGGCACGCGCGGGGTCGCGCTCGAGCTCGAGGACGGGGATGTCGGTGGCCCGCACCGACGCGCACCGGTCGGCGATGCCGGTGAGCCGGAGCCGGTCCTCGATCAGCCCGACCGCACGGTCCAGCGTGGTGACCACGCTGAAGCTGCGCCCCACCAGGCAGGCGGTCATCGCCGCCGCCTCGGTGATGTCGACGACCGGGACGTCGAGCAGCTCGCGGAGCGCCTCGACGCCGTGCTCGCCGAAGCCGGCTTGCACGACGGCGTCGAACGGCGCCTCGTGGGCCAGCACCGCGTCGATCACAGCGACCGCGGAGAGGTGGCTCTCGAACCAGCCCTCGACCGACTCCGCGCCCACGCGCGGGGTGAGCCCGACGACCTCCGTTCCCGGGCCCGCCGCCTCCCGGGCCACGGCCACGATCTGGTCCGTGACCGCGGCGGTGGTGTTGACGTTGACGACGAGGATGGTGGTCGTTCGGGCGCTCACGCCGGGTCCTCGAACGGCACCGGGCTGGTGAAGGTCTGTCGGGAGCAGCCCCAGGCCGGCTCGGTGATGAACCGGGCGAGCCGGCCGCGCTCGATGATCAGCGCGGCCTGCTTGTTCGCCTCGTCGATCACAGCCTCGCCCTCGACTACGAGCATCCGGCGGTCGCGCATCAGCACCCGGCCGCCGACGACGGTCGTGACCACGTCCTGGCCGGAGGCCTTGTAGACCAGCGCCTGGACGGGCATGTGCAGCGGCTGCAGGTGTGCCTGGCGGGTGTCGACCACGATCACGTCCGCGGCCTTGCCGACCTCGAGCGAGCCGATCTCGTCGTCCCAGCCCACGGCCTTCGCAGCACCGATGGTGACCATCTCCAGCAGCGTGCCGGGCGGCAGATAGTAGACGTCCTTCAGCTGCAGTTGGGTCAGCGTCTGGGCCTGCCGCATCGCGGTGAAGAGGTCGAAGGAGGACATCGGCGCGCAGCCGTCGGTCGTCACGGCCACGGTGACTCCGGCGTCGACGAGCTCGGTGACCGGGCAGCGCCCGCGCAACGCGCCGACCACCACTCCCGGCCCGTGGGTGACCGACGTGCCGGTCTCGGCGAGGATCCGGACCTCGTCCGGCGCCAGCCCGAACCCGTGCTGGAAGTGCACGTCGGGGCCCAGGAGGGCGTGCGGGTCGCAGGCGTGCGCGAGCCGGATCATCCCGCCGAACGCGTCGGTATGGATGCGGGTGCCGGCGCGGCCGGCCAGGTCCCGGATCCGCTCCGAGTGCTCGCGGTCCTCGGCCGTCAGCTCGACGGTCTGGTCGGGCGGCAGCGGTCCGCTCGGATTCAGCGACGGGACCATCGTGTACGGCGTCACGTAGACCCGGACTCGGCCGTCGGCGCCGCCGTTCCAGCAGGCGATGGTCTCCTCGGCGCCGCGCATCATCTCGTCCAGGCCGACCGTGGCGGTGCGGTGCGCCCCGTCCTCCCACCAGCCGACATCGCGCGGCCACGGCTGCCCGGCCGGGCCGACGCCGAGGATCTGCCGCATCCCGCTGGCGGCGTAGGCCTCCGCGTGGGCGTTCCCGAACTCGGCGACGTCCGAGCGCGGCTGGGAGCCGAGCACACTGACGCCCGTGGTGACGCCGAAGCGAACCCGCTCCAGCGCAGCAAGCGCGGCGTCGGCACGCCAGTAGTCGGTCGAGGTGTGCTCGAAGTAGGCCCGGGTCGCGATCCGCATCCACCAGGACAGCGAGTCCACGCCGATCGTCTTGAGCAGCGCGTGCCCGCCATGCCCGTGCGCGTCAACCAGTCCCGGCAGCACCACCTGCCCACCGCAGTCGATGAGCTCGGCTGCGTGGTAGCGCGCGAGCACATCCGCACTGTCGCCGACCGCGGTGATCCGGCCACCAGCCATCGCCACGGCGCCGTCGACGAGGATCCGCCGCTCGGCATCCATCGTGATCACGGTGCCGTGCGCCAGGACGAGGTCAGCCGGCTCCGGCGCGGTGCGTGGATTCGCGGTCGTCATCTGCGGGTCTCCGTCCGGAAGGTCGGCGGGAACAGCGCGCTCTCGGGGCGGCGCTGGTAGTCGCGTTCGCAGTAGCTGGCCCGGTACGTCGCCAGGTAGGCCTGCGCGCGGGCTCGGTCGGCGTCCTCGTCGACGCCCGGCAGCCGACCGTCCTCGACGACCGTGCGCCCGGCCACCACCACCCGGGTGGTGTCTCGGCCGTTGCCGTTGAGGACCAGGCTGCGGATCGGGTCGTCCACCGGGCCGAACCGGGGGTCGGCGAACGAGAACACGGCGATGTCGGCCTGCGCACCCGGGGAGAGCTGGCCGAGGTCCGGCCGGCCGAGGGCGTCAGCGCCACCGGTGGTCGCGGCGCGATACAGGTCGCCCACCGACCCGGCCCGCTTGGTGCGCTCGACGGCCTTGGTGAGGACCATCCCGGTGTCCAGCGCCCGGATCATGTCCGGGGGCGCGGTGTCGGTGCCCATGCCCATCCGGATGCCGTGCTGCAGATACCGGTCGAAGGACTCGACGACGACGGCGAACCGCGCCACCGCCATCGGGCAGAAGACGACCGTGGTGCCGCTGGTGGCGAGCGCGTCGAGGTCGGCGGTCCCGGTGGCCTCGATCTGGCTGTGGCCCGCGACGGCCCACGCGTGCGGGACCAGCGTGCGCGGTCCGAGGAAGCCGATCGCGTCGAGCAGCTCGATGGGGCGCATGCCGTGCGCGCGCTCGAGCGTCGCGACCTCGGCGAGCGTCTGGCCGGCGTGCAGCCGCACCGGGCAGCCGAGCGCATCGCTGGCCTCCCGAGTCCGGCGGAGCTCCTCGAGCGGGTGGTTCTCGATCCGAGATGGTGCGAGCATCCCGCGGACCAGGCCACCGTGCGTCCCGTCGACCTCCTCGACGAACCCGATCGCGGCGTCGAGGCCAGCCTTCCCCAGCACCAGATCCTCGTGGAGGAACGGCACTCCGGAGCGGTCCATAGCCGGCACCGAGGACCGGTAGCTCGGTCCCAGGTAGACCCGCAGGCCGAGGTCGGCGGCCGCCTCCGCGGCATCGTGCATCTCCTCGGCCGTCTCGGCCCATGCCTTGTAGGCCTCCGAGGCGATCGGGAGCGCTGTGGTGATCCCGTTGAGCAGCAGCTGCCCGAAGGCGTAGCGCCGCTTGAACGCCTCCTCCTCGCGGGAGAAGACGTCGCGGCGCCGGCCCAGGTAGTCCTCGGACCAGAACAGGCCACGACCGAGATCGGCGTCCTGATAGGTGTCGAACACGGCGTGGTCGATGTCGCCGAGCGCATTGAGGTCGACGAAGCCCGGCCCGATCAGCGCCAGTCCCTCGTCGATGTCGTGGTCCAGCTCGCCGCTCCAGCCGTGGCCCACGTGGATGACGCGGTCGTCCTCGTAGACAACCTCGCCGTCCTCGTGGATGACGTGGTCGATGCCGTCGTGCCCGATCACGAAGCGGGCGGTGAGCCGGGTCCTCATCCGGGCGCGACCGCGAGATCGGCCAGGACGGCGCGCAGGTGGGCGGCGGTGGTCTCGATGAAGCGCACCTGCTCGGCCTCGCCACACGGGTGGCTGAGCAGGTATTCGGGGGTGGGCAGCTCGCCGCGCGCGGCCCGGTCCTCGTACTCCTGGGTGAGTCGGAGCACCTCGGCGAGCTCCTCGTCGGTCAGGTCGGGGTGCGCGGCCAGCCAGACCTCGTCCTCGACGTGCATCGGCATCACCGTGCGATCCCGGGAGTTCTCGATCGACAGCTGCAGGTCGGGGTTGTGCGCGGCCAGGATGCGCAGCACCTCCGGCCAGTCGATGACGCCCTCGCCGCACGGGGCCAGCATCCGCCCGATCCCGTAGTCGGTGCGGAAGAGGGCGATGTCGCGGACGTGGCTCATGCGCGCGTACGGCGCCACGCGTCGGGCCGCGGCCACCGGATCCTCGGCGCGAGCGATCACGTTCCCGGTGTCGAAGGTGATCCCGATCGTGTCCGGTCCGACCGCCTCGACCAGGCGCACCAGCTCGAAGGAGGTGATCTCCTCGTGCGTCTCCAGGTTCAGGTGGCAACCGAGATCGCGCGCTGCCGGCGCCAGCGAGTGCAGGAACCGCTCGGTCGCCTCCAGCTGCTCGGGCCAGGTGACGTCCGTGCGGAACCGGTCGAAGACGAAGTAGCCGGGCAGCCTCGGCTTGTAGTTCGCCGTGGCCACCCAGAGCTCGGTGCAGCCGATCTCGGCGGCCACCTCCATCATCGCGATCATGCCGCGGCGGTAGTCGCCGCCGCCGAGCTCGCGCACCTCCGGCGCCTCGGCGTTGGCGTAGGGGTTCACCTTGGCCAGACCCATCTCGAGGTAGAGCCCCAGCTCGTCAGCCCGTTGCCTCAGGTCGCGCAGGAGACCGCGGTCCAGGTCGGGGGTCAGGTCGAGCACGGTGCGGAAGAACACCCCGTCCATGCCGAGCTTGGCTGCCGCCTCGAGGTTCTCCAACGGGCCCCGGGTGGCGGCACCGGGCAGCTTGCGTCCATCGACTCCGACCTTCATCGTCATGCTCCTTCCGAGTGCCCGGCGAACTGCCAGGCGCGTGCGTGCTTGTCGTGAGCGGCCAGGACGTCGTCCAGGCCCGGGGCGACCAGGAGTCCGTCGCGGACCACCGGTCGACCGGCCACCAGCGTGTGCCGGACGCGGGCGGGGCCGCAGCGGATCCAGGCCTCGACCGGGTCGGTGACGGCACCGGCGTACGCCGGACCGCCCAGGTCCCAGATCGCCAGGTCGGCCTGCGCGCCTGGTGCGAGCACGCCGACCTCGCCTGCGCGGCCGAGGCAGGCCGCCGCGCCCACGGTCGCGAGCGCGAAGGCCTCTCGCGCGGTGAACCCGGATGCGCCGGCATCCAACCGACCGAGCAGCAGTGCCGTCCGGGCCTCGACCCACAGGGAGGAGGTCCCTGCCGAGGCGTTGCCGTCGGTGCCGAGACCCACCGTGCAGCCCGCGGCCGCCAGCATCGGCACCCGGGCGGGCGGTCCGCCGAGCAGCAGGTTCGAGCTCGGGCAGTGCGCCACGCCGATGCCGGCGGCGGCCAGCGCCTTCGCCTCGTCCTCGGCGAGGTGGTTGCCGTGGGCGATCCAGGCCCGGCCGGACCAGCCGGCGGCGACCAGCAGGTCGACCGCGTCCGCGCCGTGCAGGGCACGGGCCCGCGGCGCCTCGTCGGCCTCCTCGAACAGGTGCACGTGCAAACGCGCGCCGAACGGCTGCGTCAGGTCCGCGACGGCCCGTAGTCCGATCGATGTGGTGGCCGGCAGCGCCGTCGGCCCCACCGAGATCCGGCTCATCGACCCGGGCGCCGGGTCGTGCCACTGCTCGAGCAGTCGCTGCGCGTCGGCCAGGACCGTGTCCAGCGGCTCGGCGCCGGGGAGGTCGAGCGCCTGCGCGTCGACGAACCCGCGGCACGCGTCGAGCCGGAGACCGACTTCCGCGGCCGCCCGCAGGCCGGCGTCGACCAGCCCGGGGGCCGGGTGCAGGTAGAGGTGGTCGGCCGTCGTGGTGCAGCCGGCGAGCGCCAGGTCGGCGAGACCGACCCAGGCCGACAGGTAGGCGGTCTCCTCGTCGAGTCTGGCCCACAGCGGCCGCAGCGCCTGCAGCCAGCCGCCGAGCGTCTCGGTGCTGGTGTCGCGGTGCGCCCGGGTAAGGTTCTGGAAGAGGTGGTGGTGGGCGTTGACCAGCCCCGGTGTGACCAGCGTCCCGCGAGCGTCGAGGACCTCGGCCGCTGCCGGCTCGGTCCCCCGCGGCCCGGTCGCCACGACCCGGCCACCCTCGCAGGCGACCCAGCCGCCCGCGATGTCCTCGCCGACCATCGTGACGACCCAGTCGGCATCGCGGACGAGCAGCTCCACCCGCGCACCGGTCGGGGCCTGGCTCATGCGCCACCCGCCACCGGGAGCTCGGTCCAGTCCTCCTGGTGCGAGATGGCCACGGCGCCGTCGTCGGTGACCAGCAGGGTGTCCTCGATGTGCATGATCTCGTCGCCCGGCCCGTAGGTGTTCGGCTCGATATTGAGCATCATCCCCGGCTCGATCACGACCTCGTCACGCTCGTGCAGCACCGGACGCTCGGTCCCGCCGACGCCGATGCCGTGGCCGATGCCGATGTGTCCGTAGTTGAACAGCCGCAGGCCGAGCTCGTCGCAGACCTGACGCGCGTACAGGTACACCTCGCTGCACCGACGACCCGGCCGGACGAAGTCGATCACCCGCATGTTGAGCTCGTGCTGCCCGGCGTACGCTGCCCGCTGCCCGTCGGTGGCCTCGCCGACCACGGCCATCCGCCCGACGTCGGTGTAGAGGTAGCCCCGGTAGCGCGACTTCACGTCGATCCGGACCCACTCGCCATACGCCATCGGCCGGTCGGTGGGCGGCCCGATCCGGCAGGCGTTCGGGCCGGCGCCGACCAGCGGGTCGACCGTGGTGAACCCGGAGGCCTGCATGTGCGCGACCAGCCGGTCGGCGAGCTGGCGCTCGGTGAGACCGACCTCGATCTCGGCGACGGTGCGCCGCAGCGCCCGCTCGGTGTGCCCGGCCGCTTCGGTCATCGTGTCGATGTCTGCGTTCGACTTGACCATCCGCAGAGAGCGCAGCTCCTCCTCGAACCCCTCAAGCTCGACACCGGGCAGCAGAGCGGCGACCCGGTCACGGACGCCGATGCTCATCCGGTCGCTCTCCACGCCCAGCCGCGGCCCGTCGGGCCAGCGCCGGCCGAGCTCGGCCGAGACGGGGTCGATGATCCCGCTCGGGAAGGCCGCGCCGCGCTCGTCGTACCCGATCGCGTGCAGGTGCGGCGCCATCAGGCCGACGGTGGGGACGGTCTCCTGGCTGGTGAAGACGGTCGCCCTGCCGTCGCGGGCCACGAGCACCACGTTGGGGCGGTCCAGCTCGCTGGCCGAGCGCAGCGGCGCGCTCGCCGCGAACTGGACGTTCTCCAGGCCCAGGAGCAGCACCGCGTCCAGACCTCGGCGATCCGCCGCCGCGGCGATCCGTTCGACCACGCTTGCCTGTCCGGTGCTCATCGTGTCTCGCTCTCGTTGTCGGTGATCTCGTCGGAGAAATGGCAGGCGACCAGGTGGCCCGCCGGCCCGGGGCGCAGCTCGGGAGCCTGCTCGGCGCACCGGTCCCGTCCGGCTCGCAGGAGGCACCGGTTGGCGAACGCGCAGCCGCTGTCGGCGACGCGGGGCGCGTTGCCCTCGACCGCCATCGGCGGCGGCTGCTCGACCGGGCGGACCCGAGGGTCGGGGAGCGGCACCGCGGAGAGCAGCGCCTGGGTGTAGGGATGCGATGGAGCCCGGAACAGGTCCTCTGCCGGACCGGACTCCATGATCTGGCCGCCGTACATCACCATCACGCGGTCGCTGAAGTACTCGGCGATGGCCAGGTCGTGCACGATGAAGAGGTAGGAGAGCCCACGCTCGCGCTGGAGGTCCTTGAGCAGGTTGAGCACCTGCGCGCGCACCGACACGTCGAGCGCGGAGACCGGCTCGTCGAGGATCACCAGGTCCGGCTCGGTGACCAGCGCGCGGGCGATCGCGGCCCGCTGCTGCTGGCCACCCGAGAGCATGTGCGGCTTGCTCCGGCAGAGCCGGTCGACCAGACCGACCCGCTCCAGCATCGCCAGCGCGACGCCTTCGCGCTCCGCCGGCTTCCCGATCCCGTGGACGTGCAGGGGCTCGACGACGCTCTGCAGCACGGTCATCCGGGAGTCCAGCGAGCTCGCCGGGTCCTGGAAGACCATCTGGATCCGGCGACGCTGCGTGCGCAGCCTCTCGCCTCCGAGCGCGGCCAGGTCGACGCCGTCGAAGAGCACGCTGCCCTCCGTCGGGTCGGTCAGCCGCACGATGCAGCGGCCCGTGGTCGACTTCCCGGAGCCGGACTCGCCGACCAGGCCGAGCGTCTCGCCGCGGCCGATCTCCAGGTCGACCCCGTGCAGGACCCGGGTGCCCGGGCGGCGCTTGCTGCCGCCGAAGACCTTCACCAGGCCCTCGACACGCAGGATCGGCGCGGTCCGCGACGGCCCTCGGTCGGGCAGCGCCTCTGCGATGGTCGTCATGCGTGCACTCCGTCCTGCTCGAGCTCGGCGGTGCCGGCCCCGTCGGAGCCGGGCTCCCCGGCCGGGAAGTGGCACTTCGCCGTCACCGAGCCGTGCTCGGAGGCGAAGCTGCGCGACAGCGGGACGACCGTGCGGCACTCCGCGCGGCCGTGGCCGACGGAGCAGCGCGCCTCGAACGGGCAGCCCGGAGGCAGCTCGCGCAGGTTGGGCGGTACGCCGGGGATCGACGGGAGCGTGCTTCCGTTCAGCCGGTCCCGACGCACCACCGATCGCAGCAACGCCTCGGTGTAGCGGTGCCTCGGGTTGGTCAGCACCTCCAGCGCCGGCCCGCGCTCGACGGTCTTGCCGGCGTACATCACCTGGACGGTGTCGCACAGCTGCGCCACCACGCCGAGATCGTGGCTGATCAGGATCATCGCCGCGCCCCGCTCGTCGGAGAGCCGCCTCATCAGCCGCAGGATCGTCGCCTGGGTGGTCACGTCCAGCGCGGTGGTGGGCTCGTCCGCGATCAGCGCCTTGGGATCGTTGGCCAACGCCATCGCGATCATCGCCCGCTGGCGCATCCCGCCCGAGAACTCGTGCGGATGGGCGTCGAACCGGCGGGCCGGGTCGCTGATCTCGACGTCGCCGAGCAGCTCGACGGTCCGCCGGCGGGCGACCTCCTTGCTCACGTCCTGGTGCAGCCGGATCGCCTCGACGATCTGGCGCCCGATCGGGCGCAGCGGGTCGAACCCGCTCATCGGGTCCTGGAAGATCATCGCGATCTCGCTGCCTCGGACCCGGCGCCATGCCTTCTCAGACAGCGTGTCCAACCGGCGGCCCTCCAGCTCGACGGTCCCGCCGACGACCTGCCCGGGCGGCTCGATCAGGCGCATCAGGGAGCGTGCCAGCGCGGACTTGCCCGAGCCGGACTCGCCCACGACGCCGAGCCGCTCGAGGCGGCGCAGGTCGAAGCTCACGTCGTTGACGGCCGGGACGACGGCGTCGCCGACGTGGAACTCGGTGCGGATCTCGCGGACCGACAAGAGCACCTCGTTGCCCTGCACCCGCGGTCCCGACGAGGCCGGGATGTGCCCGGCAGGGAGGTTCCGGGTCTGGTTCGACGAGAGGCCGGTCATCGGGCCACGCTCCTGATCCGCGGGTCGATCACGCCGTAGGCGATGTCGACGAAGGTGTTGACGACGACGTACGCGATGGCGCTGAGGAAGATGAAGGACTGCACCACGGAGAAGTCCTTGGCCAGGATCGAGTCGACCACCAGGCTGCCGACGCCGGGCCAGCCGAAGGCCTTCTCGGTGAGCACGCTTCCGGCGAGCATCTCCGCCAGGATCAGGCCGCCGGCCGTGATCGCCGGGAGCGCGGCGTTCGGGAAGGCGTGCTTGAGGAACGCCTTGGAGCGCGGCGTCCCCTTCGCCCGCAGCACCAGCATGTACTGCTCCCGGGAGGTCTCCATCAGGTTCCCGCGCAGCAGCCGCAGCAGGAACGCCGCCGGCACCATGGCCAGGACGAGTCCCGGCAGGATCAGGTGCAGCAGCGCGTCCCACGCGACGCTCGGCTGGCCGGCGAGCAGGCCGTCGACCACGTACAGGTGGGTGGGCCCGTCCGGGGCCTGGACTCCTGGGGAGAGTCGGCCCTCGGGGCCGGGGAACCAGCCCAGGCGCTCGGAGAAGATCACCAGGAGCACCAGCGCGAGCCAGAACTGCGGAGTGGCGAGACCGACCGAGGCGACCCCGCGGATCGCCACGTCGACCCAGCGCCGGCGGGTGAACACGGCCAGCAGCGCGAAGGTCACCGCCGCGGTGATGCCCACGACGAACGCGAACAGGCCGAGCTCGATCGAGGCGGGCAGCCGGCTCGTGATCTCCTGCCGCGCCGGACTCCCGACGGAGTAGGCGAAGCCCCAGTCGCCGGTGAAGAAGCCACTGACGAACTTCCAGTACTGCACGTAGAGCGGCTGGTCCAGGCCCATCGACTTCGCCGTCTCGGCGACCTTCTCGGGGGTGGCCAGGTCGCCCGCCGCGAGCCGCGCCGGGTCGCCAGGGAGCACTCGCATCAGCACGAACGCGAGCACGGAGGCTCCGAAGAGCGTCGAGATCCCCCAGCCCAGCCGGTGGAGTGTCATTCGCATCGTTGTCTCCGATCAGGCCCGCGCGTACTCGCCGCGCGGGTCCAGCAGGTCGCGGGTCCGGTCCGCGAGGGCGGATGCGGCCGTGACGACGAGGACCAGGCCGAGGCCGGGGAACACCCCGATCCACCACTGGCCCGAGAGGGCGTACTGCAGACCGCCGTTGATCATTGCTCCCCACTCGGCCTGCGGTGCCTGGGCACCGAGGCCGACGAAGCCGAGCGCGGCCATGGTGAGGATCGCCCAGCCGAAGCTAGCGGCCGCCTGGATCACGAGGGTGGGCAGCAGGTGCGGCACCACGTGGCGCAGCGCGATCCGCCTCCGCGACGCGCCGATGACGATCGCCGCCTCGTACGACGGTAGCGACCGGATCCGGATGACCTCGCTGCGCAGGACCCGGGCGTACCAGGGGATGGAGGCGATCATGAGGCCGATCACGCCGGCGCGCAGGCCCGCGCCGAGCGCCACCGAGACGGCCATCGCCAGCATGAGCGCCGGGAACGCGAGCACGGTGTTGATCCCCCACGACACGAAGCCGTCAAGCCGGCGACCGGACATCCCGGCCATCAGGCCGGCACACCCGCCGAACAGGGTCCCCGCGAGGGTGACGAGGACGCCGACGGCGAGGGAGACCCGGGCGCCGCTGAGGAAGCGGGCGAGGACGTCGCGACCGAGGTCGTCGGTGCCCATCGGGTGGTCGGCCGACGGCGGCAGCAGGCTGTTGCCGAGGTCCACCTTGTTCGGCGAGGTGGCCCAGAGCAGCGGGCCGAGCACCGCGAGCAGCACCATGAGGACGATCGCGCCGCCGGCGACGAACAGCACCGGCTCGCGCAGTCGGAAGGAGCGACGCCGTGGCTTGGCCGGCGCGGCCGTCACCGTGTCCACCTGACCAGTCTCCACACGACCCGTCTCCGTCAGGCTCTTCACCGCCGACATCGTGACTCCTTCACCTCCGACGCCTGGCGCGAGGTCCGCGCCGCTCCGTCGGTCCTATCGTGATCCGGGTCACTCATGCCTGTCTAATGCCTCTTCGGAGAAAAGCCATAGGTGTTTGGGCATATCCGACTGTCAGAGTGAGCACCGTGCCGTACGTCGAGCGGTCAGCTCCCGCGGTAGACCGAGTGCGAGTTCGGCGTCACCAGCAGCGGGACGTGCAAATGAGCCGTCGGCTCCGCGATGGCGATCGCGACGACCACCTCGGGGAACAGACAGTCGCGGCCGGCGCGCGCGAAGTGCCCGGCGACTCCGAAGCGCAGCCGGTAGTCGCCCGGTTCGAGGACCGCTGGCCCCAGATCGGTGATGCGACCGTCCTCGCCAGTGTGTCCGCAGGCGACCGCCCGGTCGCCGGCCAGGAGCGTGATCTCGATGCCCGATGCGGGCGATCCGGTCGCCACGTCCAGCACGTGCGAGGTCAGCGCGCTCACGACGTCTCTCGCCCGGCGCCTCGATCGGATCCGGCTCCGGCGTGGAGTGCCTCGTCGAGACGCTGCGTCGCGATGGCACGGAGCGCGGCGACCACCTCGCGGTGCTCGCTGACCGGGTCGTTGCGGAGCCGGCGTTCCAGCGCCCCCAGGATCTCCTGGGTGTCCAGGCCGCGCGCGGCGATCAGGAAGACCCGCCCGAAGCGGCGCTCGTACGCGGCGTTGCCGACGACGAGTGCCCGTCGGGTCGCCCCGTCGGTCGCGACGCCGGCCTGCTCGCGCCGTGACCAGGCGTCCTGGGGTGCAGTCCCCTGCGGCACGTGGCCGATCCGCGGGTGCGCGGCCAGGGCCCGGCCCACCGCGGCCGACGACAGCCGGTCAGCGGCGGTCGCGGCGACCCGCAGCAGCTCGACCTCGTCGGCGTACGGGCGCCCGCGCAGGACCGTCGCTGCCCAGGCGGGCGACGCACAGCAAGACAGCAGCAGCGCCTCCGCCTCCGCGGTTCCGAGGTCGTTGAACCAGCCGACGCGCGCGGAGCCGCCGGCGCCCATCACACCGACCCGTCCCTCGGGGACGGTTGCCGCGACACCTGGGCCGTGACGAACCCGGGGGTCTCGTCGGACGGGACGTAGACCATGCCCGGGTTGTCCCGGCCGAAGGGCTTCAGGTCCACCAGTTGGTGCAACCGCCCCGGCCAGTCGATCCGGAGGTTGTCGATGCCGGCGTAGGCCGCCAGCAGCGCCGCGCCGACCACGTACGACGAGTGCTGTGCCGAGGCGCTGTCGTCGTGGCCGGCGAACTCCTCGACCACGGTGGTCCGCACCTGCGCCCGGACCCGGTCGGTCGCTGTCTCGTCGGCGGACCAGTCCCAGCGCAGGTCGATCACCGGCGCGAAGACCCGGTCGGCGATGTCCGCCATCGTCGAGTAGTCCTCGCGCAGGAACCCGGAGAATGCCGAGCCGGTGGTCTTGAGCAGGCGCAGGCCGACGATGCCGCCGGCGCGATCGATCCCGCCGTCGTGACGGACCGCGACCTCCGCGACGAACCGCTCCGGGCCACCCGTCTCGAACGCATGGGGATGCTCGGCGTCGTCGAGCGCGGTGCGCCGCCAGTCCGCCTCCTCGACGCGGACCGCGGCCTCGGTCGCCGCCGGCACGACGTCGAGGAACCGCCGGGCCAGCACGGTGGCGTAGTGCTCGAGGGTCCGGCCCGCGATCTCGTCGCGCGCCAGGGCGAGCACGGTGTTCTTCATCGCGTCGGTGGTCAGCACCGCCGAGTTGTCGCCGTCGGTGTAGGCCGCCCCGAAGGCGCCGCTGAGGGTCGTCGTGACGGTCAGGTCGCGAATCCGGTGCACCGGGTCGCTCCGGTCCACGAAGAGCAGCCGGACCCGCGCCTTGCCGTAGGAGTTGTGAACCAGGACGGCGTTCATCGAGCACCTGCCTGGGCCGGCACGTATTCCTCGTGGGCCGTGCTCGGCATCGGCACGAACTCGGTGATGTCGTCGACGTCGAGCACCGCACGCTGGTCGCGGAGACGGCCGCGCAGGTAGGACACGTCCAGGTCGCACAGGTCGCTCCCCTTCGCGGCGGAGACCGCGGCGCCGACACCCGCGGCGTGGCCCATCGCGATGCACTGGCCCATGCTGCGCGCCGAGGCCTGGGCATCGTGGGAGGTCGAGAAGCAGCGACCGGCGACGACGAGGTTCGTGGCGCCGACGGGGAGCAGCGCGCGCCACGGGATGCCGACCGTGAGCACGTCGTCGGAGGCTGCCTCCGCGGCCATGTTGAGGTCGCGGAACCGCTCGGCGGCGATCGAGCCGAACATCGCGATCTGGTCGTCGAACTGCTGCGCGTTCAGGACGTCGTCGCGGGTGATCGTGTAGGCACCACGGATCCGGCGCGTCTCGGGGGCGCCGATCTGCGAGCCGAACCCGGAGAGCTCGGCCTCCTCGTAGCCGGGGACCTCCTGGCGGAGGAACCGGACGAACTCGAGAACCTGTCGTCGGCCGGCGATCTCGGCGCCCGTGAGCAGCTCGGGATCGGTGGCATTGACCACGACCCCGTCGCGCTCGCCGACCGACGGGATCTGCGTCATGATCGCCGCCATCGTGCCAGGAAGCGTGGCCGCGTGGTCACCGGAGACCCGGAACTTCGTCGGCACGTCGTATGCCCTGCTGTCCGCAGCCCGCTGCTGGATCTCGCGGATCTCCTTCCAGCTGACCTCGTGCCGCCGGTGGACGTCGACGCCGGCCATCGTGAAGGTCGTGGTCAGGTCGTATGCCGGCTCGCCGTCGCCGGCGAGGTCGTAGCCGAAGCCGGCGAAGTGCACGAGGTCAGCGTCCCCGGAGGCGTCGATGAACTGTCGCGCCTTGACACGCTGCAACCCGGACTTGGTGGCCACCAGGACCTGGACCACGCGACCGTCGACCACCTCGGCATCTTGCAGCACCGTGTGGAGCAGCACCGTCACCCCCGCGTCCAGGACGAGCTGGTCCCAGACGACCTTGAGGTACGACGGGTTGTAGGCCAGCGCCAGGCCGCCGTGCAGCTTGACCCGCTGCAGAACCCGGTCCATCTCCACCAGCCGGCCGACGACGTCGTGGCTGATCCCGCCGACGATACGGGCGTGCCCCCGGCCGCAGCGGTGGAAGAGTCCGTGGAAGCTGTCCAGCGTCGCGGTGCTGTTCCCGCCAAGGAAGCCGTTGCGCTCGATCAGCAGGACTCGGGCACCTTCACGTGCCGCCGCAATCGCGGCGCTCGCGCCGGCGGCGCCGGATCCGACGACCAGCACGTCGACATCGGCGAAGCAGGGATGATTCGGGTAGAACACGCGGACCTTCTCTCTAGGGATGAGGAGACGGCGAGACGGCGGACGCCGGAGCGTCCGCCGCCTCGCGTTGGACTACTTCTTGAGCGACCAGGTGCTGAAGTCGACGAACTTCGCGTACTGGTACTGGTCGACCTTCTTGTTCAGGACGGTCACGCCCTGGGCCGAGTACAGCGGGATCCGCGGCCAGTCCTGGCGCCACAGCTGGGTGATCTGGGCGTAGATCGGGGCGGAGTCGGCAGGTCCGGCTGCGCGCGCCTTGTCCAACAGGGCGTCGAGGCCCGGGATGCAGACCTTGGCGTTGTTGAACATGCTGGAGCACGACGAGGTGAGGGTGAGCTGGTAGCTCGCGGTCGGGACGCCGGGCCCTTCGATCGTCAGCGCGGACTGGAACTTGCCCGTGGTGTAGGTCGGTGTGAACTCCGACGGCGCCATCTGCTTCACCTGCAGGTTAACGTCGAGGTCAGCCCACGCGCCCTGCAAGGCCACGGCGAGCTGGACCGCCGCCGGTGAAGCGGAGTTCACGATCATGCTCAGGTCGAGCGGAGTCTTCACCCCGGACTCAGCCAGCGCCTTCTTGGCGGCTGCGAGGTCGAAGTCGACCGGCTTCGAGCCGGCTGCGTCATATCCCGCGACATTCGGGACGACCGGGCCGTAGAACAGTGACCCGAAGCCGAACGCAATGTTCTTCAGCAGGTCTTGGAACGGGGTCGCCAGGGTCAGCGCCTGCCGCACCTTCTCGTTGTCGAGAGGCGCAGTGACATTGCTCAACGCCACCTGCGCGAACTGGGGCGCGTCATTGGCGATCACCCGGCAGCACGCCTCCGACGAGAGGCTCTTGGCACTCTGCAACGGCATGCCCAGCGTCACGTCAGATGCTCCGGACTTCGCGCGAATGAGCAACGTGGACGGGGCGGTCACGTAGGAGATGTTGATCTGGGTGTTCGCCGGCTTCGTGCCGAAGTACGCCGCGTTGGCCTTCAGCACGACCTTGTTGTTCGGCTGGTAGGACTCCAACACGTAAGGACCCGCCCCGCCTGCGACGTGGCTCGCCATCCACTCGTTGGTGCCGTGCGCCTTCACCCCACCGTGGGCTTCGACGATCTTCGGGTTGACGATGCTGCCCGCCGGGGTCGCCAGGCCGGCAAGGAAGTCGGCGTTGGGCCGGCTGAGCTTCATCACCACGGTCGACGCGTCCGGGGTCTCGATCGTCGACACCAGCGGGGGCGCCATCAGGCCCGCCTGCAGGTAGAACGCACCGCAGGCCCCGGTGGTGATCGCCCGCTCGATCGAGTACTTGACGGCAGCGGCATCGATCGGCGACCCGTCGTCGAACTTGGCACCCTGGTGGAGCGTGAACGTGTAGGTCTTCCCGTCCGGCGAGACCTTCCACGCGGTGGCGAAGGACGGAACGATCTTGCTCGGGTCGTACTGCGCGGTCCCCTCCGGCCCGGCTTTGACACCGTACGTCGTCAACGTCGGGTACAGGTTGTGGATCAGGCTGGTGTCATCCGCAGCGCAGGCTGACGCTGGGTCGAGACTGGCGTTGCCGGTCGCCCAGTCAACGTTGATCACTCCGCTCGCCGAAGAGGCCGCACCGGACGAGTTGCCGCTGCACGCGGACAGGAGCAGCAGGCCAGCGGCAGCGCCGGCTGCGATCTTGAGAAGCTGAGTTCTGGGTTGCACTCGGGTGGGCCTTTCAGGAGGCGTCCGTCGCGTAGACGGCTGCGGCTGCTCGACTTGTGGTCCTCATCGTGAGCCTCCTCACACATGCCTGTCTAATGCCTGTTCATCGCCTCGGCATACCCGGGAGGGCATATCCGCACGGCTGCTGAGCAGAGCCCCGGAGCGTCAATGATGGTCGGCATGCTCAGAACGCCCGCCGCGGTCGCCGGTGGGAGTCGAATGCCCTCTTACCGCGTCGCACCAAGGGGCGGCGAACGCTGCGGTCGATCGCCTGATCCAACACCGTTACGACGCACCGCCATCCGCGAGTCTCGTACTCAGACAACGCCCGTAGTGCCACGGACTTGATCAGCTACGGCCCATGCGTACCCGCCAGGGTTGACCGGCGCATTGGCAGACCGCAGCACGGGATGCGTCTACTTCCCCGGGCGGGGCTGCGATCGGGCGATCGGACGCCTTGTAGGCATTTGGTTAAGGTCGGGTGCCGTGTGGTGAATCGCCTGCGGCGAGATCGAGGTGGTCGTTGATAGCATCGGCGATGTCGGCGTCGTGCCGGGTAGCACATGGGAGTACTCGCGCAGGGTGGTGGCCGCGTCGGCGTGGCCGAGCTTGGGCTTGGGCTTGCAGGATCTGACCTCGGGCGACGAGGTAGGTCGCCACGCTGTGACGCAGCCGGTGCAACGTGGCGTCGCGGACGCCGGCAGCATCGCGGATCCGTTCGAAGCGATGCCCTAAGACCTCGACGCCGAGGCGCCGTTGGTGGGCGAGGTCGGAGGTGAAGACCCAGGGCCCAAGGCGCGGCCCTCGGTTCACTCGGTTCGCTCGGCTCGGCGTGGTCGGTGCCGGACCGGAGCTGGGCGTCGAGTTGGGAGTCGAGCTGCCGGTCGGCCCAGGTGGTGTGCAGCCGGTGCCACAGGGCCGCGGTATCGGTTCCGAGAGTCACGGCACGGTCGTAGCCGGACTTCGGCCAGTGAGCTGACCCGCGGACACAGCGCGCTGGATGTGCAGGGTCCGCGCCAGTCCGGTTGGTCGCGCCGCCGGACCGACGCGGTCGGTCAGCACCGGGCCGGCCAGCACAGGGCCGGTGAGGTCGGTGAAGCGGAGTGCAGCAAGCTCGCCGCGTCGCGCGCCGCTGTCGACGGCAAGGCGGACCAGGAGCAGATCCTGCTCGGCACGATGGACGGCACGATAAGCGGCGGGATGAACATTGCCCCAGCCAACGCCCACAGACCCGGGGCGGTGGGCGTTGGCCTGAGCCTCCAGGAGCAGCAGCTCGGCGGTCAGGAGAAGGGCCTGCACCTCCTCGAGGGCCAGGGGCCGACGGGGCTCGACGCGTCCGGGACCGCGCATCAGACGTAGCAGCTGGGTGTCGAGGAGGCGTTCGTTGTAGGCCCAGGACAGGCAGGCTCGCAGGGTCCGGAACCGGCCGGAGCGGACGGCGAGGCTGCCGCCGTCCTCCTCCCACGCCCGCAGCCGCTGACGAACAACCTCCGGGGTCAGGCTCTGCGCCCGGCACAAGCCGACGGCGTCGACCGCCAACACCCGGGCGGTGGAGCGGTAGCCGACGTAGGTCGACGGCTTCCACGCCTGATCGGCGGGCAACCAGGCCTCGAGCAGCTGCGCGAGGGTGGACCCGCGCTGGTGGCGGGAGAGCAACACTCCGGGGCCGGCTCCTCTCCCAGCCGTGGCACCGAAGTCGGTCTGGAGGTGATGGGGCGTGGTCGCGGTTCCAGGCGGCGAGCTCGGCGCGTCTGGCCTGAGCGTCGGCAGCGGTCCCGGTCAGGGTGAGCGAGATCTGGCGGCGTCGACCGGTGGTGGGGTCGGGTGGACCGGGGATCCGGATCTCCCAGAGTCCAGGTCGGCGTTCGCGTTGGGGTGCCCTCACCCCGTCGTCCTCGCTTCGCCACCGGCGGGAGCGTTGCGGACGGTGCCGGCAGCGACCGCGGTAGCGGGCACGGCGGTGGCCCGGACGCAGGCGCGCGAGAGGCATCGCCGGAGGAGCCGGACGAGGTGGAGGACATTAACGCTGACGAGGAGGAGATCATCGCCTCAGGCTGCCCCGGCGGGCGAGACCGCATCCAGGTCGAGCCCCATCACCCCTCCAGCCTGGCCGCGGGCAGACGACCGCCGTCAGTTAGAGGGATGAGATAGAGGGATGGAGGGACGAGCCCTCGATCGGCCGAACCAAGAATCCGGGTCTAGCCTGCACAGACTGTTGCGCGCCTGTAGGGATTCGAACCCCAAACCTTCTGATCCGTAGTCAGATGCTCTATCCGTTGAGCTACAGGCGCTCGTCCGGTGCTCCCGCACAAGACTGGTTGAGAATAGCGGACCCCGTCAGCGATCTCGAAATCCGCGGCGGGCGGTGGACGGAGGGGCTCGTCCGTATGGGAGGATCGCCCGCACCGGATCCGGAAGGGGGCCACGCCTTGACCAGTTACGGCGCTGATGCACGTGCCCTCTTCGAGAAGGAGTCGATCCCCCTCTACGAGGAGCTTGCTGCCGAGGGCGGCCTCTCGACCAACGACGCGAGGATCGGCGCGAAGGGCAGCCACCGAGAGGCATTCGAGCTGCTCGTCGAGCTCGGCCTCGTCAGCGAGGACGCCGACAGCAAGCGCTGGGTGCCGCAGGACCCGACGGTCGCCCAGTCGCGCGTGGTCGCACCACTGAGCGTCGAGGGGGCTCGCCTGCTCGAGGAGTCCTCGCGGTGGACCCAGCACTTCAGCACGGTGGCGCAGGCGTGGCGCAAGTCCTCGGTCTCGGACGAGCGCGGACCGTTCACCTATCTGCGCGGCCACAACATCCCCGCCTTCATCACCGGCCTGGTCACCGAGGCGCAGGAGGAGCTGCTGACCGCGCAGCCGCAGGACCTGCGCGAGACCGGCGAGCCGCTCGAGCAGGCGACTGAGATCGAGCGGGCGCTGCTGGGACGTGGCGTGCGTCTGCTGACGCTCTACCAGCACTCGGCGCGACGCAGCACCGCCACCAGGGAGTACGTCGCCGCCGTGGTCGAGCTCGGGGGCGAGGTCCGGACGCTCGACGAGTTCTTCAACAGGATGATCGTCGTCGACCGGCGGGTCGCGATCATCCCGTCGACCGATGACCTCAGGGTCGCCCTAGCCGTGCGAGAGCCCACCGTCGTGGGCTATCTCGTGGACGTCTTCCTGCGGTCCTGGGAGCGGGCACGTCCGTTCACGGCACGCGATGCCACGGTCATGCGCCACATCGCGCAGGAGCAGCGCGCGATGACGATGCGCATGCTCATCGAGGGCCACTCCGATCCGGTCTCGGCGAAGCGCCTAGGCGTCAGCCCGCGCACCTACGCCGGCTATGTGGCCGATCTGAAGGACGAGTTCGACGCCGAAACCCGCTTCCAGCTCGGCTACACCCTCGGCCAGATGGGTCTCACGGCCGACGGCGGCGACCCAGACGGCTGACGCAGAGAACTGACGCAGGGAAATGACGAGAGCAGTGATCCGGGGGAGATCACTGCTCTCGTCATTGACGAACGGGCGCCCCTGCCTTGGGGGGTCGGCTCGAGGCGCCGTCCACGTGCTAGTGCGTCACTTCTTGATGGCGCCCATGCCCCACGTGAAGTCTGCGTGGGCAGGTGCGGTGATCCCGAGGAGGCCGAAGCTGACGGCGCAGGCAGCTGCGACGACACCGATCTTGCGAACGAACTTCATGGTTGTGTCCTTGTCATGCTGTAGGAGTCGGCCCGAGACGCCTTGTGGCCTCAGTGTCGCGTGTGAGCAGGGCATGCCGACAGGACCTTGGTCCCTCAAAAATTTGCACTGCATAAACTTGCAACGCCTCGGCTCGGTTGCACAGATGTGCAACCGGCCCGGGGATCCCGAGAAAGACAAAGGTCCGGACCCACACCGTGGATCCGGACCCCATCGGATGTCAATGACACCCGCTGGCGGAGGCGGAGGGATTTGAACCCTCGATGGGGTTGTAGCCCCAAACCCGCTTAGCAGGCGGGCGCCATAGACCTGACTAGGCGACGCCTCCTCGACAGCGTGCACAGGCTACAAGGCGGGCGCCCCGCGCGGCCAATCAGCCCGGTCCTCGAGGCTCGAAGCGGTAGCCCATGCCCGGCTCGTTGCGGAAGTACCGTGGCCGAGCCGGGTCGGGCTCGAGCTTGCGACGCAGTTGGGCCATGTAGAGCCGCAGGTTCCCCTGTGCTGTCTCATAGCCGGGCCCCCAGACCTCGGTGAGGAGCTGCTGCTGGCTCAGGAGCTGGCCGGGGTGGCGCACCAGGACCTCGAGCAGATGCCACTCGGTGGGCGTCAGCCGCACCTCGGCACCGGCCACCGCGATGCGCTTGGCGGCCAGGTCGACGACGACGTCGCCGAACGCCACCGAGGGCTCCTCGGGACCGGCCGGGACGTTGCGGCGGACCATCGCGCGCAGACGCGCCAGCAGCTCGTCCATGCCGAACGGCTTCGTGACGTAGTCGTCGGCGCCCGCGTCGAGGGCGTCGACCTTGTCGGCACTGTCCGAGCGGCCCGACAGCACCAGGATCGGCACGCTCGACCAGCCCCGCAGGCCCTCGATGACAGCGACGCCGTCCATGTCGGGCAGGCCCAGGTCCAGGACGACGACCTCCGGGGGGTGGGCGGCGGCCTCTTGAAGCGCCTCAGTGCCGTCGCCGGCAGTGGCGACCTCGTAGCCACGGGCGCGGAGGTTGATCGCGAGCGCGCGCAGGATCTGCGGCTCGTCGTCGACGACCAGGACGCGGGTCACACTCCACCCTCTCGCATGGTGCGCGCACCGAGCTCCGGGGCCGTCCCCGCGCCCGGCCACGGCTCCGGCGTGGTGACCATCACCTCAGGGGCCGGCTCCTCGACCGTCGGAAGTGAGATGACCATCGTGAGCCCGCCTCCCGGCGTCTCCTCGGGCTCGAGCGTGCCCCCCATCGCCTCGACGAGACCGCGGGAGACGGCCAGACCAAGACCGACACCGGTGGAGGTGTCGGTGTCGCCGAGACGCTGGAACGGCAGGAAGACGTTCTCCAGCTCGCTGGGCGGGATGCCGGGCCCCGTGTCGGCCACGCGCAGCTCCAGGCGACCCGGGATGCTGCTCGCGCTGATGAGCGGCGGGCTGCCCGGCGGCGCATAGCGCTGCGCGTTCGACACGAGGTTGACGATGACCCGCTCCAGCAGCCCAGGGTCGACGACGACCATCGGCAGCCTCTCGGCCAGCTCGAGCACCACCGAGCGGGGCGACACGCCGAGGTCGTCGAGCGCCCGGGTGAGCACCTCCTCGACGGCCACTCGTCGTGGGTGCACCGGCATCGCCCCGACCTGGAGCCGACTCATGTCGAGGAGGTTGTCGACCAGCCCCGACAGCCTGTCCAGCGCGATGTCAGCCGTCTCCAGCAGCTCGGCCCGATCCTCGGGGGTGAGCGTCACGTCGGGGCTGCGCAGGCCCGAGACGACGGCCTTCGCGGTTGCGAGCGGCGTCCGCAGGTCATGGCCGACAGCAGCCAGCAGCGCGGTGCGGACCCGGTTCGCCTCGGCGAGCGGGGCGGCCTCCGCGGCGGCCTTCGCCAGCCGGATCTGCTCGACGGCCTGACCGGTGCGCGCCGCGAACACCTGGGCGATGCGCTGGTCGGAGTCGGTGAGCGGCTGACCGCGCAGCGCGAGCACCGCGGTGTCGGTGGCCGCGATGACCTGGTCGGCCTCCTGCGGCGTACCAGCTGGCGAGGCACCCGCCGAGCCCACGAGCCGCCGTCCGCCGTCCTCCTCCTCCAGCAGCGCGACGGACTCCAGGCTGAAGGTCTCCCTGAACCGCTCGAGCATGTCGTCGAGGGCCTGGCGGCCGACGATGGGCGTCGCGGCGAGGTTGGCGAGCACGTGGGACTCGGCGACGGCTCGCGCCGCCTCACGGGTACGGCGGGCGGCGACGTCGACCACGGAGGAGACCATCAGCCCGACGAGCACGTAGGCGACCAGGGCGAGGGCGTTGTTCCGGCTCTGGATCGTCAGGGTGTAGAGCGGGGGCGTGAAGAAGTAGTTGAGCAGCATCGAGCCGAGCAGGGCGGCCACGAGGGCCGGTCCGAGGCCGCCGACGAGGGTGACCGCGACGACGGCGATGAGGAAGAGCATCATGTCGCTGGCGAAGTTCAGCTGGAACGCGTCGTCGACGAGCATGAGCACGCCCGCCAGCAGCAGGGGGAGCACGACCGCGAGGACATACCCGCGCACCCGCCGACTCACGCTCAGGCTGCCGCGCGACTCGGGCAGCAGACGGCCGCGTCCGACATGCGCGTGCGTGACGATGTGGACGTCGATGTCACCGGACCGGCGGATCGTCGTGCTCCCGATGCCCGGGCCGCTGAACAGCGACTGCCACCGGGGCCGTCGGCTGTCGCCGAGCACGAGCTGGGTGGCGTTCTCGGCACGGGCGAAGGACAGCAGCGCGTCCGGCACGTCGTCGCCCAGCACCTGGTGGAAGCTCCCGCCGAGAGACTCGACGAGCTGCCGTTGCGCGTTGAGGTGAGCCGGATCGGCGCCAGTGAGGCCGTCGGATCGACTGATGTGCAGCGCCAGCAGGTCCCCCGCGCCCGACCGTGCCGCGATCCTGGCGGCGCGCCGGATCAGGTGCTCCCCCTCCGGACCGCCGGTGAGGGCGACCACCACCCGCTCCCGCGCCTCCCACGTGCTGTCGATGTCGTGCTGCTGCCGGTAGTGCTGCAGCGCGGCGTCGACCCGGTCGGCGACCCACAGCAGCGCGAGCTCGCGCAGGGCGGTGAGGTTGCCCGCACGGAAGTAGTTCGAGAGCGCCGCGTCGATCTTGTCGGGCGCATAGACGTTGCCGTGCGCCAGCCGGCGTCGCAGCGCCTCGGCGGACATGTCGACCAGCTCGATCTGGTCGGCGGCACGCACGACGGCGTCGGGGACCGTCTCGCGCTGGGGGACTCCGGTGATCTTCTCGACCACGTCGTTGACGGACTCCAGATGCTGGACGTTCACGGTGGTGATCACGTCGATGCCGGCCTCGAGCAGGTCCTCGACGTCCTGCCAGCGCTTCTCGTGACGGACCCCGGGCGCGTTGGTGTGTGCCAGCTCGTCGACCAGCGCGACCTTCGGCCGGCGCCGGAGGACCGCGTCGAGGTCCATCTCCTCGAGCGAGGTGCCGCGGTAGGGAAGGGTGCGTCGCGGGACGATCTCGAGACCGTCGAGCATCTCGGCGGTGTGCTGGCGATCATGCGTCTCGACGAAGCCGACGACCACGTCGGTGCCGCGGTCGGCCCTGCGACGGGCCTCGCCGAGCATCGCGTAGGTCTTCCCGACGCCCGGAGCGGCGCCGAGGTAGACGCGCAGCCGTCCTCGTGTCACACCCACATCATCCCGCGGAAGCGACCCTGTCGAGGGCGAGGTTGAGCATCAGCACGTTGACGCGCGGCTCGCCGAGGAAGCCGAGGGTGCGCTGCTGGGTGCTCCGGGCGACCAGCCGACGCACGGTCGCGGGGTCGAGGTGGCGCGCGGCCGCCACCCGGGCGACCTGCTGGGCGGCGTACGCCGGGCTGATGTCGGGGTCGAGACCCGAGCCGCTCGCGGTGAGCGCGTCGGGGGCCACGGTCGCCGGGTCGGTCCCGTCGGCCTTGGCCACCGCCGCCCGGCGCTCCTCGACCTCCTTGATCAGCAGCGGACTCGTCGGGCCGAGGTTGGACGCCGAGGAGGCCAGCGGGTCGTACCCGTCGCCGGCGGCCGACGGACGGGACTGGAAGTACTGCGGCTTCCCCGCGAACGACTGGCCGATCAGCGACGACCCGACCACACGGCCGTCGCGGCTCACCATCGAGCCGTCCGCCTGATGCCTCACCACCAGCTGGGCGAACCCGGTCATCAGCAGGGGGTAGGCCAGCCCGACGACCACCGTCATGACGAGGAGCATCCGAAGGCCGGCCCAGCTGTGGCGCAGAGCGGGCGAGAGAAGGGAAGTGGACATGTGCGGTCTCCTCAGCCGATGCCCGGGATCGGGGACACCAACAGGTCGATGAGCTTGATCCCCACGAACGGCGCGATGAGTCCGCCGATGCCGTAGACGGCGAGGTTGCGCCGCAGCATCGCGGCGGCGGACGACGGGGTGTAGCGGACGCCCCGCAGCGCCAGGGGGATCAGCGCGACGATGATGAGCGCGTTGAAGATGACCGCCGAGAGGATCGCCGACTCGGGCGAGGCCAGCTTCATCACGTTGAGCTTGTCGAGCCCCGGGAAGACGCCGGCGAACATCGCGGGGATGATCGCGAAGTACTTCGCCACGTCGTTCGCGATCGAGAAGGTCGTGAGCGAGCCTCGGGTGATCAGCAGCTGCTTGCCGATCTCGACGATCTCGATGAGCTTCGTCGGGTTGGAGTCGAGGTCGACCATGTTGCCGGCCTCCTTGGCACTCGAGGTGCCGGAGTTCATCGCGACGCCGACGTCGGCCTGAGCGAGCGCGGGTGCGTCGTTGGTGCCGTCGCCGGTCATCGCGACCAGCCGCCCGCCCTCCTGCTCGGCTTTGATCAGTGCCATCTTGTCCTCGGGGGTCGCCTCGGCGAGGAAGTCATCGACCCCTGCCTCCTCGGCGATGGCCCGTGCCGTCAGCGGGTTGTCGCCGGTGATCATGACGGTCCTGATGCCCATCCGACGCATCTCGTCGAAGCGCTCGCGCATGCCCTCCTTCACGATGTCCTTGAGGTGGACGACGCCCAGCGCGCGTGCCGGCTCCCCCTCGACGTGCTCGGCCACGACCAGCGGCGTGCCGCCGGCGGTCGAGACGGCGTCGACGATCGCACCGACCTGCTCCGTCGGGTGGCCGCCGTTCTCACGGACCCACTTCATGACCGCCGCCGCGGCGCCCTTGCGCACGCGCCGGTCGGGCAGGTCCACCCCCGACATCCGCGTCTGCGCCGTGAACGGCACGAAGTGGGCGCTCGGCAGCTCGCCCGCCAGCCGCTCCCGGAGGCCGTGCTCGCGCTTGGCGAGCACCACGATCGAGCGGCCCTCCGGGGTCTCGTCGGCGAGCGAGGAGAGCTGGGCGGCATCGGCCAGGAGAGCGACGTCGCAGCCGTCGACCGGCAATAGCTCGGCCGCCTGGCGGTTGCCGAGCGTGATCGTGCCGGTCTTGTCGAGCAGCAGGGTGTTGACGTCGCCGGCGGCCTCGACGGCACGACCCGACATCGCGAGCACGTTGTGCTGCACGAGCCGGTCCATGCCGGCGATGCCGATCGCACTGAGCAGCGCGCCGATCGTCGTGGGGATGAGGCAGACCAGCAGCGCCACGAGCACGACGATCGACTGCTCGGCGCCGGAGTAGATCGCGAACGGCTGCAGCGTCGCGGTCGCCGCCAGGAAGACGATGGTGAGCGAGGCCAGCAGGATGTTCAGCGCGATCTCGTTCGGGGTCTTCTGCCGGCTGGCGCCCTCGACCAGGGCGATCATCTTGTCGATGAAGCTCTCGCCGGGCTTGGCGGTGATCTCGACGACGATGCGATCCGAGAGCACCTTCGTGCCGCCGGTGACCGAGCTGCGGTCGCCGCCGGACTCACGGATCACCGGGGCTGACTCGCCGGTGATCGCCGACTCGTCCACGCTCGCCACCCCTTCGACGACGTCGCCGTCCCCCGGGATGACCTGCCCGGCCTCGACGACGACCTGGTCGCCTACCTTCAACTGCGTCGCGGGCACCTCCGTGCCGTCGAGCAGCCTCGCCGTCGTCTCCGTCTTCGCACGCCGGAGCGTCGCCGCCTGGGCCTTGCCGCGGCCCTCGGCGACGGCCTCGGACAGGTTGGCGAACAGCACGGTCAGCCACAGCCAGGCCACGACTGCCCACGCGAACACGCTCGGGTCGAGTGCGGCCGAGACGGTCGAGAAGACCGCTCCCACCTCGACGACGAACATGACCGGGTTGCGGAGCATGAGCCGCGGGTCGAGCTTGCGCAGGGCGTCCGGCAGGGACGTCATCATCATCTTCGGGTCCAGCAGACCGCCGGCGACGCGGTGAGTCGTCGGCTCCGAAGCAGGTGCGGTGCTCGGGGTCCGACCCGGACCCGACGCGCGGTCGTGAGGTCGGGGGTGGGTGGTCGACGTCATCATGCGAGGCCTTCCGCGAGAGGACCGAGAGCGAGCGCAGGGAAGAAGGTCAGGCCCGCGACGATGACCGCGACGCCGGCGAGCATCCCGGCGAAGAGCGGTCCGTGCGTGGGGAGGGTGCCGCTGGTGTGGGGGGTCTCGGTCTGGCGACCGAGCGACCCCGCCAGGGCGAGGACGAGGACGATCGGGAGGAATCGGCCGGCCAGCATGCACACCCCGAGTGCGACGTTGTAGAAGCCGGTGTTCGCCGACAGCCCCGCGAACGCCGAGCCGTTGTTGTTCGACGCCGACATGAACGCATAGAGCACCTCCGACAGCCCGTGCGGCCCGGCGTTGAGCATCGAGGCACGCGGACCGCGCAACGACATCGCGATGCCGGTCCCGATCAGGACGAGGAGCGGCATCGTCAAGATGTTGAGGGAGACCAGCTTCATCTCGCGCGCGGTGATCTTCTTGGTCAGGTATTCCGGCGTGCGCCCGACCATGAGGCCCGCGACGAAGACGGCGAGGATCGCCAGCACGAGCATGCTGTAGAGGCCTGTCCCGACACCGCCGGGTGCGATCTCCCCGAGCCCCATGTTGAGGATCAGCAAGCCACCGCCGACGCCTGTGAACGACGAGTGGAACGAGTCGACGGCGCCGGTCGAGGTGCCGGTGGTCGAGACGGCGAACAGCGCCGAGGCCCACTCCCCGAACCGCGTCTCCTTGCCCTCCATCGCCGCACCCGCAGCCTGGAGCGCGCTGCCTGAGTGGCGGACCTCGAGCGTCGTGACGGCCGCGACGAGCACCCCCCAGAGGCTCGCCATCACGGCGAGCACGGCGTAGCCCTGTCTCGTGTCCTTCACCATGAGGCCGAACGTGCGGGTGAGGCCGACGGGGATCAGCAGCAGGAGGAAGATCTCGAACCAGTTGGTGAACGGGTTGGGGCTCTCGAACGGATGGGCCGAGTTGGCGTTGTAGAAGCCCCCGCCGTTGGTGCCGAGCTCCTTGATGGCCTCCTGGGAGGCGACCGGGCCTCCGGGGATCGTCTGGTGACCACCCACCAGGGTGGTGACGTCCGTGCCGCCCGAGAGGTTCTGCACGGCGCCAGCGATGATCAGGACGACGGCCGCGACGACCGCCATCGGGAGCAGGAGGCGGACCACGACGCGGACCAGGTCGACCCAGAAGTTGCCGAGCCGGTCGGTGCGCGACCGGGTGAACCCCCGGATCAGCGCGACGGCGACGGCGATGCCGACCGCCGCGGAGACGAAGTTCTGCACGGCGAGTCCCGCCATCTGGACCAGATGCCCGGCAGCTGACTCGCCCGAGTAGGCCTGCCAGTTGGTGTTGGTCACGAAGGAGGCGGCCGTGTTGAACGCGAGAGGCGGGTCGAACCCCGCTCTCCCGATGGACAACGGCAGGTGCGCCTGCAGCCGCAGCAGCGCATAGAGGAAGACCACGCTGACGAGCGAGAACGCCAGCAGGGAGGCGGCGTACGCCTGCCAGCGCTGGTCCGCACGCGGGTCGACCCCGACGAGACGGTAGACCACACGCTCGACGCGCAGGTCACGCTCGGAGGTGAAGAGGCGTGCCATGTAGCCGCCCAGCGGCCGGTAGCAGAGCGCGAGGGCGAGCAGGAGGAGGCCGACCTGCAGGAGACCGGCGGCGGTGTCGCTCATGTTCTAGAACTTCTCCGGGAGGACGAGGGCCACGAACAGGTAGGCCAGAAGGGCGAGGCTGACGATCAGGGCGATCAGGTTCTCCGCGCTCATAGCCGGCCCAGCGCCTTCAGGATCAGGAAGGCGACGACGAAGAACCCGACCGTCAGGACGAGGTAGACGACATCGCTCATGTGGCCCTCCGGTACGACGGTCGTGGCCGTGCCGGCCGGCTGGCGTGCTGGACGAGCGAACTGCTGCCGACCGTCGCGACGACGAGCACCAGCATCAGCAGCAGGTCGGACGGTGCGAACGTCAGGACGCCGTACCGGTGGGTGACGAAGCCGGTGACAAGAGCCCAGGCAGTCAGGCCGAGGACCGCCGCGCGACCGCGGCCGACCGTGCCTCCGAGCACGGCGCAGACACCGAGCAGCAGCAGGGCGGCGTACGCCTCGTCGAGGCCTGCGAGGCGCGCAGCGATGACCGCGAGCACGAGCACGCCGCCGCCGATGCCGAAGCGGATCTCGACCTGGTCGAGGGGGTGAGGTCTGGTGGACACGACTCCAGTCAAGGTCTCGCTCGGCCCGCGTGGGGCCGGCCTAACGCTCCTCTAACGTCGGCTAACGCAGCCCTAACGGGTGGACGGCCGCGGTGCGCGGGCGTGTTAGGAACGTGTTAGGAGACGCCCACGCGGGCCGCCGGGAAGTTTGATGGTGGTATGAGCACCGTGCTGCGCGAACCCGCGCCCTCCGGCTTCAGAACCTGGCTGTTCTACCGGCCAGAAGCCGTCTCGGGCCACGCGGGTCCGCACGCCGCCACGCCGTCGGGCGAGCGGCCGCACGCGTGGTGGAAGGTCATGTGCCTGACCGGTGTCGACTACTTCTCGACGCTCGGCTACCAGCCCGGCATCGCGTTCCTGGCCGCCGGGCTGCTCAGCCCGCTGGCGACGGTCGTGCTGGTGCTGCTGACCCTCTTCGGCGCCCTGCCCGTCTACCGCCGCGTCGCCGCCGAGAGTCCCCACGGCCAGGGGTCGATCGCGATGCTCGAGCGGCTTCTGCCGTACTGGCGCGGGAAGCTGTTCGTCCTCGCCCTGCTCGGCTTCGCCCTGACCGACTTCATCATCACCATCACGCTCTCCGCCGCGGACGCGAGCGCTCACATCGTCGAGAACCCGCACGTCCCGGACTTCCTGAACGGTCAGCAGCTCTGGATCACCCTCGGCCTCGTCGCCCTCCTCGGCGTCGTCTTCCTCAGGGGCTTCACCGAGGCGATCGGCGTGGCGGTCGGCCTGGTCGGCGTCTACCTCGTCCTCAACGCCGTCGTCATCGTCGTCGCCGCAGCACACGTGGCCAGCGCCCCGCACCTCGTCACCGACTGGACCCACGCCCTCACAGTCGAGCACGGCAACGTGGCCATCATGATCGCCGTGTCGCTGACGCTCTTCCCCAAGCTCGCCCTCGGCATGTCCGGCTTCGAGACAGGCGTGGCCGTGATGAGCCACGTCCGCGGCGACGCGACCGACCGACCTACCAAGCCCGCCGGCCGGATCCGCAACACGAAGAGGCTGCTGACCACGGCCGCGATCGTGATGAGCATCTACCTCATCCTCTCGTCGCTGGTCACGACGCTCCTCATCCCGGCGAAGGCGTTCGAGCCCGGCGGCGAGGCGAACGGGCGGGCCCTCGCCTACCTGGCCCACAGCTACCTCGGCAACGGGTTCGGCACCGTGTACGACGTCTCGACCGTGCTCATCCTCTGGTTCGCCGGAGCATCGGCGATGGCCGGCATGCTGAACCTGATCCCGCGCTACCTCCCGCGCTACGGGATGTCGCCGGAGTGGGCCGGCGCCGTCCGGCCGCTCGTCATGGTCCTCACCGCCGTCGCGTTCCTCATCACGTGGATCTTCAACGCGAGCGTCGACGCCCAGGGCGGCGCCTACGCCACCGGCGTCCTGGTGCTCATGACATCGGCCGCCGTCGCGGTGACGCTGGCGGCACGTCGCGCCGGCCAGCGCAAGCTGACCGTGGCCTTCGCTCTCATCACCCTCGTCCTGCTCTACACCACGCTCGACAACGTCCGGGAGCGCCCCGACGGCGTGAAGATCGGGGCCTGCTTCATCGCCGCGATCATCCTCGTCTCCCTGCTCTCGCGGCTGGCGCGGGCGTTGGAGCTGCGCACGGTCGACATCGAGTACGACGCCAAGGCCGAGCGCTTCATCCGCGACTGCTCGCGCCGCGCCCTACGCCTCGTCGCGAACGAGCCCGGGCCTCGGGACCTCGACGAATACCGCGAGAAGCTCCGCCAGATCGCCGACGACCACGACCTCGCCGACACCTCGGACCTGCTCTTCGTGGAGGTCACGGTGAAGGACTACAGCGACTTCGAGGGCTCCCTGGTGGTGCATGGCGGGGTGATGCACGGTCAGTACCGCGTGCTCACCCTCGAAGCGCCCTCGGTGCCGAACGCGCTGGCCGCGCTGCTGCTCGACCTGCGCGACAAGACCGGCGTGCGCCCGCACATCTACTTCGAGTGGACCGAGGGCAGTCCGGCGCTGAACCTGCTGAAGTTCCTGCTCTTCGGCGTCGGCGAGGTCGCCCCCGTCACCCGCGAGGTCGTCCGCCGCGCCGAGCCGAATCCCGGCCGCCGACCGCACCTGCACGCGGGCTGACCGCCTCGCCGCGGACGTCAGACGATCCGGCTGCCTGAACGGCCAGCCCGCATGACGTCCCACTCGACCCGGCCGGGGACGTCAGACGATGTGGCCGCCCTGGTCGCCAAGGCGTATGACGTCCGGCGCTAGCGCAGGCGGTGACCCCGCTGCAGATGCTGCTGCAGCTCACGGACGAACTGCTCCTTGTCGACGTCCAGGACGGAGACGGGGATCGTGGTGGTGCCGCCGTCCTTGAGCCTCAGGACGACGCAGGGCTGGTCGTGGATGGTGGTCGTCACCGCGTCCTCGACCTGGGTCCAGCGGGCCGCCTTGACGCCGGCGCCGCGGACAAGACGCACGGTGTAGCCATCCGGTGCCGCGCGCAGGATGAAGGCACGGTGCCGCAGCCACCATCCGGCGACGAGGAGGCCGACCACCGCGACCAGGGCGACGAGGACGATGATGTCGGCGCTCCAGCCGGCCGCGAAGACGATGCCCGTGAGGGCGAACACCACGATCGCGAGCACGATGAGGTAGAGCCCGACGAACCGGGCCGTCACGAGCGGTGCCAGGCGATAGTCGACGGTTCGCTGCTCGGTCTGGGCTCCGTGGTCCTGCGCTGGCATGGCGCGATTGTCTCCCGGATGCCGCGAGGGAGCCGCATCGGGGTTGTCGATCTCAGTGACCTGGCTCACACTTAGCCGCATGGCTGACGCCGCGGGCACCTCGGACGCTCTGCGCGCACTCGACCACGCCCTCGACGCACCGCGCGGGGCCGGCGTACCCCTCGGGAACTGGCGGTGGTCGGTGCGCCAGCGGCTCGTGATCCTGCGCGACCGCCTCGTCACCGAGGCCGTCGGGTCACACGACGGCTGGCTCGCGGCCCGCGGAGGGGCGGCGTACCGCGAGCGCAACGACCTCCTCGCCCGGCTGGCCGCGCTGACCTCAGCGGTGCTGGAGACGCACGACGCGGAGGAGATCCGGCACCAGCTCAAGCGGCTCGTCGGCGACATCTCGCACCACATCCAGCGGGTGCACGACCTGGTGTACGACGACGTGGAGCTCGAGCTCGGCGGCGAGGACTGAGGATCACCGTCTGGCGCTCATCGGCGAGCGGCGGAGACCCGCGTGGCGGATGGTGAGGGATTCGAACCCCCGGTGCCTCTCGGCACGCTCGCTTTCAAGGCGAGTGCAATCGTCCGCTCTGCCAACCATCCTGGACGCACCCCGACTGCGGTGCTGGCGGAAGCCTAACCGTGCTCAGCTGGTCAGCTCGACCAGCACGTCGCCCTCCTGGACGACATCGCCCGCCGCGACCTTCACCGCGCGCACGACGCCGCCGTGCTCGGAGATGACCGGGATCTCCATCTTCATCGACTCCAGCAGCGCCACGGCATCGCCGGGTGCGACCGTCGAGCCGACCTCGACGGAGACCTCCATCACGTTCGCGACCATCTCGGCGACGATCGCGGTCACACTCTCCCTGGGCACATCAACGGACGCTAGCCGTTACCGACGCGTAGGTCGTCATGGGGGTCAGAGCAGCGCGTCGGTCCGCTTGGGCTCCGGGCGAACGGCGTGCTCGGCCTCCTCCGCTCGGCGGCCACGGCGGCCGACGGCCCGGCTGCTGCCGCCGGCACCGGTGACGGCGAGGTCGATGCGCACGACGACGTAGCCGATCACCAGGCCGATCACGAGTCCGTAGACGACCGACAGCGCCGACTCCACCACCGTGATCGCCGGGTTGACCAGCGCGTCGGAGACGGCGGCGGTGCCCGCCACGCCGAAGGCGCAGACCCACCATCCCTGTCGCCGACGCGCCCGCATGTGAGTGCCCCAGACGAGCGCCGGGACCCCGAGCACCGCCTCGATCGGCCGCGGGAAGGCCCCCAGGTTCTCGCGGCTCCAGTGCACGCCGTCCAGCAGTGTGCTGACCAGGTCGGGAGTGCCATAGCGCCGCAGCATCTCGGCGTAGAGCAGCGTCACGCCCAGCACGACCGCCCCGACCAGCACAATGAACAGGCCGCGGCTGCCGAGGCCGTGCAGACCCGCGCCCAGGCGGTAGACGAGGGTGAAGACGCACAGCAGAGAGAGGACGAGGACGGCGTACTCGAACCTGGTCACGTCGACCGACGGCTCGAAGCCCAGCACGGCCACCGCCCCGATGGCCGCGACCGCGACGGCGATGCAGGTCTCGCGCACGGCATCGAGGAACCTCACGGCCGGCACCGTGATCACGACGCCGAGCACGGCGGAGACCGCCGCCGTGACGACGGCGGCCCCAGTGCGCAGATCGTCGTTGCCGAGCACGAGCGTGAGCATCCCCACCGCCAGCGTCAGCACGCTGAAGACCACGGGACGTCCGCCGGTGCGGGCCGCCAGGACCCAGGTGTACGCCGTGCCGATGGCCACCGCGCCCGCGCCTGGCAGCCACGACGGACCGACCGGGACCATGCCCGCCACGAGTGACCCGACACCGGCCGCGACGACGATCACCCACAGGACGATCTCGATGAGCGGTGCCTGGGTGCTGTCGGCGGGCTCCACGGCGGCAGGTGCGGCCGGCCCCTCGAGGGCGACACTGCGCCGGGTCGACGGCTCGTCGTGCGGATCGTGCTCCACGATCGCGGCGACGCCGCGGCGGGCATCGGGACGTCCGTCGGGGCGTGTGTCGGCATGCTCACGCGAGCGCTCGCCCGTGTGCTCAGTCGTGTGCTCAGTCGTGCGCTCGCCCCTGCGCTCGGCGGAGCTCGGCCGGGGGGTGGCGCGGCGCCCTCCGCCGCCTCGAACCGGCTCGGCTCGGCGACGCGGGACGACTCTGCTCACGGCAGGCAAGGGTAGAGGATCGGACCACACCAGTGGTGGTCGCCGACGGCCGCTCGACTGTTGCGTGCCCGGTCGGGGTAATACGGGACGTTTCCGACCATGACCGGCCAGTAGACCGCGGGAAACGTCCCGAACTACCTCGCCCGGCCGGCCTGAGGCCCCGACGCCGACCGGCGCGGGCTCACATCCGACGGTTCGCCAGGCTGGGGTTGAGCTCGCGGGCACGGTCGAGGACCGAGCGCTCCAGTCGTGCCGTGAGCGTCTCCTCGCCGTCGGCCGCCTCGGCGAGGACGTCGCCGAGCGGGTCCACCACGAGGGAGTGGCCGCTGTAGCGAGGGGCCGGCTGCCCGGCTGCGACGACGTAGGCGGTGTTCTCGATCGCACGCGCCCGCACGAGGGTCCGCCAATGGTCGACCTTCCGCTCCCCGGCGACCCAGGCCGCCGGCAGGACCAGGATCTCGGCGCCGGCGGCGACCAGCGCGCGAGCGAGCTCGGGGAAGCGGAGGTCGTAGCAGGTCATCAGCCCCACCGTCGCGCCGCCGACGTCGAGGAGCGCCGGCTCGATCTCACCGGCACTGAGACGGTCCGACTCGCGGTAGCCGAACGAGTCGTAGAGGTGGATCTTGCGATAGGTCCGCTGCGACGTGCCGTCGGTCGCGACCAGGGTGTTGAAGGGGTGGCCCGCGGTCGCCTCGAACATCCCGGCCACCATGGTGCTGCCCCGGTCGGCCGCCACGCGTGCGAGCTCGGTGGCGAACGGCCCGTCGAGCGGCTCAGCGTCGGGGTCCAAGTCGTCGCCCACGGGCCCGAAGTCACGGGCGAACGCCTCCGGGAAGACGACCAGGTCCGCGCCGGTCGGGGCGAGCTCGTCAAGGCGAGCCCGGTTCTTCTCCGGCGCGATGTCCGCAGCGGCCTGGACGAGTGCGACGTCGAGATGCTCCCAGGCGATCATGGGACCACTCTAGGATCAGCCGGCATGGCGCCGTGGTCAGCGATCGTGCTCGCGGGCGGCCGGGCGGCACGGCTCGATGGGCGCGACAAGGCCAGCCTCGAGATCGGTGGCCGCACGCTGCTCGACTGGGCGCTGGACGCGGTCGCTGAGGCGGGCGAGGTCGTCGTGGTCGGCGACGCCGTGCCGACGGAGGGTCCGGTCACGTTCGTGCGCGAGACGCCGCGGTACGGCGGCCCCGCCGCCGGCCTGCTCACCGGCCTCGACGCGATGCGCACCCCTCCGGCGTACGTCGCCGTCGTGGCCGTCGACATGCCCCGGCTGACCTCCGTGACGCTGCGCCGGCTGGTCGATGCGGCCGCTGACGCTGATGGTGCGGTCCTCGTCGGACCGGACGGTCGACGCCACCTCGCCCTCGTCGTCTCCGCCCAGCGGCTGCGCGAGATCAGGCTCGACTCGGAGGGTGCGCGCAACCTCGCGCTGTGGAGGCTGCTCGCCCCGCTCGAGCTCGTCGACGTGCAGTCGACGGGAGACGAGCATCGCGATCTCGACACCTGGGCGGATCTGGTCGACCTGGGCGGAGGCGCGGGGAGGGCGGGCGGACCCGAGGCGACCGGCGGAGGTGCAGGGAGGGCGGGCGAGCCTGAGGGTATGGGCGGGCCCGAGACGATCGGCGGACCCGAGGGAGCGATGCCGGCCGAGCGCGAGACCACCCGAAGTGACCAAGATCGCAGCACATCTGGGTGATATCGGGCTCATTGCCGGGCGCTGCAGGGGCCGATGGATCATCCTGTTGCCCATCCAGCCGGCGACAGATCCGCCTGTCTCGGCCCCCAGCAGCAACGAAAGCGTTCGATGTCCAAGACAGTCCCGACCAAGCCGCCGCGGCGGCCGTTCCAGCCGGCGTACGAGGTGACGACGACGACGCGCGTCCCCGGCCGAGTCGGCGCCCCCGAGCCTGTCGAGACCACGCCCACAGACCGACCGACCGAGCCGAGCACCGCTCGCGTCTGACCGCCCCTCGGCCCCCGCACTGGCTCGCCGGGTCAGGTCCCGAACAGCCGGGCCGCCTCGCCGCGCCATATCTCGAACAGCCGGGCCGCCTCGCCGCGCCATATCGCGAACAGCCGGGCCGCCGGGTCAGGTCGCGAACAGCCGGGCCGCCTGGCCGCACCAGACGGTCGACGCCCATGCCACCACATTGCCGCGCCAGGCGGTCGACGGCCCCACCCACGTCGCAGCGCCAGCGGCCGATCGTCTCGCCATCGCGTGACCAAATCCCCCGAGCCGACACCTCGCCACCGGCCACTGTCGTCGGGCAATTCCAGGTCACAGTCAATTGACTGTGACCTGGAATTGCCCCGCAAACCGTGCCCGTCGGCGCGGGGCCAGGGTTCACATCTCGCTCCGGCGGGAACGGCCTCCGGGAACGGCTTGTGACCGGCTCCGGCGGCGGATGCCCCGCCCGCGTCGCCGGTCGCGTCCTTGGCCCCGCCGCCTTCCGGAGCCCGTCGAGACGGAGCCGACAGAGCCCGCCCAGCCCACCCAGCCCACAGAGAGAACAGAGCCCACAGAGCGAACAGAGCGAACAGAGCGAACAGAGCGAACAGAGCAGCCTCCGCCGCCCCGCACCGCCAGCGCCTGTCCGGCCCGGACCTCGACGCGGGGCCCTGAGGGAACAGCCTTAGCCTGAGACCCATGCGCGCCGTCGTCGTCTCCGAGCCCGGGGGGCCCGAGGTCCTCACCATCGCTGACGTCCCGGACCCGGCTCCACAGCCAGGCGAGATCGTCATCGACGTTGCGACCGCGGGCCTCAACCGGGCCGACCTGCTGCAACGGCAGGGCTTCTACCCGCCGCCGCCCGGCGCCTCCGACATCATCGGCATGGAATGCAGCGGCACCGTGGCTGCGCTCGGCGAAGGCGTCGACGGCTGGTCCGTCGGCGACGAGGTGTGCGCGCTGCTCGCGGGGGGCGGCTACGCCGAGAAGGTGGCCGTCCCGGCCGGCCAGGTCATGCGGGTCCCGGCCGGGGTGAGCCTCGTCGAGGCGGCCGCGCTCCCCGAGGTGGCCTGCACCGTCTGGTCGAACCTCGCCATGACCGCCGGACTTCGCGCGGGCGACACGCTCCTCGTGCACGGCTGCGCCGGTGGGATCGGCAGCTTCGCGATCCAGCTCGCGAAGGCCATGGGCGTCACGGTGCTGACGACCGCCGGCACCCCGGAGAAGCTCGACTTCTGCCGCGAGCTGGGCGCCGACGTGGCGATCGACTACCACGAGGAGGGCTCCGCCGGGGACTGGGTGAGCGTCGCGAAGGCCCACGGCGGTGCCGACGTCATCCTCGACAACATGGGTGCGAAGTATCTCGCCCGCAACGTCGACGCCCTCGCCGACGGCGGCCGCCTGGTGGTGATCGGCCTGCAGGGTGGCGCCAAGGCCGAGCTCGACATCAACGCGCTGATGCGCAAGCGCGCCTCCGTGACGGGGACGACGTTGCGCAGCCGGCCGACCGACGGTCCGCGCGGGAAGGCGGCCGTCTGCGCCGAGGTCGTCGAGCATGTCTGGCCGCTCGTCGAGAGGGGGACGATCCGGCCGATCATCGACCGGACCTACCCGCTCGACGAGGCGAGGCAGGCCCACGAGCGCATGACGTCGGGCGACCACACCGGCAAGCTGCTGCTGACCGTCTGAACAGTGCTTTCCGATGCCATCTAGGGTGGGAGCCATGAGCGAGGAGCAGGTAGTCGTCATCGGCCCTGATGGTCGCCCGGTCGCCGTCACGCCCACCGCCCCCGGGGACGGGTCGGACGACGACGGCGAGCGCAGCATCACCGAGCTCGTCGAGCAGCCCGCGAAGGTCATGCGGATCGGCTCGATGATCCGCCAGCTCCTCGAGGAGGTGAAGGCTGCGCCGCTCGACGAGGCCTCGCGCACCCGCCTGAGGGAGATCTACGCCTCCTCCATCAAGGAGCTCGAGCAGGGGCTGGCGCCCGAGCTCGTCGAGGAGCTCGACCGCCTGACGCTGCCGTTCACCGAGGACGACGTGCCGTCGGAGAGCGAGCTGCGCATCGCGCAGGCGCAGCTGGTCGGCTGGCTCGAGGGCCTCTTCCACGGGATCCAGACGGCCATCTACGCCCAGCAGGTCGCGGCTCGCGCGCAGTTCGAGCAGATCCGGCGAGGGCTGCCGCAAGGGATGGGGCAGCCGGAGGCTCCCGGCCAGCCGGGCGGCGACGGTCTCCAGCACCCGGGCCAGAGCAGCGGGATGTACCTCTAGGCTTGCGCCGCTAGACCTCGGACGTGTGCCCGTGCCCCCAGCGGCGGGCGACCACGAGGCCGAGCAGTCCGACGATGACGAGCGCGATGCCTGGCGCCGCGACTCGGAGGAACGAGCGCGGGTGCGTCGACCCGACCTGGGTGTAGGCGACCTGCTTCGGCTCCGGCGGCGCGGTGGTGGGCGCCGTGCCGGGTCCGAGCAGCGTCTGGATCCGCGCGAGGAGCGCGTCGCTCGCCTGCGCGGTCCCCGAGCGTGGGCCGGCGAGCCAGCTGTCGCCGTCGGGCATCGCCATCACGACGTACCGCTCGTCGGTCGTCAGCTTGCCGAGCCCGCAAGGGCCGCCGGTCGTGCGGACCCGCACCTCCTCGCTGGTGACCTGGCCCTTGTAGACGTGGTCCACCTTGACCGTCTGCACGAACGAGTCGCCGCTCACCGAGGCTGAGGTCACGACACCGGTGAAGACGACCGCGGCCCGCCGCACCGCCACCGCCGGGGCAGGCCGAGGGCAGGCCACCGCAGCCGAGGCGGCCGGGCCAACCGACCCCACCGAGGCAGCCGACACACCCGACATACCCGACACAGCCGACGCACCCGACGCGGCGGACGCTGCCGAAGCCGGCGACCCCAAGCCGACCAGGCCGCCGACCGTGAGGCAGGCCGCCACGAGAGCGAAGGCGAGAGCACGGCGCAGCACCCGCCCATCAGACCAGATCCGGGGGCCGGATGACACGTCGGGCCGCCCGGTCAGCGGCCCAGCGCGCCGGCCAGCACGTCGGCCAGCACACGCGCCACGCCGTCGTCGTCGTGCCCCGGCGCCACGTGCGTCGCGCAGGCGAGGACCTCGGGGTGTGCGTCCGCCATGGCGTACGACGTCCCCGCCCAGGTGAGCATCGGAAGGTCGTTCGGCATGTCGCCGAAGGCCACGACGTCGGCGGCGTCGACGCCGAGCTTCGACGCGACCAGCTCGAGCGTGGAGGCCTTCGTCACCTCGAGCGCGCTGATCTCCAGGAGCGGGAACGAGGAGTGGGTGACGTTGACCCGGTCGCCCACGACCGGCACGGCGGCCGCCACGAAGTCGTCAGCGTCGAGCCCGCCGCCGCGGGCCAGCAGCTTGAGCACCGGGACACCGACGAGGTCCTCCAACGGCAGCTCCTCGGGCGTGAAGCCGCGGTCGTCGGCGACGCGTCCGCGCAGGTAGCCGGGCTCCATCGCCCACCCGGCGACCGTCTCGGCGGCGAACTGCACACCGGGGATCGCAGCGCGCAGCGCGTGCGCGACGTCGAGGGATATCTCGGGCGTCATCGGGCGCTCGAGCCACGGCCGGTCCTCGGCCACATCCCAGACCAGCGCACCGTTCGAGACGATGGCCAGGCCGTGGCTGCCGACGTAGGAGAAGACCTCGCGCGCCCACCTCAGCGGGCGACCGGTGACGAAGACGACGTGCACGCCGCGTGCGTCGAGCTCGGCGAGCACGTCGACGGTGTAGGCCGACACGGTGCCGTCGGAGCGGACCAGCGTGCCGTCCAGATCGGTGGCGACGAGCCCCGGCAGCGACGAGGGCGTGTCAGCGGCGGCAACCACGCGACGCATTCTCCCCCACGCGACCTCAGGGCCGTGTGATCGGCAGCGGCCGCGCCATCACCAGCTCGCCGTCGTCGTTCGAGCCGCGCAGCTGGGTGAAGCCCGACTTCGCCAGCACCCGCAGGGAGCGGGCGTTCTCGGGCTCCACCGACGCCCGGATCCGTACGCCGGCCTCGTCGGTGTGCCTCAGCAGCGCCCGCAGTGCCTCGGTCGCGAACCCCCAGCCCCAGGCCTCGGCGACCAGTCCGTAGCCCACCTCGGTCTCCGGCACTCCGTCCGCGGAGACGGTCGGCGGACCGAAGAACCCGATCGACCCCAGCGTCGTCACGCCGCGCACGATCGAGCGCGGCCCCCACGGGTCGCCCTCGTGCCACAACGACGCCACATCGCGGTCGTCCTCGCGAGGGAAGTCGCGGTGCCAGCCGTCCAGACGCCCGCCCCCGCGGATCGCCGCCACGGTCGCCGCGTCCCACAGCGCCAGCACCAGCCGCTCGCTGGCGACCGGCGCCAGGGTCAGCACCACGGTCCGCGAGCCATCGGCACTAGAACCACCGCGAGATCTCCTCGGCGGCACCGTCGTCGTCGACCGACCCGGTGACATCGTCCGCGATCTCGCGCACCTCCTCGGGCGCGTGCCCCATCGCGACCCCGCGGCCGGCCCACTCCAGCATCTCCACGTCGTTGCGACCGTCGCCGATCGCCAGCACGTCCGACGGCTCGAGCCCGAGCTGGTCGACGACGTAGGAGAGACCCGACGCCTTGGAGACCCCCACGGCCGCGAGGTCGAGCCAGGCGGTCCACCCGACCACGTAGGAGGTGCCCTGCAGGCCCAGCTCGCGGCCGAGCGCGACGAACTCGTCCGCGGTCGCCGCGGGATCGCGGATGATCACACGGGAGACCGGCTGGGCGACGAGCTCCTCGACGGGGGTGACGATCATGTCGCCGGTCAGCTCGCCGGGCGGGAAGTGGTCGTTGAGCCGGTAGCCCACGCCGCGCTCCTCGACGGCGACCAGCGCCGACGGGTGCCGCTCGAGGATCGCGAAGACGGCCTCCCGGGCGTCGAACGTCTCCTCATGCACGACGTCCATCGGCGGGTAGCGCAGGATCACCGAGCCGTTGGAGGCCACGATCCAGAGCCGGTCATCGCCGTCGCGGGGCAGGCCGAGCATGTCGGCGACCTTGGTCATGCCGTGCGGGGAGCGGCCCGAGGCCAGCACGATGTTCGCGCCGGCGTCGTAGGCGCGGTTGACGGCGTCGTACACCGCGGGCGGGATCTCCTCCACCGTGGCGCCCTGTCCCGCGATCCACTTCAGCAGGGTGCCGTCGATGTCGAGCGCGACGACCCTCGGCTTCCAAGCGCTCGCAGCGGCGAATGCCGTCATCTCAGCGCGCCACCGGCTCGAGCACGTCGCGGCCGAGCCACTTCTGCAGCGCCTTCGGCACCCGCACGGAGCCGTCGGCCTGCTGATGGGTCTCGAGGAGCGCGACGATCGCCCGGGTGATCGCGGTGAGCGTGCCGTTGAGGGTGGCGACGGGGGCGGTGCCTCGCTCGAAGCGGCCGCGGATGTCGAGTCGGCGGGCCTGGAAGTCGAGGCAGTTGGAGGTCGAGGTGAGCTCGCGGTACTTGCCCTGGGTCGGGATCCACGCCTCGCAGTCGAACTTGCGGGCCGCGCTGTTGCCCAGGTCGCCCGCAGCGACGTCGATGACCTGGTAGGCCAGCTCGAGCTTGTCGAGGAACTCCTTCTCCCAGGCCAGCAGGCGCTCGTGCTCGGCGTATGACTCCTCGAGCGTGGTGTAGACGAACATCTCCACCTTCTCGAACTGGTGGACGCGGATGATGCCCTTGGTGTCCTTGCCCGCCGAGCCGGCCTCCTTGCGGAAGCAGGAGGAGAAGGCGGCGTACCGCAGGGGAAGCGTGGCGGGGTCGAGGATCTCGTCGGAGTGGTAGGCCGCCATCGGCACCTCAGAGGTGCCGACCAGATAGAGCTCCTCGCCCTCGATCCGGTAGACGTTCTCCTCGGCCTGCTCGAGGAACCCGGTGCCCTCCATCGCCTCGGGGCGCACCAGGGCCGGCGCGATCACCTGGGTGAAGCCGGCCTCGCGCGCCTGCTCCATGGCGAGGTTGATGAGCGCGAACTCGAGCTCGGCGCCGACGCCGGTCAGGTAGTAGAACCGCGACCCCGAGACCTTGGCGCCCCGCTCGAGGTCGATGGCGCCGAGCATGCGGCCGAGCTCGACGTGGTCGCGCGGCTCGAAGCCCTCGGCCGCGAAGTCGCGCGGGGTGCCGACCCGCTCGAGGACGACGAAGTCATCCTCGCCCCCGGCGGGCGTCTCGTCGGCGGTGATGTTGTGGATGCTCTTCAGCGCCGTGACCCAGGTGTCCTCGGCGCTCCGCTGCGCCTCCTCGAGGGACTTCACCTCGGCCGCGAGCGCCCTGGTCCGGGTGAGCAGCTCCACCTTCTCCTCGCCCTGGGCCTTGGCGACCTGGCTGCCCATCTGCTTCTGCTCGGCACGCCTCTCCTCGTAGGCCACGATCGCGGCGCGGCGCGCCGCGTCGGCCGAGAGCGCCTCGTCGACCGCCGCGACACTCAGCCCCCGCTTGGCCTGGGAGGCTCGGACGCGGTCGGGGTCTTCACGGAGGATGCGCGGGTCGATCACGGTGACGAGCCTATCGGGGCCGGGACCGTATCCTTTCGCGCGTGCCGGACCGTCGTACCACCACGCTCACCGCAGGGATCTCCTGCCTCGCGTTGGGGCTCCTGCTGGCGGTCGTCGTCGGACTGGGCGCGGCGGACGGGTTCGACAAGGCGCTCGGGGAGCCGCTCGTCGTGGCCCATGGCGTGGTGCACGGCGGCGCCCGCTTCGTCGAGGCGCTCTTCGAGTTCTTGCCGTTCGTCCTCTACACCGCGGTGCTGGCGGTCGGGCTGTGGGTGAAGGGCTACCGACGGGCAGCGGTGTATGCCATCGGGGTCAACGCGGCGGCCCTCGTCGTCAGCCAGGTCGTCAAGCGCGTCGTCGACCGTCCGCGGCCGTCGTGGCAGGACCCGCTGTCGCCCTACACGGGGCTCGCGTTCCCCAGCGGCCACGTCATCCACGCGACGGCGTACTTCGGCGTCACGACCGCGCTCGCGCTCATCTTCGTCCGCAAGACGTGGCTGCGGCGCCTCATCGTGGCCGCCTCGGTCCTCCTCATCGTCCTCGTCTGCGCCGACCGCCTCCTGCTCGGCCGCCACCACATCACCGACGTGCTCGGCGGTCTCCTCTTCGGCGCCGGCCTCGTGCTCGTCGGCCTGGTCGTCTACTCGCCGTTGCCGGTCTCGCAGGCGGTGAAGGCGGAGCCGTTGCCGGAGGTGTACGCCGGCGACAAGCGCTGCGCGGTCGTGCTGAACCCGAGCAAGGTCGAGAGCGTCGGCCAGTTCCAGTCGATCGTGAACTCGATGGCGGTCGAGGCGGGGTGGCAGGAGCCGCGGTGGTACTTCACGACGGTCGAGGACTCCGGCACGGGCCAGGCCGAGCAGGCCGCGGTCAACGGCGCCGAGCTGGTGCTGGTCTGCGGCGGCGACGGGACCGTCCGCGAGGTGTGTGCCGAGCTCGCCGGCACCGGCATCCCGGTCGGCATCATCCCGGCCGGCACCGGGAACCTTCTGGCACGCAACCTCGCCATCCCGCTCTACCTGCGCGCGGCCATCGACGTGGCGCTCACCGGGCAGGACCGCGCCATCGACATGGTCGAGGTGGAGGGCGACGGGACCGAGCGGACCCACTTCCTCGTGATGGCCGGCATGGGCTTCGACGCCGCGATCATGGAGGGCGTCAACGAGGACATCAAGGCGCGGGTGGGCTGGTTCGCCTACGTGCTCTCGGGCCTGAAGGCGCTGATGTACCCCGCGGTGCGCCTGGAGATCTCCGTGGACGACGGAGAGTTCACCAAGCATCGGGCGCGCACGATCGTCGTCGGCAACGTGGGCTCCCTGACCGCCGGCATGCCGCTGCTGCCCGACGCCGAGATCGACGACGGGCTGCTGGACGTCGTGCTGCTCTATCCGCAGCGGTTCTGGTCGTGGCTGCCGCTCGCCTTCCGGGTGCTCGCGAGGCGCCCCCGCACCGACGAGCTGGTCAACCGCATGACCGGCCGCACGGTCGTCATCCGCGCCGACCGTGACACCCCCCGCCAGCTCGACGGCGACACGATCGGTCCGGGCCGCGAGCTGCGGATGACGAACGTGCACGGGCGGCTGCTGGTGCGCGTCCCGCGCTGATCCGGCCGGCGCCCGAGCCGGCCGGATCGGCGCTGTCGTGTGTGTGGCGTCAGTCAGCCGAGTCGAACCACGGCCTGTGCAGGTCGTAGAAGGTCGCGCCGCTCATGGCGTAGTCCAGCTCGGCACGCACCTCCTCCGGGGGCTCCATGCTCTCGCCCTTGCGGGCGCTGGCCTCGTCGGTGAACGCGACGGTCTCGGTGAAGGTGCCGTCCGGCTCGATCGCAAGAGTCGCGCCGAGGATCTCGGGCCGCATCTCGTGCAACATGGTCGAGTCGCGGGTCAGCATGGCCTTGAGCCGGCTCGGGTCGTCGACCTTGCCGCGAATCACCTGCACGAAGCCGGCGTCGTCCGATCCGCCGTCCATCAGCAGGGTCACGTCGTCGCAGTCGTGGTAGGTGACCTCGCCGTCCATGAGCGCCATCATCTGCTCGGCCCACGCGCCCTGCTCCGGACGGCGTGAGTTCGCCATGGCCTTCTCGCGACTCTCGAAGCGGACCACACCGACGAACATGTCGTCATCGGTGAAGCCGTAGGTGCCGCCGAGCCAGCCGTCCGCCTGGGGGCCGATCTCCTGGCGCCATCTGTCTGCCAACGCGTGCAGCTCGTCCTGCCGCGTGCACTTGCCCTGAATGATCTGAATGAACACCGTGGCCTCCGTTCTGAGGCCGCCTCGGGAGTGAGGTGGTCTCGTGTCCACCCACCGACGTTAGAACCGCCCGCGTCCGGGGTCCATAGCCCGTGAGGAGGTCGCGCACGTCTTTGCCGGAGCTAGGCTCGAAGGGTGCGCGACCGCGGTTGCCACCCCGGCTTGGATGGGATCCGAGGCCTGGCCATTCTCCTGGTGCTGGGCCAGCACGCCATGACGAGGCCACTCATCGACGGGTTCATCGGCGTGACGGTCTTCTTCTGCCTGTCGGGCTACCTGATCACGACGTTGCTGGTCCGCGAGCTCGAGACGGGCGGCATCGACGTCCGCGGCTTCTATCGCCGTCGTGCGGCTCGTCTGTGCCCGGCGCTGGCGACGGTCGTCGCGGCCACCACGGTGACCCTGCTCCTGGACCGACGTGATCTCAGCGCCGGGCAGGTGCTCGCGCCCGCGGGCGCCGCCCTCACCTACACCACCAGCCTCTTCGACTGGAGCGGTCACGTCTTCGCGACGAAGGACTACTTCAACTACACGTGGTCCCTCTCGGTCGAGGAGCAGTTCTACCTGCTGTGGCCGTTCGCCCTCATCTGGGGCTACCGCCGCAGCCCGCGACTGTTCGCCGGGCTGACCCTGTTCCTCGCCTTCTCGACACTCGCCCTCGACCTGTATCTCGCGCTGACCCGAGCGGTGAAGTACGACCAGCATGAGTACTTCGGCACCGACACCAACGCCCTGCCGATCCTGGTGGGGGCGCTGCTCGCGATCGTGGTGCACAACGGCTGGCTACGTGGGACGCTCCGACACCTGGCGCCGTTCGCCGTCCTCGCCGTCGCCGCCCTGCCCCTGGTGGCGTCTCACAACGACACCTACCGGCCCTCCGTGGTGATCGTGGCCGGGACGGCGCTCACGCTCGTCGCACTGGTCGGCGTCGAGACGCGCCCGGAGTCGGCGATCGGGACGATCATGGCCAGCCGGCCCATGCGCTGGCTGGGTGAACGGTCCTACTCCCTCTATCTGTGGAACGTCCTGGCCCGGATCGCCGTGCTCGCCTGGCTCGGCCACACGCTGATCGGGGATGTCGTCTGGATCGCCCTGTTCCTCCCGATGGCGGAGGTGAGCTTCCGGTTCGTGGAGCGTCCCTTGCGCGCTCGCCTCGGACGCAGGCGTCCTCAGCAGCCTCAGCGGCCGCCTGAACCGGCGTTGAGGGCCCGTGCGGCCTCGATCGCCGAGCCGTAGCGCCACTGGCTGGCGCTCCTGCGCACGGAGTCGGGGGTCTCGGTCGTCGCGTTGGTGTCGGTGAGGGTGGTGGCCATGAGGCTCTGGCCGGCAGGGTTCTTCGTCGCTGTCATGCGCTCGCTCACTTTCGCTTCGAAAGCGTGGGTGGGGTCATCCGGCACGCGAGGAGCCGGGAGGTTCGTCCCGGCTCATGCCGCCAGGGAGAAGTGAGTCGCTCGGTGGGGTGGAGGCGAAGCATTCGGAGAACGATCCGCTGCGTAAGGGATAGGTCTCCGAACGCCTCGCCGAGTCATTTCCTACCCAAGCGTGAGCCAGATCACAACTATGATTGAACGTGAAATTACCGGCTGTGACCTGTGGAAACGCTCCCACCAGGCGTGGAAGGGCACCATTCGCACGTGCGTACGACGAGATGAAGTGTCTCAACAAGTGAGACTCTTTGGCCCCGAACGTCATGCGGACGGAGCAACCGCTTCCACCATCCGCCTGACGTTGTCCGACGGTCAGGAGTAACTGCGGGCCCGGCCGGGAACGGATATATCGAGAGGCGGGTGACGGGAGGGGCCCGGACCTGTCTCCGATCGGGGGGCACTGGGAGGGAGCAGGCGATGATCGATCTCAAGAGCCGGATGCGCGGCGTCGCTGACCAGGAGAAGTGGGCGGCGCGAGGAGCGTCGTTCATGGCCAAGGTCAAGGCGACGAAGATGGTGTGGTTCCCACCGCGTCCGGTCGCGGCCGGGAAGAGCACGGCAGCCGCCGCGACCAGCACCGCGAAGAAGACGACAGAGGCGACGGCGTCGGCGGCAGTGTCGGCAGCAGCCCCCGCGAAGAAGGCGACAGAGGCAACGGCGTCCGCGGCAGCCCCCGGGAAGAAGACGACGAAGAGGACGACGTCGGCAGCGAGGCGGTCGACCGGCACCGCAACCGCCAAGAAGACGGCGGCCGTCACCAAGAAGGTCAGCCGACCGGTGCGGCCCGAGAAGTCGTGAGCGGCTGGAGGGTCGACGGGGCTAGATTCCCGGCGTGACCTTCGACTGGAAGGAGTCCCTGCGGGCCTTCGGGGACGCGGCAGAGGCGTTCGTGCGTCTGACGACCGTGGTCGGCGACCGGTGGGAGGAGCGGGGCCTCGGCGAGTGGGATGTGCGGTCGCTGGTGGGACACACCACTCGCTCGTTCCTGACGGTCGAGGCCTACCTGGCCCAGCCTGCCGCCGTCGTCGAAATCGACACGGCGGCCGACTACGTCCGAGCCACGCGCGGGATCGCGGCGGGGCCGGAGGTCGCCGAGCGCGGACGGGCGGCCGGTCGTGCACTGGGCGACGACCCGGTCGGTGCCGTGGCGCAGATCCGCACGCGGGTGTGCGACCTCCTCAGCGCACGCGACGGCACAGAGGTCCTGACGACGGTGGCCGGTGCGATGCGGCTGCGCGACTACCTGCCGACACGGACCTTCGAGCTGACCGTGCATGGCGCCGACCTGGCCTCCGCGCTCGGCCAGCCTCTCGAGCTTCCGGCCTCAGCGGCGCGGCAGGCGCTTCGTCTCGTCGGCGAGCTTGCGATCGCGGACGGCAAGGCGGCGCACCTGCTGCTCGCTGCGACCGGCCGATCGGTGCCGCACGCGGCGTTCACGGTGCTCTGAGGGTGCTCGGGCCCCTGCGCATCCTCAATGCCGCCGATCCGAGTCATCCCTCGACTCGGATTCGCGGCAATGATCCTCGACGGGCGACGCCGCCCCGCCCGGCGATGCCGCCCCGCCCAGCACCGCCGCCCGACCCAGCACCGCCGCCCGACCCAGCACGTCGTCGAGCATCACCTCGGTGAGACGGCCGGTGAAGGTGTTCTGCTGGCTGGGGTGGTAGCAGCCGAGCAGCGCGACCGAGCGACCGTCGCCGACGAGCGTCGCCTCCACCCCGTGCCCGAAGCGAGGCTTGGGGCGGGCGACCTGCCAGCTGAGGGCGGCGTACGAGCGCAGCGTCGCCTCCCACCCATAGCCACCGAGCGCCACGACGACCCGCACGTGCGGGGCGAGCAGGCGCAGCTCCGCCTCGATCCACGGGGAGCACGTGTCGCGCTCCATCGTCGTGGGCTTGTTCTGCGGCGGCGCGCATCGGACGGTCGCGACCATCCGGGTGTCGACGAGCTCGAGACCGTCGGCGGCGTGCACGCTCGTGCCCTGGGTGGCGAGACCGACGCGATGCAGCGAGGCGAACAGCCAGTCGCCGCTGCGATCGCCGGTGAAGACGCGTCCGGTGCGGTTCGCGCCGTTCGCTGCCGGGGCCAGGCCCACGATCAGGATGCTCGGGGTCGGGGAGCCGAAGCCGGGGATGGGGCGGCCCCAGTAGGGCTGGCCGGCGTACGCCGCCCGCTTGGTGCGCGCCACGTCCTCCCGCCAGCGAAGCAGCCGGGGGCACGCACGGCACACGCTGATCCGGGCGTCGAGCTCGTCGAGGGGGACGCGAATGGCGAGCCGGCGTACCTGTGAGGCCGTCCTCGCCACCGGCGTCTCCTCAGTGGCGGGGTCACCTGGCCATCCGGTGCCCGCGGGCACCGGCGACTCGAACAGCTCGCCCGTCGCCGGGTGCGGCAGCAGCTCCTCCCCCATGGCATCCATCCTCCGGGATGGCGGCAAGCCGCGCGTCGACGGCACGCTCTCCTGCGGGACGGTGAGGCGGCCGGAGATCGTCCGGCGAATTTCCTCAGCGACGGGTGCTGCTTAAGGTGATCTGTCGTGACAGATGTCGCCCGCCCGGCCAGCACCCCCGCCTCGCCCTCCTCGATGCCGCAAGGAGCAGACGAAGATCCCCGCATGCCCCGGCTCGGGCGATCACCCGGCTTCACCGCGTTCATCGCCGACCAGTGGGGCGACTCGGAGCGCCAAGCTCCGGTGGTCGCCGGCGCCGCCGAGGCCGCAGCCGCCCACCGGGCCCGGCTCAGCACGGCATTCCCGGGACAGATGATCATCGTCGCCGGCGGGCGCGCACCCGCGCGGGTCAACGACTGCTACTACGACTTCCGGCCACACAGCGACTTCGTCTGGCTGACGGGCTGCACGGCGGAGGACGCCGTGCTCGTGATGACCCCGGCCGGCTCCGCCCACGACGCGACCCTCTATCTGCCGGCACCCTTCGGCCCGGGCGAGGAGGGGTTCTTCGCGAACGCGACGTACGGCGAGCTGTGGGTCGGCGCGACGCCACGCCTGCGTGACTGGGAGCGTGCGTTGGAGCTGCCTGTCCGCGACCTGACCGAGCTCGACACGGTGATCGCGACATCCGTCGGGGCGCTCCTCGCCGGTCACCGAGACCGCCCGACGGCGCTCGATGCCCTCGAGCACTCCGTCGACCTGACCCGCGTGCTGTCGGAGCTGCGGATGGTCAAGGACGCGTGGGAGGTCGCGCAGCTGCGGCAGGCGGTCGATGCGACGGTGCTGGGCTTCCGCCAGACCGTCCGGGAGATCCCCACCGCGATGGGCGCGGGCGGCGAGCGCTGGCTGCAGGGCACCTTCGACCGCGCTGCGCGCACATTCGGCAACGGTCCCGGATATGCGACGATCGTCGGCTCCGGACCGCACGCGCCGACGCTGCACTGGGTGCGCGCCGACGGCCCGGTCCTGCCGGACGAGCTCCTCCTCCTCGACATGGGCGTCGAGGTCGACTCGCTCTACACCGCCGACGTCACGCGCACCTTCCCTGCCTCCGGGCGCTTCTCGCCGGTGCAGCGCCAGGTGCACGACCTCGTCGAGCGGGCCCACCGGGCCGGCCTGGCCAGCGTCGGTCCGGGGCGCGGGTTCGGCGACTTCTTCAAGGCCTGCATGGAGGTCATCGCCCAAGGACTGCACGACTGGGACCTGCTCCCGGTCTCGGTCGACGAGGCGCTCTCACCGGCCGGACAGCAGCACCGTCGCTGGCTGGTCTGCGGGATCGGCCACCACCTCGGGCTGGACGTCCACGACTGCGCACGCGCGGGATATGACGCCTACCAGGGCGGCACGCTGCAGCCCGGCGTCGTCATGACGGTGGAGCCGGGTCTCTACTTCCACGCCAACGACCTCTCGGTCCCGCCGGAGCTTCGCGGTGTGGGCGTCCGGCTCGAGGATGACGTCCTCGTCACCGAGTCGGGCAGCGAGGTGCTCTCGGGGGCATTGCCCCTCGACGCCGTCGGCATCGAGGCCTGGATGGCGGAAGCCGTGCACTGAGGCAGCGTCCGGCCAGCGTCAACGGGCCAGTCGCGCTGCTTCGTCGCGCGCTCGACGACGCGAGCCGGATGCCGACGTCGGCGACGCCCGTTCCGCCCCGCGGCCGACCTCCCGGGACGCGAGGACGGCGCTCGCCAGCTCGTCCAGCGAGCCGTCGAACGGCCAGTCGCCGTTGGTGAACCGGGCTGCGATCGTCGCGACCCCGACCCACGCCCCGTGCACGACGTGGGCCGGATAGGCCATCGTCCGCGCGTGACCATGGAACTCGGCCTCGTCGCGGACCGACCCGACGTCGCCTGCCACCTCGAAGTCCAGGTCGAGGTCGATCCAGCCGATCTCCGCATCGTCGCGCGGCGGCTCGAAGGGAGCCGACGCGTGCCCCATGTAGCCGATCAGCGACCCCGCGGCGTCCGCATAGGCGCACAGCACCCACCACTCACCCGGGACCGCGACCCACAGCTCATCCGTTCCGACGACCTCGATCCGGCCGGTGCCTGGCCGCTCCCGGCGGCTGCCGGCGGGGACGAGCCATGCCCAGATGTCGTTCGCGACGCCCACCGAGCATGCCGAGCTCACTGCCGAGACGGTCCCGTCCCACTTGGACTTCACCACGCGGACGGCGGCCATCACGCCACGACCGACAAGGCGACGTGAGGGTGGTCGGGGCGGGCGGCTGCGCGCACCCTCTCAGTGTGGTGGGGTGCGACGGGCCGCGACAACAGGTGGGGCCTCCCTCGAGCGCCTGCCGCGCGAGGTTTTACTTCCGTGGCGCAGGATCCGGGGCGGCGACTCGGCGCTCGGCTGCGGGGGCGACAGCGGCGGATGGGGCTTGACAGCCGGCTCGCCGTACCTGACCCGGACCTGACCCCCACCTGTCGAGTTGAGCCTGAGGACTTGCCATCGAGGGGGGTCGTCTGCCTACCCTCGTTGCCGTCCCGCCAACGGGGGGACGGCCCCCGGTCCCGCCGAGTCCTGTCCGGCCGGGCGGCCCTTCGATCGGAATCGCACGGGCAGGAGCGGGGGACCCAGGTCCTTCCGGGCTCTCTGCTCACAGCAGGGGCGCCCTTGGGGTGAAGTCGCCGAGACCGGCGGCCGGGCATGCTCCGCCCGAACCCGACAGCTAACCTCGCAGGCGCGGAGGAGATCCCCATGCGCTTGCGCACTCTCGTGACGTCCCTCGTCCTCGCTGCCAGCACCGCCACTCCCCTCGTCGCGATCGCGGCACCCAGCGACGCCGCCAGCACCCGCACCTGGCAGCGGCTCGCCATGTGCGAGTCGGGCGGCCGCTGGCACATCAACACCGGCAACGGCTACTACGGCGGCCTGCAGATCAGCCGCAGCACCTGGCGGGGGTACGGCGGCGGCCGGTTCGCCCGGCTGCCCAGCCGCGCCACCAAGGCCCAGCAGATCAAGATCGCCGAGCGGATCAAGCGCGGCCAGGGCTGGGGCGCATGGCCGTCCTGTTCGGCGCGCATCGGCGTGCGCTGAGGGCCACGGCTCTCGCCGGTCCGCGTGGGATCTCCAGCATCTCGGGGGGATCCCACGCGTGGCCGGACGCCTGACGTCGGCCTGCCGCATGATGTCGCTGTGCGCGATGACGTGACGGCAGTGCTCGAGTTCGTGGTGACCGACGCGGACACCGCCAGCGCGCTGCTCTCCGGGGACCTTCAGGTGCTGGCGACGCCCAGGCTCATCGCGTGGCTGGAGGCAGCCACCTGTGAGGCCGCCCGTCCCACGCTCGAACAGGGCCAGACCACCGTCGGGACGCGCGTGGTGGTCGAGCACCGGGCGCCATCGCCGATCGGCGCGTCCGTGCGCGTCGGCGCCGCGCTGACCGCCGTAGAGGGGCGGCTCCTGACCTTCGACGTCGAGGCGACTGATGCGTCGTCAGGTCAGGTGCTGGCCGATGGCGTGATCACGCGCGCCGTCGTGGACGCGGGACGGTTCCTGGAGAGGCTCGGTCGAAAGCCCTGAGGGTCGAGGGCCGTGAGTCGGCACGGACCTCGCAGAGCCGGGGTCGGGCCGGCCGGTCTCCGTCCGCGACCAGCTAGGGGCCCGGTGCAGGCGCGGGTGCCGGTGCAGGCGCGGGAGCAGGTCCTGGGGCCGGCTGTGGCGTCACCGCCGCTGGCACCGGGTCGCAGAGTGCGGTGATGATGCGCTCGATCTCCGTGAGGACGTAGGTCGCCAGCTCGCTCTGGACCTTCCTGACGTCGGGGTCGGTGGCCTCGAGGTCCCCCAGGACGACGATGTTCTCATCGTTGAGCGTGTTGGCCGGGTCCGTGTAGTTGAAGCTCCCCGCGATCACGAGCTGGCTGTCGATCACCATCAGCTTGTGATGCACCTTGCGGACCCCGGTCCCGGGCCGGTTCTGGTAGAGGTCGACCCCGGCCCGCTTCAGCGGTCCGGTCGCTGCCCATGCCTGGGCCCCCTGGTCCCGGTCGAGCACCCCGCGGAGCCGCTCGAGGGCGGGAGGCGCGAGCCGGAACATGGTGTCGTCGATGCCGGAGGACTGGGCGAAGGTGAAGATCGCGAAGTCCACGGTGCTGGTGGCCTTCAGCATCTGCTTCATGATCTCCATCTCGGGACCCTGGTCGGGGGCGAAGACGGGCTTGACCCTGATGCCGCCCAGGGTGATCTCGCTGGGCCGGGGGTCTCGACGCTCATGAAGGGCGCCGAAGGTGCCCGAGCGGAGACGGTCGAACTCGGCGGCGTACTGCGCCGTCACCCGCTGGCCGCGCAGGATCACCACATGGTTGAGGTTGTTGCCCGCTCCGATGCCGTGGGTGACGGTGTTCTTGCCCGTGTCGGTGAGAGTGAAGTTCGTCGAGCCCGTCAGCACGGCCGCCGTGGGCAGTCCGAGGTCGCGGACGACGAACTTCTGGTGGAAGATCGCCGCGTTCAGGTCCGTGATCACATCGATCCCGGCGCGCAGCACGGCGTCATGGATCGTCCGGTTCTCCTCGAAGTCGCCGCCGACGGTCCAGGGGTCGGGGCGACCGGGCGCCTCGACGAGGTAGTCGCCCTCGAGGATCAGCCGGACCGCGACCCGTCGTTGCTTGGCAGCGATGATCGCCGTCGCGATGGCGCGGGAGTCCAGCTCCTGGACCGCGATGTCGAGCTGGCGGGTGGCGCCGCCGATGAACTCCACGATGACCTGCTCGAGGTCGTCAGGGGCACCGAGAACCGGCGGCCCCATGTACATGTCGATTCCACCCGAGCGGAACACGAGAACCACGCTCCCTTGTCGGCGTTGTCCTTCTCAGCCTCCGACCACGCTGACACTGGCACGGAGCGCACATCGCCGATCCCCTGACTCGTCACCCATAGTGGGGATGGGCGAGCCTCACCCCGAGGCAGGCACGAGCTGGAACGGGACCGTGCGCTTCTGGTCCCCGGCGAACCGCATGGTCAGGGTGCCGTTGCGCGTGCCGCAGTGAGCCCCCGTGAGCTGGACCCGCCGGCGCCGGATCCGTAGCGTGGCCCGTCGATGACGGTCTGCGACGGTGTCTGACTCGACGAGGCGTTCAGCACGCCGATCTGGTGAGTCCCAGCAGAAGCCCCGTGACCGCCGTGATGAGCCGGCGACCGCCGTCATGAGGCCGGGCGCCGTGGTCCACCAGCTTGTCCGCGTGCCGTCGGCCATGCGCGTCGCCTCCTCCGGCGGGCTCGCCCAGCGGCGGTCGAGGGCTCAGTGATGCAGGCGCCGCACCATCCACTCGCTGAGGGTGGCGACCTTCGCGGCGGCATAGAGACATGCTGCGATGAGGAGGAGCAGCACGACCTTCTCGGCGAAGCCCGTGTCGGGCGTGCCGAGTGCCATGACGAACGAGATGACCAGCATGGCCAGCATGAGGAGGAGCAGCACCCGAGTCGCACGGACAACGGCGGACATGCTGATGACGGTACGCCGCTCGACTGACCGTGGGAATCCTGTGAACGGGGGATGTGCAGACCGCCTGCGCCAAGCTCAGCCTCGCTTGTCGACCCGCACGGGGATCGGCCCGCCGGCCGTCATCGTGAACGGAAGCGCGAGAGGGAAGTCCGGGTCGAGTGAGGTGACGCGATGGCGCCGTACGACGCTCGCGAGTCCGAGCGTGGCCTCCAGCATGGCGAAGTGGTCACCGATGCACGACCGGGAGCCGGCCCCGAACGGCAGGAACTGCCAGCGGTCCCGACCGCGCGCCCGCTCGGCGCTGAACCGATCCGGGTCGAAGGTCTCCGGAGCCTCCCAGAGCGCCGGATCTCGATGGAGGGCATAGATCCCGACCAGCAGGTTGGTCCCGCGCTCGATGCGGAAGCCATCGACCACCGTGTCACGCATGGCCAGCCGGGCCAGCGCAGCGGCCGGCGGGCACAGGCGGAGCGCCTCGTGGATCACCTGCACCGTGAACGGCAGGGCGGGCACGTCGTCGACCGTCAACGCCCGGTCGCCGAGCGCGCCCACCTCCTCGGCGACCCGGTCCTGCAGCTCCGGATGGTGACCCAGTGCCCAGAGTGCATAGGTCAGCGTGGTGGACGTCGTGTCGTGACCGGCGATGAGGAAGACCGCGAGGTCGCTGACGACCTCGTCATGGGTCAGCGCCCGACCGGTCTCGGGGTCGTGCGCCGCGAGCAGGAGCCGCACGAGCTCGCTGTCACTGTCAGGGTCCGCCTCGCAGGCGGCGATGGCCGCCTCGACGACCGCGTGGATGTCGGCCAGCGCCCCACGGAACCGGCGCCGCGCGGGAGTCGGCAGCGACTTCGGGGCCCGAACGGGGCGGAGCCCTCGAGCGGTGATGTAGCGCAGGACCCTCTCGATGCTCGGGCCGAGGTCGGAGGCGTGCTCGTCGAGGTCCACGCCGAACAGCGAGCGGCCCAACACCCGCAGCGTCAGGTCGCGCATGTCGCGGTCGAGGTCGATCCGCGCACCGTCGAACCAACGGGAGGCGCGCTCGTCGGCTGCGGCCGCCATGTGACCCGCGAACGTCGCCACATGCTGTTTCGTGAAGAGCGGTTGCAGCGTGCGTCGCTGCGGCTTCCACGCCTGGTACGGCAGGTTGAAGAGGTTGTCGCCGACCAGTCGGGTCTCCCGGTGCACGGTCGTCAGCTTGTCCATGATGTCGTTGCTGGACCCGGCGAGCACGTCGTGGGCGCCTTGTGGCGAGGTCACGACGACGAACGTCGGAACGAGGCGCCGCGAGCCGATCGGCACCCGCACGACCGGTCCAGCCAGGTCCCGGACGACGGCCGGACCGGTGTGGAAGTCCCTCAACGCACGGAGTCGTGCCGGGAGCGACATCGGCACGACAGGCGGCAGACGCAACGTGTCTGATGCCGTGGTCATCGTGCGCCCCCTCGAGGACCCCTTCGTCCGCCACCATTGTGGACGTGGGCCTACGGATGTTCCACCGTGTCCGCGATAGTCCTTTCGGGCTATTTCTCCACGCGCCCGGCGGGAGTCCCATAGAGAGATGGCGGATGGCGCGACAGACACCGTCGGTCTCCCGGGAATCCGGTTGGCGGACGCGATCTCGCAGGTACGTCGCGAGCTGGCTCAAGCCATCGAGGAGGGTCGAGACAGTCCCGTCGCCTTCCGGGCCGGGCCGGTCGAGCTCGAGTTCGAGGTCGTCGTGGAGGCCAGCGCCGGGGCGGACGCCGGTGTGCGGGTATGGGTGGTGTCGCTCGGTGCCAGAGGAGAGGTCAAGCGTGGCGATACCCATCGACTGCGCGTGACTCTGACTCCGGTGGACCGGCAGGGCCAGGACAAGCTCATCGGATCGACCGGATCGAAGTAGAGCGTGTCCCCATGGACGAGCAGCACCGGGTGGTGCGCACGAGAGTTCCGATCTCGGACGACCTCTTCGTCTTCGGGACCGGGCATCTCGTCGCCCCTGGGCGCGTCCTCACGGCACGGCACGTCCTCGCCGCTGAAGGAAGGACGGCTGAGGTCGGCCAGCTCTGCCAGGTCCGCGTGTGGCCGTGCGGGCCTGACCAAGCGTGGGTCGACGGGGCGATCGCGTGGCTGCATCCCTCCGAGGACGTCGGCATTGTGGGAGTGGAGGGCCTCGGCGCCGACCTCACAGCGCTCGATTGGGGTGCCGTCGAGGGACCGGAGCCGATCCAGTGGAGCGCGTTGGGCTACCCGGTGGCCTCGCTCGAGGAGGACGACCGTGTCGAGGAGGGGGTGTTCGGCCGGCTCGCACCCGGGTCGGGCGAGTCGAAGGGACGGCTCGATCTGACGGTCGAGTCGCGCGAGCCCGTCGAAGGCGCGCTCGGCAACGGCGGATGGGAGGGGCTGTCCGGCGCCGCCGTGTTCAGCGGATCTCGTCTCGTCGGCATCATCACCGCGGACCCCAGTCGTTGGGGTCGTAGCCTGACCGGGCTGCGCGCGACGCACATCGGCGATCAGACGGACGTCGCCGAGGATCTCGGTCTGCCCGTGGTGTTCTCGCCCGTGCGGGCGGACGTGTCCGTCGGGCATGAACGGGAGTCGGACCCGAGCGCATCGCACACCACGACCGCGCGCGTGAAGGGCGACCGCATTCTCCACCGGCGTCGACTTCTGGCGCGACAGGGATGTGCTGCGGGCCGAGCTCAGACAGGCACTGCTCGAGGTGCCCAGCTTCCACCGCATCCTCAGCGTCACCGGTCGTCGCGGGATCGGCAAGAGCGCGACGGTCGCGAAGGTCCTGGCCGAGTTCGAGCAGCCCGACCCCCGCCGTGGTCCGCTGGAGGACTTCGATTCGCTCGTGTACCTGTCGACACGGACCGGGTCCGGCTCGATCAGCGGGGCCGTCGTCTTCGACACCCTTGCGGGGCTGCTGGAGAAGAAGCAGCGCAACCGCATGCGACGCCTCTGGGAGACGTCGCACCAGACCGCATTCCCCGAGCTGTGGGAGGTCATGCGCCACCAGCGCACCATCCTGGTGCTCGACAACCTCGATGACCTGCAGGACGAGAACGACGGCTCTCTGAGGGCCGACGACCTCGTCGCACTGCTCACCTCCGTGTGCGCGACGCCGTACCCACCGCACGTGGTCACGACGTCGCAGCTGCCCCTCCGTCTGCCCCCTCAGCTGCAACCGCACGTGCGGGAGTTCCCCCTCGAATCCGGACTCGAAGGCGACGACGCGATCGCACTGCTGCGATCGCGTGACCCTACGACGGGCTTCGAGCAGTTCACCGACGACGAGCTCGGTCGTGCCACGGAGCGTCTGCACGGCGTGCCTCATGGCATCGAGATGCTCGGCAGCCTCATGGAGGGCGATCTCTACGCGCTCGACCTGATCGAGTCCGACGCGACGCTGGACGCCATCCTCCTCGAGCTGGTGTCGCGGATCTTCCTCGGCCTCGACGAACCCGAGCGTCACGTGGTGGAGCTCCTCGCGCTCTCGGGCGTGCCGCTGCCTGAGCGCGAGCTTCCACAGATCCTCGACGGGCTGGTCACGCCACCAGCCATCCGCGACGCGCTCCGCACACTCGTGCGCCGGCGCGGCGTCGGGTTCGAACCGCGGACGCGCACGGTCCGACTGCATCCGGTCGAGGTCGACTGGTGCAGGCGAGAGCTCCTCGAGCACCACCGCAGCGAGCAGGTCGCGCTCGACCTTCGTCTCGCTGACTGGCATCGGGCGCGTTCTACTCCGCCGGGTCAGTGGCGGTCCCTCGAGGACGTCGAGCCGCAGCGATTGGAGTTCCAGCACCGCTGGCGTGCGGGCCAGCATGACGACGCGATGATCGTCCTCGCCGAGATAGCCGACTTCTTGGCCCGCAAGGGTGAGACCGCGCTGTTGCGCTCAGCCCTCGCCGATGCCGACACGGTGGCCCTGGGGCTGCCCGCTCAGGTCGCGACGAGGCGATGTCGACTCGAAGTCGAGTTCTTCTCCGGATCGCTGGAATCGGCGCAGACGATCGCGCGCGAGGCTCTGGAGCTGGCGTCACAAGCGGGCATGTCGAGCGCGGCGGACGAGTTGCGGGTGGACCTCGGGACGGTGCTCAGGCACCAGGGCGACAACGACGAAGCCGTTCGGATGTTGCAGGAGGTCGCCCGCCAGGCGGCGCCTGTCGAGCGTCGTACCAGACTCGAGGCGCTCTTCGAGCTGGGACTGGCGCTGTGCTACCAGCAACGTTGGGGCGATGCCCTCGGCGCGGCGGACGAGCTGGCCGAGACCCTATGCCCCGAAGACGGGACCAAGCTGGCCGCGGGCCCGGCCGACATCCGGGCACTTGCCGGTCTCGGCTCCGGCGACCACGAGCTGGCCCTCGCCGCCGCCGAGGAGGCGATCAGGCTCTATCTCGACTCACCCCATCAGGACAACGCCGGATATGCGCACAATGTCGCCGGCCTGGTGTGGCTGGAGCGCGATGACCTCGACCGGGCTCGCACGCAGCTGGAGGAAGGCGAGCAGACCGCCGTTCGCTTCAAGATCGATCGGCTCGCAGGGATCTGTGCCACGAACCTCGCGTGGACCGAGCTGCGGGCAGGCAACGTCGGAGCCTGTGCGGCCGCCGCACACCGCGCCTGCGAACGACTCGACGCGACGGGCGCTCGCGCCGCGAAGACGCCGAGAGCGCTCGCAGAGCTGGTAGCCGACCGGAGTGTGGACCGCAGTCCACCCCTCGGGGAGGACCGCGACCCTCGCGAGGTCCTTGCGTCCGCCGCGACGGCCTCGGCTGACAATGCCGACTTCTACCGGCCGTCGACCGATGTGCTGACCGCGATCGCCCTCCCGCTGGCGAAGCGCAGTGGTGTGTCTGCGAGACAGCGCGGGTGACGGTTCGTCGTCTGGCGCTCGTCGGGCAAGGCGGAGGTGCGAGAGCGCAGCGTGCTGCGCCGAGTGCCGACAACGAAGCACGGCGGGATGCCAGCGGCGAACCGCCGCGCTATCTCGCAGACCCACCCCTACGGCCTGACTGCCTCCCGCAGAGCGCGGTAGGAGGCAAGGAGAGCTTCTCGCTCTTTCGTCAGCAGGGGGTCGCCCCGATCACAGCCGGCCTTCACCCAGGCGTCCGAATATCGCATGGCCAGCACCCGCTGCCGAGCGGCCTCACGGACGTCGCCGGGGACAGCACCGTAGACGTAGGAGTAGAGGTCGACGAGGGACTCGACGAGCGGTTCCTCCCTGTCGACCACGCCGTGCTGGTGTTCCCGATGAAGTCGCCACCATTCGACCTCACGTCGCGACGCTTCACCGGTGTCGATCTGAAGGTCGCCTTCGATGCGCACCAGTTCGTAGAACCGGCGCATGTACTCGCGTGCCGCGGCAGGGTCGTTGTCTGGGTACGGCGCCCACTTCTGGTTCGCCCGCAACACGTAGTACGCACCCTGCAGCGTATGGAGCCGACCCATCCCGAACCCTTCGCGGACCATCGCTACCGCGGCCCGGAGGAATGACGTCCACTCGCGCCGGTAGTAGGCGGCCCACGCATCCGTCTCCGCGTTCCCGACCGCCACGGGATCGAAGCTCCGCGGTCCGCGCTGGCTTGCCACCGTCCCATGATGCCGCTGTTCGGCGAGGCTCACGAGCAACCTTCTCACCGGCCCTCCAGTCACTTCGGTCTCGAGTCACTTCGGTCTCGAGTCACTTCGGTGGAGTCACCAGGAAGTGCCAGCCGAGCCACGCCCAGGCAAGGGTCACGGCAACCCGAGTCGCGCGGCGCGCCATCAGCCGGGCGAACAGCAAGCGCGGTGTGGTCACGAGGTCGGGTCTCATGCGGGCAGCCAGACCGAGGGCGATCAGCGTGAGGAGACACGCGGCGAAGATCCCGATCGTGACGATGCGGGCGGTCATGATCCAGGCTCCCAGGGCTCCACGGGGTCGGTTATCGGCGAAGGTTCGGGCCTGGCCGGAAGCAGCCGGAGGAGCCACAGGCCGCCCACCAGCCAGGTCAGCACCAGGAGCCCACGGGTCAGTGGCTGGCTGAAGACCGGATCGAGGAGGTCGGAGACTGCCGGGTGGCGCCAGTCCGCGGCCGGCGACGTCTCGAGGAAGTAGGCGATCAGCTCGTTGAGCGCGGCCACCAGTCCCACTGCGGCGTAAGGCCACGCGTGTCCGCGGCGCGGCGGCAGCGGGGCGTCTTCACGGGTGGCGGCGAGTACGACGGCACCGAGACCGAGCAGGCCGAGAACAGCGGTGTCGATGACCCCGTAGCGGGGCGCGACCGCGAGCACCGCGGTGGCGACGAGTAGTGCCGATGCTGCCGATCGACGGGGTGGCGGCGCGACCAACGAGTCGACCTCCAAGGCCGGCCACCGTGCCTCGGCGGCCATCAACCACCCGCCGACGCCGAGGAACGCGATGCCGTCGACCGGAGCCCCGCGGTAGAGGTGGAAGCAGCCGGTGATCAACAGGATCACGATGGCGGGGTGCACCGACTGCGTCCATCCCCGCCTTCGACGTTCACTCGTTGTGCCCACCCCCTCCCGACGTCAGGTCGACGCGGGCCCTGACTGAGCCGGCTCGGATGCGAAGAGGTTGAGGCCGAGCCGGTCGGCGAGATACTTGGTGACCAGCTGGCCTCGGACGCTGTTCCCGGCTCGGTCGAGTGGTGGCGAGAACGTCGCGAGACCGCCCTTGCCGGGCGACACGGTGACGATGCCGCCGCTGACCCCGCTCTTGCCCGGCATGCCGATCTCGTAGAGCCAGTCTCCGGACAGCTCGTACAAGCCAGCGGTCGCCATGACCGCCAGCACCCGCCGACACACGCCCTGCGCGACCACACGCTGCCCGGTGTGCGGGTTGACTCCTCCGTTTGACAGCGTTGCGGCCATCACAGCGAGGTCGTGGACCGTCACATCCAGCGAGCACTGGCGGGTGTAGACGTCGGTGGCCTCGTCGGGATCGAAGTAGAGACGGCCATAGCTGCTGAGCAGATGCGCGATGCCCTGGTTGCGCAGGTTCGACGCCGCCTCGGAGGCGTAGACCTCGTCGTTCACCCTGAGCTCGCGACCCGCGAACCGAGAGAGTCCGTCGCGGATGCGGTCGAACTTCTCGGCCGCGCTCGCGCCCGGCACCAAGCTCGTGGTCGCGATCGCACCGGCGTTGACGAGAGGGTTCATCGTCCGGTCGTCGTTCAGCTCGATGGCCATCAAGGAGTTGAACGGGAACCCCGTGCTGTTGACGCCGAGGTCGTGACGCGCCCGGTCGTAGCCGACCTCGTCGCAGACGAGCGCGAAGACGAACGGCTTGGAGACGCTCTGGATCGAGAACCGCGTGTCGACGTCGCCGATCTCGAAGAACCTGCCCCGAGCACCGAACACGCAGATGCCGAAGAGATCCGGTGACGCCTCCGCCAGGACGGGGATGTAGTCGGCCACCTTGCCGTCCGATGTCGCGCGATAGCGCTCGTAGGCCTCGGTGACGAGCCGGACGACCTCCTCCGTCTGGGGAAGCTCGCCCGTCGACACCGTCGGCGGGCTCAGCTCCTCGTCGAACGGGAGTCTCTCGTGCATCGAGATCTCGGTCACGGCATCGCACCCTTGGCTCTCATGTGAGTTCGAGTCTGCACGCTAGGGAGACCGGATGATGGCGCCATCACCCTTACCGTGTGGTTCCGTGTGGCCGGCGCTTCTCAGCAGCGTCTGTTGATGCGGATGCGTCCGGGTCGGAGTTGTTCGATGGTGTGGTCGGGGTGGTCGGCGAGGGTGTGGTGGCGCGGGCAGAGCAGGGCGCCGTTGGCCAGGTCGGTTCTGCCGCCCTCGCACCAGGGGTCCAGGTGGGCGGCTTCGCATTGACTGGTGGGCCGGTCGCAGTG
>NZ_BAAIGC010000010.1:0-163564 GCF_054653495.1 Nocardioides sp. AN3
CGCGCAGCTCAGATCACCCGAGCGCAGGGGACGGCTACTGTCATCCACGTGAAGCCGAGGAGTGAGCCAGTGCCGTTCGACGTGTTCGAGGACGGCGTATACCTCCACGGCACGAAGGCAGACCTGGCGGTGGGCGACCTGCTCGTGCCCGGGCGCAGCTCGAACTTCGAGGCCGGTCGGGTGATGAACTACATCTACTTCACGGCGACGCTCGACGCCGCCACCTGGGGAGCAGAGCTCGCCGCCGGCGAAGGTCGAGGGCGGATCTTCATCGTCGAGCCGACCGGTGACGTCGAGGACGATCCCAACGTCACAGACAAGAAGTTCCCGGGGAATCCGACGCGGTCCTACCGCAGCCGTCAGCCGCTGCGCATCACCGGCGAGCTCGTCGACTGGGTCGGTCACTCACCTGAGAAGCTGCAGGCGATGCGGGACGGACTCGAGGCACTGCAGCGTGACGGAAAGGCTCTGATCGAGGACTGACGGCCAGGCCCGATCAGACCTCCCCTCAGCCCGGCTGGGCGAGCGGCAGGCGGACCTCCATGACGTTGTTGCCAGGGTCGGAATGGATGATGATCTGGCCGCCGTGCCGCTCGACCACGATCCGGCGCGCGATGTCGAGGCCCAGGCCGGTGCCCTCGCCGACGTCCTTCGTCGTGAAGAACGCCTCGAAGGCCCGAGCGGCGACCTCGGGAGCCATGCCGGGTCCGGTGTCGGCGACTTCGACGACGACCTCGTCGCCCTCCCGCCTCGTGCTGACCCGCAGGGTGCCGCGGCCCGCCATGGCGTCGAGTGCGTTGTCGATGAGGTTCGTCCAGACCTGGTTGAGCTCACCAGGGAAGGCATCGACAGCCGGCACGTCCGGCGCATAGTCACGGACGATGCAGACGCCGTCGGCGATCTTGTGTCCCAGCATGACGAGCGTGCTCTCCAAGCCCTCGGTGACGGCGGTCCTCTGCCGCGACGCCCGATCCATCTGAGAGTAGGAGCGCACCGCCGACACCAGCTCGGAGACCCGCCTGGTCGACTCCCGCACCTCCCCGAGCAACGCCGACGAGGAGAGCGTCGCAACCACCCACTCGAGCCCGGGTGGGAGGCCCGCGCCGAGGACGTCCTCGACCCGGTCGCACCAGTCCGTCTCCGTGCCCGCGGCCGCGAGGACAGGTGACAGCTCCCACGCCCTTTCGATGCCGTGGTCCTCGAGCCAATCGGTCAGCGCCTCCTCCCGGTCGGCAAGCGCCAGCGCGTCGTGGGAGCGCGGCTGCCCCGCCAGCTCGAGTCGCAACGCATCGAGCGCGGCGAACTGGGCGGCCGAGATCCCGTGCTCGGCAAGGCTGCGCAGCGAAGAGAGCAGCATCGTGTTCGTCGCGTCGAGCGATGCGACGGCCCGGACCGCCGCCGCAGCCGGGTTGTTGAGCTCGTGGGCCAGGCCGGCTGACAGTCGCCCCAACGTGACGAGCGAGTCCCGCTGACGTGCCGTGGCCTCGATCCGTCGGGCGGTGCCGAAGATGCCGTTGATCAGGTGAACCCCGAGGGGCAGCCACGCCCTCAGCCGTGCGCCGAGCGCCTCGGACGGCACCTGGAGCAACCGCCCCGGTTCCTCGCCACGACCGGTGGCGAGGTAGACGCCTTGGTTGTCCCACGCCCGGAAGCCGCCCGACCACACGCCGGGCACCGCCATCCGCCCGACGACGACCTCCTCCCCGCCGAGCCGCCGGGCGAGTGTCAGCGAGCCGTCGACCAGCACCCACCAGTAGTCGGCGTGCTCGCCCTCACGGAAGACGACGTCGCCGCGCTGGAAGGAGACCTCGGCACCGTCGCTGAGCAGCTCGGCGAGCTGCTCGTCGGTGACGCCGTCGAACAGCCCGATGGGGCGCAGGTCCGCGAGCTCCATCAGATCGTGGCCAGGTAGCGGTGGACGTGGTAGATCGACATCGCGCCCTCTCCGACAGCCGAGGCGACCCGCTTCATCGAGTCCAACCGCACGTCGCCAGCGGCGAAGACGCCGGGGACGCTCGTCTCGAGGGGGTACGGCGCCCGCGCCAAAGGCCAGTGCGCGGCGTCGTCGAGCACGTCCTGACCCGTCACCACGAACCCCTTGCTGTCGCGTCGGACGTCGGTGCCCAGCCAGTCGGTGCGCGGCGAGGCGCCGATGAACACGAACAGCCAGGACGCCGGCACCTCCTCGGTCACCCGGGCGGCTCGGTCCGCCAGCGTGAGCGCTTCCAGATGACCGTTGCCGCGAGCGGCCACCACCTGGGTGCACAGGCGCACCTCGATGGTCGGCGTCACCCGGATCCGGTCGACGAGATAGCGCGACATCGTCGCGTCCAACGCATCGCCACGGACGAGCATGACGACCCGCTTCGCGTGCTGCGCCAGGTTCAGCGCCGCCTGGCCGGCCGAGTTCGCCGCGCCCACGAGATAGACCTCCTCGTCGGCGCACTGACGGGCTTCGGCGGCGTCCGCGCCGTAGTAGATCCCCCGCCCCGTGAAGGCGTCCGCCCCGGCCGCCTCGAGGCGCCGGTACGACACACCCGTCGCAACGATCACCGCCCGTGCCTCGATCTCTCCGCCGCCCTCGAGGAGCACCGCCCGCGCCGGACCACGCTCCTCGAAGCCCGTCACGTCCCGGGCGAGCACGAGCTCCGCGCCGAACCGCGACGCCTGGGCGAGCGCGCGATGAGTCAGGTCGGCGCCTGTCAGCCCGCGCGGAAAGCCGAGATAGTTCTCGATCGAGGCGCTCTGTCCGGCCTGGCCGCCGGGCGCCTCACGCTCCACGATGACAGTGTTGAGCCCTTCGGAGGCGGCGTACACGGCGGCGGCGAGTCCGGCGGGCCCAGCACCGACGATGCAGACGTCGTACAGCGTCTGCGTGGCCACGGTCCGCAGCCCCAGGGCCTCGGCCAGCTCGACCGGGTGGGGTGCCAGCAGAGGGTCCCGATCGGGCACGAGCACGAGAGGGAGCGCGTCGTCGCCGACGCCGACGGCGGAGACCAGCGGAGCGGCCTCCTCGTCGCGCTCGACGTCCAGCCAGCGGTAGGGCACGTGGTTCCTCGTGAGGAACTGGCGGACCTCGTGCGCCCGGTCCGACCACCGATGGCCGACGACCCGCACGGAGACGGATGCCTCCGGGTTCGCGCTCCGCCAGTCGCCGAGAAGGTCGTCCACCACGGGATAGAGCCGCTCGTCCGGCGGGTCCCACGGCTTCAGCAGGTAGTAGTCGAGCCCGATCTCGTTGATCGCCCGGATCGCGACGTCCGTGTCGGCGTACGCCGTGAGCAGCAGGTGCTTCGCCGTCGGAGCGTGCTCTCGAGCCCGCCCGAGCATCTCGATGCCCGTCATGCCCGGCATCCGCTGGTCGGTGGCGATCAGGGCGACCGGGTGGCCGCGCATCGCCAGCCGCGCGAGCACATCGAGGGCGTCCGCGCCGGACGTCGCTCGCACGATGCGGTAGTCCGCGCCATACCGGTGGCGTAGGTCTCGGCTGATCGCGGCCGACACCTCAGGGTCGTCGTCGACCGTCACGATCGCCGGCTTGGTCACCAGGGCCTCCCAGGTCGCGTCGAGACACGTGCCATGGACCATACGCCGACCCAGGTCCGCCGTCATGACCTGTGAATTGAGAGCGCGCGACATCGGCAGGGTGTCCTAGGGTCGGAGCCGTGACCCGACCCGTCGATGCCCGCACGGACCAGTTCGTCGAGGAGTACGCCGCTCTCGACCCGATCACCGCCACATTCGCCGGCATCGCCGGCCATGAGCACGAGCTGCCGGACCTCTCCCCCGACGGCTTCGCGGCCCGCGAGGAGCTCGCGCGGACCGCGCTCGCGGAGGTCGCCGCCCTGACTCCCAGCGACGAGCGCGAGGCCGTGGCACGGGATGCGTTCCTCGAGCGGACGGGGCTCGACGTCGAGCGCGTGGACGCGGGGCTCGCGCGCTACGAGCTCTCGGTCATCACGGGGTCCTCACATGCGCTGCGGGAGGCCTTCGACCTGATGGCGACCGAGACCCGCGAGGACTGGGAGGCGATCGACTCTCGCCTTGCAGGGATCCCGGCGGCGCTCGAGGAGTATCGGCGGACGCTGCTCGAGGAGGCGGCCGGCGGGCGCGTCGCCGCGCGCCGGCAGTATGTCGAGCATGCCGACCAGATCCGCGGCTGGACGGGACAGCAGGGCGCGAGCGGCGACTACTTCCTGACGCTGGCCGGCCAGGCGCCCGGCGACGTCCGCGACCGCCTCCTCGCACGGGCGAAGGAGGCGTCGGCGGCGTACGCCGGCTTCGGCCGCTTCGTCGAGACCGAGCTCGCTCCGCTCGGACGCGAGGCTGACGGGGTGGGGCGTGAGCACTACGCGCTCGCGTCTCGGGGGTTTCTCGGCGCCGCCGTCGACCTGGAGGAGACCTACGCCTGGGGCTGGCAGGAGCTCAAGCGGATCGAGGACGACATGGCCGCGACGGCGCAGCGGATCGTCCCTGGCGGGACCGTCGCGGACGCGGTGGCGGCCCTCGACGCCGACCCTGCGCGTGACTGCGGCAGCCGCGAGGCGTTCCAGGACTGGATGCAGGCGAGGTCCGACGACATCCTGCGGACCTTCGACGGCGTGCACTTCGACATCGCCGAGCCGCTGCGGACCCTGGCCTGCAAGGTGGCTCCGATCAACGACGGCGGGGCGTGGTACACGCCACCGTCCGAAGACTTCTCGCGGCCCGGCACGATGTGGTTCTCCTTCACCGACGACCACAAGATCTACTCGACCTGGCGCGAGACGACGACCGTGTTCCACGAGGGCGTGCCCGGCCACCACCTGCAGTGCGCCCAGGCCGTCCACCGCGCCGACCTCCTCAACCGCTGGCAGCGGCTGATGTGCTGGGTGAGCGGGCACGGCGAGGGCTGGGCACTCTATGCCGAGCGGCTGATGGACGAGCTCGGCTACTTCGCCGACCCCGGCGACCGGCTCGGGTTCCTCGACATGCAGGGCTTCCGGGCCGCCCGTGTCATCGTCGACATCGGCATCCACCTCGGGCTCATGATCCCGGCGGACAACCCCTATGGCTGGCGACCGGGTGAGGTGTGGGACGCGGAGAAGGTCTATGAGTTCATGCGCGCACACTCACGGATGGAGGACGGCTCACTGCGCTTCGAGGTGAACCGGTATCTCGGCTGGCCGGGTCAGGCGCCGTCGTACAAGGTGGGCGAGCGGATCTGGCTCGAGGCGCGCGCCGACGCCAGGGCACGCCATGGGGCGGCGTTCGACCTCAAGGCCTTCCACACCGCGGCTCTCAACCTCGGCTCGCTCGGGCTCGACCCGCTGAAGGCCGCCCTCGCCCGGCTATAGCCGGGCCTCACCGCGTCATCGGCGCACGACGTCATGCGAGGTGGCTGCTGGACCAACCAGCTCGTATGACGCCCCACCCAGAGGCTCTGAGGCTCAGAGCTGGAGCCGGGCGAGCTCCTCGTCCACCACCGAGGGGTCGAGCTTCGTGAAGACCGGCGTCGGCTTCCCCACCGGCGCGCCGACGGCGATCGGGTGCCGCCGCCAGGCCGGGAAGCCCGCATAGTCACCGGTGATGATCGGGTAGCCAGCGCCGCCGTCGAGGTCCTCCACCTCCTCGATCCGCGGCAGCGGGGCGACGTCGCCGCGACCGCCGAGCACGCGGTCCACAGCGTTCGCGCTGAAGGGCAAGAAGGGGGAGAGCAGGATGTTGAGGTCGGCCACGCACTGCGCCATCACGTGCAGCACGGTGCCGAGCCGTTGGTCGTCCGCCCCAGAGTCCGGCCGAGCGATCTTCCAGGGCTCGGTGTCGGAGACGTACTTGTTGACCTCGCCGACGACCCGCATCGCCTCGCCGATCGCCCGCTTCTGCTGGTGGCGCCCGATGAGATCGCCCACGGTCTCGAAGGCGCCCTCGACGAGGTCGAGCACCGCCTGGTCGTCGTCACTCAGCTCCCCCATGGGCGGCAGCTCGCCGAAGTTCTTCGCGATGAGGGTGGCGGTGCGGTTGACGAGGTTGCCCCAGCCGGCGACGAGCTCGTCGTTGGTGCGCCGCACGAACTCCGCCCACGTGAAGTCGCTGTCCTGGGTCTCGGGACCGGCGACGGCCACGAAGTAGCGGAACGCGTCGGGCTGGTAGCGCTCCAGCAGGTCTCGCACGTAGATGACGATCTTGCGCGAGGACGAGAACTTCTTGCCCTCCATGGTGAGGAACTCGCTGGAGACCACCTCGGTCGGCAGGTTGAGGCCGTCGCCCTCGCGGGCGAGCTCTCGGCGCTTCCCGCCCTTGGCACCCTCGCCGTTGTAGGCGAGCAGCTCCGCCGGCCAGATCTGGCTGTGGAAGGTGATGTTGTCCTTGCCCATGAAGTAGTAGGACAGCGCCTCGGGGTCGTTCCACCACTGGCGCCACGCGTCCGGATCGCCGGAGCGGCGGGCCCATTCGACCGATGCGGACAGGTAGCCGATGACCGCGTCGAACCACACGTAGAGCTTCTTCGTGCGGTTGTCCCGCCAGCCCTCGAGCGGGACGGCGATCCCCCAGTCGATGTCGCGCGTCATGGCGCGGGGCCGGATCTCGTCCAGGATGTTCTTCGAGAACCTGATGACGTTGGGGCGCCACAGCCCCGTCTTCTCACGTCCGTCGAGCCACTGCCCGAGAGCGTCGGCCAGGGCCGGCAGGTCGAGGAAGAAGTGGCTCGTCTCGACGAACTCGGGCGTCTCCCCGTTGATCTTGGACCGCGGGTTGAGCAGGTCCTGCGGGTCGAGCTGGTTGCCGCAGTTGTCGCACTGGTCGCCACGGGCGCCGTCGTACCCGCAGATCGGACAGGTGCCCTCGATGTAGCGGTCGGGCAGCGTCCTTCCGGTGGACGGGCTTATTGCGCCGAACGTGGTCTGCTCGACGAAGTAGCCGTTCTCGTAGACCCCGAGGAACAGCTCCTGGACAACGGCGTGGTGGTTGCGCGTCGTGGTCCGGGTGTAGAGGTCGTAGGTCAGGCCGAGCCCCACGAGGTCCTCGATGATCAGCCGGTGGTTGCGGTCGACGAGCTCCTGCGGGGTGACCCCGGCCTCGTCCGCGGCGATGAGGATGGGCGTGCCGTGCTCGTCGGAGCCGGAGACCATGAGCACGTCGTGTCCGGCCATGCGCATGTAGCGGCTGAACACGTCGGAGGGCACCCCGAAGCCGGCCACATGGCCGATGTGGCGCGGACCGTTGGCATACGGCCAGGCGACAGCGCTCAGCACATGGCGACGTCCGCCGCCGGACACAGGACTCATGCCCCGAATCCTAGTGAGGGCGCGCCACCTCGTTCCCGGTCAGGGGTCGAAGCGGTGGACCCGGTAGGCGACCTGCCCGCGCACCCACGGCAGCAGGCTGTAGAGCGCCGTCCCGGGGCACGCGGTCTGGTTGGTGTCGCGGTGGCCGTCGATGGTGGGCAGCCGCACCCACCGGCCCGCGGGGAAGCGGTCGCTCCCCTTCGACCGCACGACGACGGTACGGCGCGGATGGCCGTGGTACTTGTCGAGCTTCCAGGCGGCGAGCCGCACCAGCGCGTTCATGGCCGCGCTCGTCGGCCGGCGCTTGTCGAAGCTGCCGATCAGGGCGATGCCGACCGACTCGTGGTTGAACCCCAGCGTGTGAGCGCCCTTCACCGCACGATTCGCGCCGCCGCTGCGACCCACCCAGATCCGCCCGAACCGGTCGATCAGGAAGTTGTAGGCGATGTCGAACCAGCCCAGCGAGTGCGTGTGGTAGTAGTACATGCCCCTCAGCAGGCCCGGCACGTCGCCCGGCGCGTAGTCGTTCGCCGTGGCCGTGTGGTGGATGTGGACCTGCTTGATCCTGCGGATGTACGACGGCCGCCCGTTGCGCCACGAGGGGTCCGCGCCCCACGCGGTGCGGCTGAGGATCGCCGGCTTCGGGGCATGCGTGGGTGCACGACGGCTCGTGACCGACGCTGCGGTCGTCGCCGTAGCGGCGCGGGGACTGTCGAGGTCGGACGCGAGGGGGCGTCCTGCGGTCGGGGCGTCGACCTGCTCGGTGGCGCCCGTGTCGATCAGGGACAGCCTCAGACCCCCGGGTCGATGGCCGAGCACCTCGACCTGCAGCTTGCGATGCCGGCCGGTCCACACCGCCTGCGTGCCGTGCCGACTCCCCTGCTCGCTGGCTCCGGGGAGGTCGGTCTGGGTCGGCAGCGTCTGCCAGCGGCTCCAGCGGCCCCGGTCGTCCGGCCAACGGACCGCCACGCGGCCGGGTGCTGTCCTGCCCGTCCACGTCACGCCCACCATCGAGAAGCCGCTCGTGGTCATCACGGGCGAGCGTCGACCGCCGTCGACCCGCCGGCCGAGACGGCCGACCAGCGACAGGTCCGCCTGGGACACCCCACCGCCCGTCGGGCGCAGCCGCACGGCGGGCGAGACCGCTGCCGCGGCGGTGGCCGCAAAGGACGTGGAGAAGGTGGGGGCGGGGGTCCCGAGCACAAGCAGGGGGACGGCTAGTGCCAGTGCCAGGGCGACCACGAGTGGTCGCCGGCCGGCACCGGCCAGCGGGGGCGTTCGACAGGTCGTTCGGCGCATGACTCAACATCATGCGTCACACCAGTCACACCGGTCTAGCCCGCACCACCTGTCACGCGCCGCTCGCACCTCCCGGCCAGGGCACCACGCGGCCGGCGTACGCAGCCAGGTGCTCGTAGGCGTTCGCCCCTGACGGAGCGGAACGGGCGTCGGCGAACGCGCGCCCCTTGCGGATCGGACCCAGCACCCGGTCCATCGTCACGAGCGCGCGCTGGGCGAGCGGCTCGTCGAGCTCGTCGCTCGGGCGGCCGAGCGCGGTCGCGAGATCCCAGGTGTGCACGGCGATCTCCGCGGCCTGCCAGTCGGGGTCGACCATGGCGCGATCGCCCATCTCCCGCCACAGGTTCACCAGCGCGTTGCCGCGGGTGCGCAGCTCCTCCCCCAGGTCGACCGCATAGTCCTCACGGCCGTTCCACCCGGGCGGCGAGCCCTGCAGCATCGTCACGAAGATGCGCGGCTGCGCGATCAGGTGGTTGGCCAGGTCACGCACGTCCCAGTCGGCGCACGGGGTCGGTCGACCCAGATCGTCGGGGGTGACGGCGTCGAGGAGATCGGAGGCCTGCGTCAGGGCGCGTTGGAGTGCGAGCACACCCATCGGGTCCACGGTCATGAGCCGGGCGCTCAGCTGAAGTCGAGGTCGTGGGTGCGGGCCCGCTTGAGCTCGTAGACGTAGGGGAACTCGGCGACGAGCACGAAGCCGTCCCACAGCCGCCCGGCCTCCTCGCCCTTCGGCGCCTTCGAGATCACGGGGCCGAAGAAGGCATGCCCCTCGAACGCGATCGTCGGCGTCCCGACCTCGTTGCCGACCTGGTCCATGCCGAGGTGGTGCGAGGTCTTGATCCACTCGTCGTAGGAGGTGTCGTCCATCGCGTCCACGAGGTCCCGCTCGAGCCCGGCGCTCTCGAGGGCGTCGGCGATGACCTCGCGGGTGAACTCCTTCTTCTCCAGGTGGCGCGCCGTGCCGAGCGCCGTGTAGAGCGGGAGCAGGGCCTCCTTGCCGATCTTCTGCTCGGCGGCGGCCAGGACCCGGACCGGGCCCCAGGCGTCATCGAGGAAGTCACGGTAGGTCTGCGGGATGTCCTTGTCCTGGTTGAGGTAGGCCAGGCTCATGATGTGCCAGGTGACCTGGATGTCACGGACCTTCTCGACCTCGAGGATCCAGCGCGAGGTGATCCAGGCGAACGGGCAGGCAGGGTCGAACCAGAAGTCAGCGTTGGTCATATCTGTCATCAACACACGAGGACGCACAGATATGCCGACAGATGGGCCGGGCCCCTTGTCAGCGATGCCTTGTGGCCGGCACCACGCCCTTCACCGCGACCGGGAGCGTCGTCCTCGCGCGGGTGGTGCGGGCGTCGCCCACGTAGAGCGCGATCAGGGAACGGGTTCCCGGCCGCAGACCGATGATCCTGACCTTGCCGGTGCCGTGGACCAAGTTGACCAGGTGCCGCTTGCCCTGCAGCTTGAGCCACACCCGCCCCGTCGGCTGACGGGAGTCCGGCGAGGTGACGACGACCTTGACGAGCGCCTGCCTGACCCGGGTGGTCGCGACCCTGACCTTGATGCTGGCGGGCGCCTTGACCCCGCGCAAGGGCCCGAGCACGAGCGCCTTGCTGCGGTAGCCGCTATGCGTCAGCTGCACCTTCACCGAGATCTGCCGGCCGATGTCGTTCGGCTTCACGACGTACTTCTGTGCGGTGAAGGCGGGCATCGGCTGGCCGTCGCGCATCCAGACGTAGGTCGCCCGTGCGTCCCGCGGCTCCAGCACGCCCGGATCCGCCGTCAGCGTCTCGCCGACGAGAAGCTTGCCCTCGACGCCGCCGGGCTTGGTCACCTCGATGTCGGGCGCCAGGACGGGGTCGGTCGGCGCGGTCGTCGTGACGAGGGTGGTGTAGCCGGCGGTGGCGGTCGTGACCTGCACACTGAGCCGCTTCTGGGCGTCGCCCTGGACCGGCTTGTACGTCGTCCCGGTGGCGCCCGCGATCGGCTGGCCGTCCGCGAGCCACTGCAGACTGATCGAACCCGGCGTCGGGGCGACCGAGCCAGGGTCGACGGTGAGCGTCTGGTCGACCTGCGCGGTCCCGGAGATGGTCGGCGCCGTCACCACCGACTGGGTGCCCGGCGCCGTGGCGGCCGTCGGTGCGCTGACGACCACGCCGGTGACGTAGGAGGCCCGCGAGGCGGACACGCGGACCGCGATCGGCTTCCCGAGCTGGGCAGCAGTGGGCGTGAAGGTCGTCGCCGTCGCACCGGGCACGCCGACGCCGCCGGCGAACCACTGGTAGGCATAGGAGCCGGTCGGCGACCACGTGCCGGAGGTCGCAGTGAGGGCGACTCCGACCTTCGCCGTGCCGACGACCGTCGGTGCGACGGTGGCCTTGAGCGGGACGTCCTTGTAGTGGATGAAGCCCGTCGGCCAGGGCCCGGCGCTCTTGGAGATGCGCCGCCAGGAGAACTCGCTGCCGTAGTTCGACTCCGAGATGATGATCTGCGTGGCGCTGACCACCTGCTCGACGTACGCCACGTGGCCGGCAGACCCAGCGCCGGGGACGTTCGCCTTCCACCAGGCGATCGACCCGACCATGGGCGTCTGGTTGTAGCCGAACGACGTCCCCCAGTACGTCGCGTTGCCCATGCCCGGCTTGAGCTGGGCGGGTCGCGTCGTCGAGCCGCCGTTCTTGATCATGCGGTAGGCGACATAGTTGGTGCAGTTGATGCCGGAGTACATGTTCCAGTACATCTTGCTCATCGCCGTCTTGTATCCCTGATGGGGATAGCCGCGGTTCTGGCAGAAGTCGAAGCCCTGGCACAGGGTCGCCGTCGGCGTCCCCCCGGCGTCGGACTGCGTGGCGGTGGCACGTCCAGGCGGCAGCGCGAACGCCAGCAGCGCCCCGGCAAGGATGATCGCCAGGGTCTGGAGTGGTCGCTGATACCGATGTGACTGGAGTGGCACCCGAGCACTCTAGAGAAAAGAATGTCAACGCGACACGCCGATGAAAGAACTACAATCTTGTAGTTTCCTTTGATGCGCCCGCGGGCGCCCGACTACCCGCTTCGACCCCGTGCGAGGATGCCCTGCATGCCAGGAACCAACCTCACCCGGGCGGAGGCCGCCGAGCGGGCCGCCCTCCTCGACGTCACCACCTACGACGTCGCGCTGGACCTCACCACCGGTCCGACCACCTTCGCCTCGACGACCACCGTCGTCTTCACGGCGACCACGCCCGGAGCGACGACCTTCGCCGACCTCGTCGGCGCGGAGATCCACGAGATCACGCTCAACGGGACGACGCTCGACCCGGCCACCGCGTACGCCGACAGTCGGATCACCCTGACGGACCTGGCTGCGGAGAACGTGCTCGTCGTCAAGGCCGACTGCGCCTACAGCCACACCGGTGAGGGGCTCCACCGCTTCGTCGACCCGGTCGACGACCGCGTCTACACCTACACGCAGTTCGAGGTCCCGGACGCGCGGCGGGTCTTCACCACCTTCGAGCAGCCCGACCTCAAGGCTCCGTTCACGTTCCACGTCACCGCGCCGGAGAGCTGGACGGTCGTCTCGAACTCTCCCACGCCCGCCTCCGAGCCGCTGGGCAACGGCCGCGCCGTGTGGCACTTCGAGGCGACGAAGCCGATGTCGACCTACATCACCGCGATCATCGCGGGCGAGTACCACGGCGTGTTCGACACCTACGAGGGCAAGAGCGGTCCGATCGAGCTCGGCCACTACTGCCGCCAGTCGCTGGTCCCCTACCTCGACCGCGAGGAGGTCGTGAAGCTCACCAAGCAGGGCTTCGCGTTCTTCGAGGACGCCTTCGACTTCCCCTACCCGTTCGGGAAGTACGACCAGCTCTACGTGCCCGAGTACAACATGGGCGCGATGGAGAACGCCGGCGCGGTGACCCTGCGCGACGAGTACCTCCCGCGCTCACGCCAGCCGCGCTCGTTCTACGAGTTCCGCGCCAGCGTGATCCTCCACGAGATGGCGCACATGTGGTTCGGCGACCTCGTCACCATGAAGTGGTGGGACGACCTCTGGCTCAACGAGTCGTTCGCGGAGTGGGCCTGCTACCACGCCGAGGTCCAGGCGACGGAGTTCACCGACTCCTGGACCGGGTTCGCCAACGCGCGCAAGATCACGGGCTACACGCAGGACCAGCTGCCCACCACGCACCCGATCGCCGCGGACAACCACGACCTGCAGGCGGTCGAGGTCAACTTCGACATGATCACCTACGCCAAGGGCGCCTCGGTCCTCAAGCAGCTGGTGGCGTGGGTCGGCCTGGACCCCTTCCTCGCTGGCCTGCGGACCTACTTCAAGGAGTTCGCCTACTCCAACGCGACCTTCGGCGACCTCCTCCGCCACCTGGAGTCGGCCTCCGGTCGCGAGCTGCAGGGCTGGGCGCAGGAGTGGCTGCAGACCGCGGGCGTCAACACGCTCACCCCGGAGCTCACGCTCGCCGACGACGGCACCTACTCCTCCGTCGCGATCCGCCAGAACGCTCACCCCGACTGGCCGACCCTGCGTCGTCACCGGGTCGGCATCGGCCTCTACAACGGGGGCCCCGACGGGGCGATCGTTCGTACCGACTACGTCGAGGTCGACATCGAGGGCGAGCTCACCGAGGTCAAGGAGCTGGTCGGCACCGCCCAGCCCGACCTGCTCCTCGTCAACGACAGCGACCTGGCCTACGCCAAGATCCGCCTCGACGAGCGCTCCCTGCACACCGCGCTCACGAGCCTGGCGAAGATCTCGGACTCGCTGGCCCGGGCCCTGGTCTGGAGCGCCGCGTGGGACATGACCCGCGACGCCGAGATGGCGATCAGCGACTACGTCGAGCTCGTCCTGGCCAACATCGGGCACGAGACCGACGCGTGGGGCGTCACCCGCATCCCGGCCAACACGGCGCTCGCGGTGGCGACGTACTCCTCACCCGAGCGACGCGCCGCGCTCGCCGCTCGCTGGGAGTCGGGCCTGCGCTCGCTCCTGCAGGGCGCAGCACCCGGCAGCGACCACCAGCTGACCTTCGTGCGGGCTTTCGCGGCCGCGGCCCACACCGACGCGGCCGTGGCGGACCTCACGTCCCTGCTCGACGGCAGCCTCGCCTTCGACGGCCTCGAGATCGACCAGGACCTGCGCTGGACGCTCATCGTCGGCCTGGCCCGCGCCGGCGCCTTCGGCGAGGCCGAGATCGCCGCGGAGCTGGAGCGCGACAACACGATCTCGGGCCAGGAGAAGGCGGCGGCCGCTCGCGCGTCCCGTCCCGACGCCGAGGCCAAGGCCGCCGCGTGGGACGCCGTCGTGGTCAGCACAGGCACGCCCAACGAGACCTCGCGCGAGATCTCGCTCTCCTTCCAGCAGCCGCGCCAGGCTGAGGTGCTGGCGCCATATGTCGACCGCTACTTCCAGGCCGCCGAGACGATCTGGGAGCACCTCGGGACCCACAAGGCGTCAGTCGCGCTGGCCGGGCTCTTCCCGAAGTACGCCGCCTCCCCCGAGCTCCTCGCGAAGGCCGACGCATGGCTGGAGGGCTCGCAGGCCGAGCCCGCCGCGAAGCGGTACGTGCGCGAGGGTCGCGACGCCGCGGCCCGGGCACTGGCGGCTCAGGCGAAGGACGCCGAGTAGGTCCCTACGCTCGTTGAACGGTCGCAAATGCCCGCGGGCAGGCGGCGCGCGGAAGGCGCGTCGCCTGCCCCGCGGGCATTTGCGACCGTTCACCGAAGGCGTCTCAGATGTGGTCGGCCAGGAGCGCGATCCCGGCGCGGAGGCCGCCGACGAGGTCGCCCTGGGTGAACGACGAGCTCATCGCCTCCGCGGCGAGAGCGGCCTCGGCGTCGGAGAGGGTACGCCGGACCCAGCCGCCCGTGACGATCTCGAGGACGTGCCGATCGGGGTCGACGACGATCATGATGCTGCGAGCCGGCGCGACGAGCGTGTTGTGCAGCTGCGTCGCGTAGGCGCGGGGGTCACTGCCCTCGACCGGGCCCACGTAGACCGAGAACTCGGCGCGCGAGGCCAGCTCGGCCTTGCGGATGGACTCCTCGACGGCGTATCGCTGACCCGTCGTCAGGCGCTCACCAGCGGACACTGGCGCCACCGGCCTCGGACGTCTCGTCGTCGGGACCCGCGAGCTCGGCGGTGCCCTTGCGGGGACCGCCCAGCCATTGACCGCCCGCGTGCCCGCCGGTCAGGCCCTCGCCCTTGAGGAGGCCCGGGAGCGCGGCGAGGAGGGCGATCACGATCGCGAGGACGACGGGGATGACGAGGATGAGGAGGAGCAGGCTGCCCCAGCTCATCGACTCGTCCTTGCCGGCCCAGCCCTCGGGCACGTCGGCGAGCGCCGGGGCGGTCAGGACGGCGGTGGCAGCGACGAACGAGCCGGCGCTCACGGCGGCCCGGCGGACGAGGGTCTGCAACGGCGTGGTCACGCGGCCACGATATCGGCTGGCGACGGCGCTGCTGCACCGGGGACTTCGCTGCGGCGATCTGGAGGTCGGATGGCCATACTGGGGCCCATGTTCACGACGGCCACCACCGCCATGACCACCGGACTCACCCCCCTGCCGCCTGCCGCCGGGCAAGGCAACAGCTGGCTCGAACGGGTCTCCACCTGCACCCAGGGCGAGGACATCTGCCAGCAGGTCTACGACTGGACCCACAACCAGCAGGCGGCGAACGCGGCCGACCTGATGATCGGCAAGCCGCTGGCGATCCTCGGCCTGGTCGTCCTCGCTCTCGTGATCCGCTGGGTCCTCTTCAAGATCGTCGACCGGGTCGTCAAGAAGGCCGAGGCCGGCGTGCTGCCGGACCGCCTGAGCGACCGGTTCGCCAGTGCGAACGCCACCCGCCGAGTGCTGCGGGCCAAGACGATGGGCGACCTGCTCAAGAGCATCCTCACCGGCATCCTGATCGCGGTCTTCGGGACGATGGTGCTCGCCCAGATCGGGGTCAACATCGCCCCCATCATCGCCAGCGCCGGCATCGTGGGCATCGCCTTGGGCTTCGGCGCCCAGTCGCTCGTGAAGGACTTCCTCTCCGGCATCTTCATGATCTTCGAGGACCAGTACGGCGTCGGGGACGTCGTCAACGTCGGGGACGCCTCAGGCACGGTCGAGGCGGTCTCGCTCCGCGTGACGCGGCTGCGCGACGTCAACGGGACGGTCTGGTATGTCCCGAACGGCGAGATCCTCCGGGTCGGCAACATGAGCCAGAACTGGGCCCGCGCCGTCGTGGACATCACCGTCGGCTACCGCGAGGACCTCGGCAACGTCATCAGGACGCTACGCGACGTCGCCGAGGACCTGTGGCGCGACGACGACTTCACGAACATCATCATCGAGCAGCCCGAGGTGACGGGCGTCGAGACGCTGGGGCCGGACTCGATCGGCGTGCGAGTGATGGTCAAGACCGAGCCCATGGAGCAGTGGAAGGTCGCCCGCGAGCTCCGCTCGCGGATCAAGGCCCGCTTCGACCACGAGGGGATCTCGATCCCCATCGTCCAGCGCATGACGTGGGAGGGCGAGTCCCGGGAGGCACCCGCCGGCTGAGGCGGGTGCCTCGACCGAGGCTGCCCGGCGGCTAGGACGCGAGCGCGGCGTCCAGCGTGATGGTCGTTCCGGTGAGCGCCTGCGAGACGGGGCAGTTCGCCTTGGCGTCCTGGGCCAGCGAGACGAAGGTGTCCTCGTCGATCCCGTCGACCTCGCCACGGACCGTCAGCTTGATGCCGGTGATCCCGGTGCCGGGCGTGAACTCCACGTCCGCGCTCACCGTCAGGCGGGTCGCCGGAGTCTCGTTCTTCGCCAGACCGTTGGAGAAGGCCATCGAGAAGCAGGACGAGTGCGCCGCGGCGATCAGCTCCTCCGGGCTCGTCTTGCCGTTGGCGGCCTCGGCGCGCGAGGGCCAGGACACGTCGTAGGTGCCGACGCCGGACGAGTCGAGCGTGACCTTGCCGGCGCCTTCGAAGAGCGTGCCCTCCCAGATGGTCGTGGCGGTGCGGGTCGTGGGCATGTGCGAGCTCCTTGGTTGTCGAATGGACAAGTGGGATGGATCCTCGCCGATCCTTGCATGGACCCGAGCGGGTGCACCGGGCGCCGGCCGCCTTCCGCCGTGGGCGAGAATGGGCGGGTGACCGAGCAGCAGGCAGCGAGCTTCTACGACGAGATCGGCGGCCACGAGACGATGCGTCGCATCGTCGCCAGGTTCTACGAGCGCGTGGCGACCGACCCGGTCCTCCGCCCGATGTATCCCGAGGAGGACCTCGGCCCCGCCGAGGAGCGGTTCCTGCTCTTCCTCACGCAGTACTGGGGCGGCCCCACGACGTACTCCGACCAGCGCGGCCATCCCCGCCTGCGGATGCGGCACGCCCCCTTCGCGGTGACGCCGCAGGCGCGCGACCACTGGCTGGCCTGCTTCCGCGACGCGCTCGACTCGGTCGAGCTGACGCCGGAGCAGGACGCCCGGTTCTGGGAGTACGTCACCCACGCCGCCCAGTTCATGATCAACGCGCACGGCTGAGATCTGTCCGTCGCCTGAGATTTGTCCGTTGCCCGTGTAACGGCGACGACCAGCCGCGACAGGTAACCACCGCAGAGCCACGCGCCGTGACCCGTCTCGGAGGAGATTCCCCATGCAGAGCATCAAGGCCCTCGCCGCCACAGGCGCGGTCGTCGTGTCGACGATCGGAGGTGCGTACGCCGTGGGCGTCACGAACCTGACCGGGCACGAGGTGAACGACCACGCCGCGCACGGTCAGGCCGTCGCGGCCGCTGCCCGCGCCCGGCATACCGCCGCCCCGACGTCGGAAGCCCCGAGCCAGACGGCCAGCTCCGAGACGTCCCTGACGAACTCCGACGAGTCCACCGCTGCGGACCCGGCCGAGACGTCGACCACGGAGTCGACCGAGACCGACACCGAGGCTGCCGAGCCGAAGGAGACCGCTGAGCCGACCGAGAGCGCGACGGGCGAGTCGGCTGCCAAGAGGCACGACGGCTGGACGCGCGGGCAGCACCGCGGCTGGAGCAAGAACGGCAAGCACTACGGCGTCGGCCATGGCACCGGCAAGCCAGCCAAGCCCGCCCACGACACGCCGCAGCACACCAGCCCTGCCCCCACCCACCCCGGGAACGCACACTGACCGCCATCGCCTTCGACTGGACTCCCTCGAGAATGGCTCCCATGGACGACCGCCCCGAGCTCCGCGCCACCATCCCGGCGCTGGAGCCTGACCCCGTCCTGCTCAGCCAGCTCGTAGAGCTCAGCACAGCGAGCACGGCGGCGAACACCACCGTGAGGACGCTGAGACCGACCCGAGCGCTGACGACGGGAGCAGCAGCGCTCGGCCTGGTGGCGGCCACGTCGTGGATCGCGGGAGCCCTGCCGGGAGTGCCGTCCCCGATCGCACCGGGTCCGGCACGCACACCCGCGCCCACCTCGCCCGCCACGCCGAGCCGCACCGGTGACCACCGTGTCCCGGGTGCCGGCATCGGCGCCACGCCCGGCGCCTCCCGAGCCCCATCCGAGGCGCCGGGCGTGGTCTTCCCCACCAGCACGACGGGTCCTCGCGTCGGCTCGAGCACCGCACCGGGCTGGAGCCCGCCGGGCAAGCCGTCACAGAAGCCGACGGGGACGGGCGGTCGCGCCGTGGGGAAGAACGCGTCGAAGCATCCCGACAGCGGCCGTCACACCGGACGGCACAAGCGGCACCACGATCCCGCCACCGGCGGCGCAGGAAAGGCCCGCCAGCAACCTCCTCCATCCCCCGGCGTGCATCGAGCCGAGGCCGCACCGACCAGTGACCCCACCACCGGTCCGTGAGAGCCGACGACCGCACTGTCGCAGCGGCGAAGACCGGCGACGCGGACGCCTGGCGTGAGCTCTACCGAGCACACGCCGGGCGCTTGCTCGTCTGGCTGCAGCGGCGACCGCTGGACGACGGCGCCGTGGCTGCCGAGGACATCGCCGCCGAGACGTGGCTGACGGCGGCCAGCAAGGTCGCGGACTTCACGGGCAGCGCTGCCGACTTCGCCGGCTGGCTCTTCGGGATCTCGCGCAACCTCGAGGCGAACGCGCGCCGACGGGGCAGCCGGCGGCGGACGTCGCCGCTCGCCGAGGTCGAGCCGGATCCGGTGCCGGGCCCGGAGTCGGCGTACGTCGCCGAGGACTGGGTCCGCTCGGCGCTCTCCGGCCTCCCGGATCGCGAGCGCGACGTGGTCACCTGTCTCGACGTGATCGGGCTCGACGTCGCCACGACCGCGTCGGCGCTCGGCATCAGCGTCGTGGCGGTCCGGGTGGCGCGGCACCGAGGCCTGAAGCGGCTGCGGGGCCTGGTGGGCGTGGCGGCGGGAGCCGGCTAGGTCAGCCGATGATCAGCTGCTCCAGCGCCGCGCGGACGTCGGGGGAAGGCTCGGCGCTGCGCCCGGTCGCGGGGTCGACGAACACCATCACGTGCCGGGAGCGGGCGAGCACCTCCCGCTCGGCCAGGATCTCCGCCTCCATCACCATCGAGGTGCGCCCGAGCCGATGGACCCAGCCGTACACGTCATAGGGCTCGGCCGGGAACAGGATCGGGCGGCGGTAGGCCACGTCGGACTGGGCGACGACCATGGGGAGCGACCCGGCCCCGGCGATTTGCTGGCGCAGCCTTCCGATAGTGGAGATGCGCGCCTCCTGGAAGTACTCGAAGTACTTCACGTTGTTGACGTGCCCGTAGGCGTCCACGTCGGAGAAGCGCACATGGAGCGGGTAGTGCCCGAGCTCGGTGTGGTGGGACTCGCCGAAGCGGGTCGACGGCGTCGGTGCCGACTCCAGGTAGACCTCGAGCGAGGCACGCTCCTCAGGCGTGATGCGCCGGGGCCGCTCCGTCGCGAAGACGTAGGGCGCCAGGACACTCGTCGCACGCAGATAGACCGTCCGTGCGTCGCCGTCCTGTCGGAAGACCTCATAGGCCATGGTGAAGCTCGCGGCCCGGATGTCGGTCACCCAGATCTCGACGAGCACCGGCGTGAAGTCGAACATCAGGGGCGCGACGTAGTGGACCTGGTGGCTGACGACGACGACGCCTTCGGCGAGCTGGTCGGTCTGGGTGGTGCGCGCGTGGATCCGCAGCATGTCCACCCGCGCCTCTTGGAGGTAGTCGACATAGGTGACGTTGTTGACGTGGCCGAGCATGTCGAGGTCGGCCCAGCGCATGGGGCACTGGTAGAGGTGGCGCACGGGGCTGAGTGTGTCATCCGTTGCCCGACGACACGGTGACGCCCCGCTGGTGCCACGCCGATGCCCCTGGACTCCTCGGTCCTGCCCGGGCATGGCGCCCGTGGTGGAGTGGCCCGGCCGGGGACAATGGAGGCGTGACCACCGAGGCGACCCGCTGGCTGGACCCGGACCAACAACGCTCGTGGCGCGCACTGCTGATGGGCATGACGCTGCTGCGGGACCGGCTGGACGCCGACCTGCGGCGCGGCTTCGACCTGTCGCTTCCGGAGTACGAGGTCCTCGTCCGGCTTGCGGAGAACGACGGCCGGATGCGCATGGCACAGCTGGCCGACGCGATGGCCCACAGCCGGTCGCGGATCACCCACACGATCAGCCGGATGGAGCGCGCAGGCCTGGTCGAGCGGCGCGACTCCCCCGAGGATGGACGCGGCGTGATCGCGAGGATGACCGAGGACGGCCACGCGCTTCTCGTGCGAGCAGCCCCGACCCACGTCACCGGCGTGCGCGAGTATCTCCTCGACCTGGTCTCCCAGGACGACTTCGCCGCCGTCGGCCGGGTCTTCGACGCGGTCTCGGACCACCTCGTCGAATGTCACCCGGCCATCGAGATGCGCAACCCGCCGACCGCTTGAGAGCGGCGGAGGCGCAAGTCAATCCCGGGTGAGGCGGCGGTGCGTCACCCGGTGCGGGCGCGCGGCCTCGAGTCCGAGACGCTCGACCTTGTTCTCCTCGTACGACGCGAAGTTGCCCTCGAACCAGAACCACTCGCCCTCGTTCTCCTCGGTGCCCTCCCAGGCGAGGATGTGGGTGGCGATGCGGTCGAGGAACCAGCGGTCGTGCGACGTGACCACGGCGCAGCCCGGGAACTCGAGCAGCGCGTCCTCGAGGGAGGACAGGGTCTCCACGTCGAGGTCGTTGGTCGGCTCGTCGAGCAGCAGCATGTTGCCGCCCATCTTCAGCGTCAGCGCCAGGTTGAGCCGGTTGCGCTCGCCACCGGAGAGGACGCCGGCCTTCTTCTGCTGGTCGGGGCCCTTGAAGCCGAACGAGGCGACGTAGGCGCGGCTGTTCATCTCGAAGTTCGCGACCTTGATGAAGTCCAGACCGTCGGAGACGACCTCCCAGACGTTCTTGGTCGGGTCGATGTTGGCGCGACTCTGGTCGGCGTAGGAGATCTTCACCGTCTGCCCGACCACGAGGTCGCCCGCGTCGGGCGACTCGGACCCGGTGATCATGCGGAACAGCGTCGTCTTGCCGACGCCGTTGGGACCGATGACACCGACGATGCCCGCACGCGGCAGGGTGAAGGAGATGTCGTCCCACAGCGTCCGACCGTAGAACGACTTCGTCAGACCCTTCGCCTCGAGGACGATGTCACCGAGTCGCGGGCCCGCCGGGATGTTGATCTCGGAGGTGTCGATCTTGCGGGCACGGTCCGCCTCAGCGGCGAGCTCCTCGTAGCGCGCGAGACGCGACTTCGACTTGGTCTGCCGCGCCTTGGCGTTGGAGCGGACCCACTCCAGCTCCTTCTCCAGCATCTTGGCGCGCTTGGCGTCCTTGGTGCCCTCGATCTTGAGGCGCTCCTTCTTGGTCTCCAGGTAGGTGGAGTAGTTGCCCTCGTAGCCGTGGATCGAGCCACGGTCGACCTCGGCGATCCACTGGGCGACGTTGTCGAGGAAGTACCGGTCGTGCGTGACGGCGAGGACGGCGCCCGGGTAGGTCTTGAGGTGACCCTCGAGCCACTGGACCGACTCGGCGTCGAGGTGGTTGGTCGGCTCGTCGAGGAGAAGCAGGTCCGGCTGCTGCAGCAGCAGCTTGCACAGCGCGACGCGCCGGCGCTCACCACCGGAGAGGTTGTCCACGACCGAGTCCGGCGGCGGGCAGCGCAGCGCATCCATGGCCTGGTCGAGGCGCGAGTCGAGGTCCCAGGCGTTCGCGTGGTCGAGGTCGGTCTGCAGGTCGCCCATCTCGGCGAGGAGCGTGTCGAAGTCGGCGTCCGGGTCGGCCATCAGCTCCGAGATCGCGTTGTAGCGGTCGAGCTTGCCCTTGATGTCGGCGACGGCCTCCTCGACGTTCTCGAGCACCGTCTTGCCCTCGGTCAGCGGAGGCTCCTGCTGGAGCATCCCGACCGTCGCGTCGGGGTCGCGGACGATGTCGCCGTTGTTCGGCTGGTCGAGCCCGGCCATGAGCTTGAGCAGTGAGGACTTGCCCATGCCGTTGGGGCCGACCACGCCGATCTTGGCGCCGTGGAGGAACGAGAGCGTGACGTTGTCGAGGACGACCTTGTCGCCGTGGGCCTTGCGCACGTTGCGCAGGGAGAGGATGTACTCGGCCATGACTCGAAAGCCTAGTTGAGATCCGGGCTCAGACCTGACCGGGGTCACGCCCGCGCGGACCGAGGCCCGGGCGGCGACCAGCCGACGACCAGCCGACGACAAGACGACGACAAGGCGACGACGGCCAGGCCCGTCCAGGTCACCCATCGTGCGCGACTGCGCGACCTGGACGGGACTCGAGGGGCTCGACGCGCTGGACCGGCAGGTCGGGGCGGACCAGCCGGACGGGCGGGTCGTGCCTCAGGCCGCCGGAGACTCCTTCCGCCAGTCCTCGACCGGGTCGGCCCCCTCATGCTCGGCCGCTGCGAACGCCTCGTCCACCGGCTCGCTCCCCTCCCCGAGCGGGGCGACGTCGAGCGGGCCGACGTCCATCGGGGCGACGTCCATCGGGCCGGCCTCGTCGCGCTGGGGTCGCTCGTTGCGCGCCAGCCGCGCGGTGCCGAACCTGAGGTCGTGACCGACCGTGGTCGCCTCGATCTCCAAGGAGGTCCGCTCCGTGCCGTCCTGAGCGGTCCAGGTCGAGATGTTGAGCCGCCCGACCACGGTGACGCCATCGCCCTTCACGAGCGAGCCGGCGACGTTGCGGGCCATGCCACGCCACGCGTTCACCGTGTACCACTGCGTCGGGGCGTCCACCCACTGCTCGGTGCGACGGTTGAAGTGGCGCGGCGTGCAGCCGAGACGGAAGGTCGCGACCTCGGTCTCGCCGGCCTGTCGCAGGGACACGACGCCCCCGACGAAGCCCTGCACGGTGATGTGGGTGTCGTTCATGGTTCCACTCCTCGGATCCAGTGGGGCCCGGCGGGCCCGCTCGTGTCCGAGCCTGCGGAACACGACCGACACCAGCGCGCACATGCCCTACCGCCTGGGGACGAGACCGCCGCGGGCCGCTGCTGTGGAGACAGAGCGGCCCGCGGCGGCAGGGCGAGATCGCGAGCGGAACGGGAGTCAGGCGAGCCCGTTCTGCTTCAACCAGTCGCCGGCGACCTGGGCGGCCGTCGGCTTGGAGTCGGCCGCGAAGGCCGTGTTGAGCTTCAACAGCTCCTCGGTGGTCAGCTTGGCGGACACGTCGTTGAGCACCTGGGTGACCTTGTCGCTGTCGACGTCGTCGCGGATCAGGGGGACGACGTTCTGAGCGGCGATCAGGTTCTTCGGGTCTTGCAGCGTGACCAGCTTGTTCTGGCTGATCGAGGGGGTCGTCGAGTAGATGTCGGCGACGTCGACCTGGCCGGAGGTGAGTGCCTTCACCGTCGCGGGGCCGCCCCCGTCGTTGATCGCCGTGAAGGAGATGTCCTTGATGCCGTAGACCTTCTCGAGCCCCGGGATGCCGTAGGCCCTCGTCTTGAACTCGGGGTTCGCGGCGAGCTTGACGCCCTTGACCTTGGCGAGGTCGGCGATCGAGGTGACGCCGTTCTTCTGAGAGAAGTCGGAGGTCACGTTGAGCGAGTCCTTGTCCTCACCGGGGGCCGGGTCGAGGACCTTGAGCCCGCTGGGCAGCGCCGACCCCAGTGCGCTGTTGACCTCGTCGGGCGCCGTGGCCTGCGCGTTGGGCTCGAAGTAGAGCAGCAGGTTGCCGGTGTACTCAGGGATCAGCCCGATCGTCCCGTCCTTGATCGCGCCGATGTAGGCCTCGCGGGCTCCGATGTCGAGCTTGGTGGAGGCGTCGAGGCCCTTGGCCTTGAGGGCCTGGGCGTAGATCTCGGCCAGGATCTCGCTCTCACCGAAGGCGGCCGAGCCGACCACGATCGGCTTCGACGAGGACGACGAGGCGGACGAGGATGCGCCGCCGGAGCCCGAGTCCGACGTGGTCGGGTCGCTTCCGCAGGCCGCGAGGCTGAGGGCGAGGACGGCAGCGGCGAGACCACCGAGTGCACGGGTGAGCTTCATGGTCGTTCTCTCTTCTCGGGTGGGGACGGACTGATCATGCCGGAGCAAGTCGTTGGAGCAGGGCGAACGCACCGTCGAGCACGAGAGCAAGCACGACGACGATGAGGGAACCACCGAGGATCTGCGGATAGTCCCGGATGGCGACGCCGTCGATCACGTACCGCCCCAGTCCACCAAGACCGATGTAGGCCGCGATGGTGGCGGTGGCAACGACCTGGAGGACCGCGGAGCGCAGACCGCCGAGGAGCAACGGGAGACCGAGGGGCACCTCGACCTGCGTCAGCACCTGCCACTCGGTCATGCCCATCCCGCGCGCCGCGTCGACGGTACGGCGGTCGACCGACTCGACTCCGGCGTACGCACCGGCCAGCAGCGGCGGGACCGCCAGGACAACGAGCGCGGTGATGGGCGGCGCGAGACCGATCCCGCGCCACAGCACGACCAGCGTCAGAAGACCGAGCGTGGGAAGCGCTCGCAGGGCGCCGGTCAACCCGACGGCGACGCCGCGCAGGCGCCCGGTGTGGCCGATCCACAGCCCCAGGGGCACGGCGATGGCGACGGCGATCACCACGGTCAAGGCGGTGTACCCGAGATGCTGGATCAGCCGATGCGGGATGCCGTCCTCGCCGTGCCAGTTCGCGGGCGTGGTGAGCCACGTCCAGGCCTCGTCGAGGACACTCATGCGGTCGCCCTGCCCCGTGTCCACGGCAACAGCAGCCGCCCGAGGAGGACCCAGCACAGGTCCAGGACGAGCGCCACAGCGACGACCAGCACGATCCCGACGACGATCTCGGTGATGAAGTAGCGCTGGAAGCCCTCGGTGAACAGCGAGCCGAGGTTGCTCACGCCGATGAGCGCGCCGACCGTCACCAGGCTGACTGTCGACACCGACGCGACCCGGATCCCCGCCAGCATCGCCGGGCCGGCGAGCGGGAGCTCGACGCCGATCGCGCGCTGCCAGCGCGAGTAGCCGCTGGCCGACGCAGCCTCGAGCACCTCGGCCGAGACCTGGCCGAAGGCGTCGGCGACGGTCCGCACGAGGAGGGCGATGGCATACAGCGTCAGCGTGATGGCGACGTTCAGAGGGTCGAGGAAGCTCGTGCCGATGATGCCGGGAATGATGACGAGCAACGGCAGGGAGGGCAGCGAGTAGAGCACCCCGCCGACGCTCAGCGCCGGAGCGCGGAACCACGGGTAGCGGCTCGCCCACCAGCCCACCGGAACGGACAGCAGGAAGCCGACCACCACGGGCACCACACTGAGCCAGAGGTGCTGCCAGGTCAGCTCGGTGAGCCGGTCGAGGTTGGCGCGGACCCAGGTCACGGGGCGAGGATGCCTGTCGCGCGGCCCTGCTCGTCGACGACGACCTGCTGACCGTCGACCTCCTCGATGCGCAGCTTGCGGTTGCCCTTGTCGAGCCCGACGAAGCTGCGCACGAACTCGTCGGCAGGAGCGGCGAGGATCTCGGCCGGCGTCCCCACCTGGGCGACGACTCCGCCCTTGCGCAGGATCACCACCTGGTCACCGAGGAGGAACGCCTCGTCGATGTCGTGGGTGACGAACACGATCGTCTTGCCCAGCTCCTGCTTGAGCGCGAGGAGCTGGTGCTGCAGGTCGGCGCGCACGATCGGGTCCACCGCGCCGAACGGCTCGTCCATGAGGAGGATGTTGGGGTCGGCGACGAGGCCGCGCGCGACGCCGACACGCTGCTGCTGCCCACCGGAGAGCTGCCGGGGGTACTTCTCCGCGAGGTCGGCCTCGAGACCGACGCGCGCCAGCGCGGCCAGGGCACGCTCACGCGCGTCGCGGCGGGGTGCGCCGGCCAGCCTGAGCGGCGTTGCGACGTTGTCGACGACCTTCCGGTGCGGGAGCAGGCCGGCCTGCTGCATGACGTACCCGATGCTGCGCCGCAGCGCGACAGGCCGGCTGGTGGCGACATCGACATCGTCGATGAGCACCTGCCCCGCCGTCGCGTCCACCATCCGGTTGACCATCCTGAGAAGGGTGGTCTTGCCGCAGCCCGAGGAGCCGACGAGCACGGTCGTGCTGCGCGACGGGATCGTCAGGCTGAAGTCGGCGACCGCCGTCGTTCCGTCGTCGTAGGTCTTCGTGACCGACCGGTACTCGATCACGTGCGTCTCACCCGGAGACCACGTGCTCGACAGGCGTCAGCCCCGCGACGACCGGCAGTCCGGCCTCGCGCCAGGCCGCGATGCCTCCCTCGATGTCGGTCGAGTCGAGCCCGAGCGAGCAGAGCGAGTGGGCGGCCAGGGAGGAGGTGTAGCCCTCGGCGCACACGATGATCCAGCGACGCGGCGTGTCGGCCTCCGGCACCCGCGCGTCCGACGTGGGGTGCAGCCGCCACTCGAGGTGGTTGCGCTCGATGATGAGCGAGCCGGGGATCTCTCCCATCGCCCGGCGCTGCCACTCCGGTCGGATGTCCACGATCAGGTCTCCGGCGGCGACGGCGTCGGCTGCCTGGCGCGGCGAGAGACGGGTGAGTCCCTGACGAGCCGCTCGCAGCATCTCGTCGACGTCGGCGTAGATCACGATGCCGCCCGCTCCTCACGCGCCGGTGCGGGCGCCTCGGGGTCGTCGGTCCAACTGGATGCGCGGCGCACCAGCCGGTCTGCTTCGACATCGTAGTAGCGCATGAGCGTCAGCGGCGGCGAGTAGGCGTGCACGCTCACCGCAGTACCCTCCGCGCGGTTGATCACATCATGCACGTAGTGGTTTCCGAAGACGACCGTCTCCCCCGCGGCACGATGGCGATGAACCAGCCCACCCCGGGCCGTCGGGCCGGACCACGCGGCCTCGGTGAGCTCGCCCGAGACCACGGTGAACGCGCCGGCGGACCCGCCGTGGTCGTGCAGCTGCGTGCCCTGCTCCGTCGTCCAGCTGATCAGCCAGACGTCGACCTGCTCGTCAGCGTGGATCCGGACATGCCATCGATGCGAGGGGTCGGCGTGGATCTCGTGGCACCCGACGGTCACCTCGGCGGCGAAGCGACGGGTCGTCTCGGCGAGCTCGTCCAGCGACAGTGCCGGGCGAAGGGGGGACGTGCGCACCTGACGAGTGTATCTCGACTCGCTTACTAGACTTACGTATCTCGCGGAATGGGCGCGCCTCGTCGCGCCCCGCTCGCGACGGAGCGAGCTGGAGCGGCCCGACGAGATCAGCCGAGCGCGCGGTCGAGGCCGGCGCGGACCGCGGAGTACGCCGCCAGCTCCTCCTGCACCGGCGTCACGACCAGCTCTCTGGAGACGCTCGACACCGCTGATCGCAGCCGCTCCTCGGCCCGAGCGGCTCGCGCCCGCGCGGTGCCGACCACCAGCACGCGGCAGACCAGCGCCAGGACGATGCCCAGGACGGCCCCTCCGATCAGCAGCAGGAGCGGGACCGAGATCCCGCCAGCGTGCGGCGTCGAGGAGTCAGCGAGCGTTCCGGAGACCAGAGCGGCCAAGGTCCAGACTCCTCCGACGACAGCCGCGGCGATCAGGAGCCACTGCAGCACGCGGACGGCGCCTGCCCACGCCGGGAGATGGGAGACTCCCAGGTCAGTGTCCCCCAGCGCCGCGTCCAGCCGGTCGTTGAGATCGCCGATGTGCGAGACCGAGGCAGCGCGGACCGACTCCTGCCACGACCGGCCCAGACCGCTCGACGCGTCGTCGGCAAGAGCGCGCACCTCGCTGTCGACCCGTGCGCCCTGCACGGCTGTCGCGGCCGGCACCGACGTCCGAGCCCTGCCGGTCAGCTCCTTGCCGGCCGCTCCGAGGTCGAGGTGCAGCCGCTTCAGCGGGTCGGCACGGAACGCCGAGATCCACGACACGAGGGGCCAGCCCGTGGCCCGGTTGGCCCGCAGGCGGGTGGCACGCTCGACCGCCGCCACGACCGTCGGGACGCCCGCCGCCTCGGCGATGGCGTCGTCGAGGGCCTCGACGCGCTCAGGAGCCAGCGAACGCGCCTTCGCGGTCCCCGACTCGGCCTCGATCCGGCCTGCCACGGTCTTGACGTCGGCCTCGAGCCGCGCCTTGGTGGCCGCCTTGTCGGCGACGCGGGCGGCGATCTCGGCCTTGAGCTCGGCGATGCCCCAGCCGAGCTTGGCGCTCACCGGGATGACCGGCACTCGCTGCAGGCCGTCGTTGTCGAGCAGGCGGCGCACGTCGGCGACCATCGACGCCCGCCGCTCCTCCGGCACCGTGTCGATGTGGTTGAGCACCACGACCATGACCTCGTCGTGGCTGCGCAGCGGCGCCAGGTAGCGGTCGTGGATCGCCGCGTCGGCGTACTTCTGCGGGTCGAGGACCCAGACGAGCATGTCGACGAGCACCACGAGCCGGTCGACCTCGAGGTGGTGGGAGACCTCGGTGGAGTCGTGGTCGGGCAGGTCCAGGAGCACGACGCCGTCGAGCTCCTGCCCCTCCCGGCGGGTGTCGAGCATCGAGTCGCGTGTGGTCTGGTGCCGGTCAGGGATCCCGAGCCACTCCAGCAGCTCGCGCGCGCCCTGGGTGCCCCAGACGCAGGCCGTCGCCCACGAGGTCGTCGGTCGTCGTACCCCGACGGCCGAGAGCTCCAGCCCGGTCAGCGCGTTGAACGTCGAGGACTTCCCCGACCCCGTCGCGCCGGCGATGCCGACGACGGTGTGGTCCGCGGACAGCTTGAGTCTGCTCTGCGCGCGCTCGACGACCGCGCGCGCCTCCCCCACGATGTCGTCGCTCAGCCGTCCGCCGGCCGCGTCGACCGCGGCCGCGAGCCCGTCGATGCGCGCGCTGATGTCCGATCCGGAGGCGGGCTGGCCGGTGAGGCGGTTCTTCGCACTCTGGAGCAGCGACGTCATGGCGTCACCCTATGACGTGCCGATGCTAGCGGCGTACCGGGCGTCGTCGACGCGACGGGCCGCCTGGCGCAGGTTCTCCCCCGCCGCCGGGTCGATGCGCAGGTTGTCGACGAGGTCGACGTAGCGCACCTGCTCGTCGGCGAACAGCGAGCGAAGGCGGACCTCGAGCGACTGACGCGCCCGCTCGGCGAGCGAGCGCACCGCCTGGTCGCCGAACACGGCCTCGAGCAGCTTCTGCCCGACGACCGCCGAGCCGCCTGCGATGCCGACCTCGGCGCCCGTGAGCCCGGCGGTGTTCGCGAAGACCACGACCATCAGGGTGACCGCCAGGCCGTTCACACCGAAGGCGAGGAAGCGAGCGGTCGACTTCTTGTCCCCACCCTCGGTCCGCACCATGTCGAGCACGTCCTGCTGCCAGTCGCGCACCGCCCGCTCCGCCTTGCGCCGCAGGTCGCGCGAGGCCCGCCCGAGCTCGGTCGGCGAGGTGGCGAGGAGGGCTCGGCCCGCCTCGAGCTGGAGCCAGGCCGCCTCGGCGCGCTCGGCTGCCTGCTCGGCGTGCTCGAGGACGAGCAGCTCGAGACCGGACTCGACCGCCACCTGGACCTGTTCGGCCTGCTGGGGCTTGCCCTTGACGGCGTTGACGAGCCGGTCGCGCAGCTTGCTGACCTTCGACTCGAGCGAGCGCAGCAGCTCGCCCGTCCCGACGAACTCCTGCCAGCGCGCGAGCACCTCGCCGCGCAGCATCGTCCCGTCGGCGGTGGCGGCGAGGATCGCGCGGAGGCCGTCCTCGTACGCCGCCTCGGCGTCGCGTCGCAGGCGGGCCGCGGCGTCCGACTGGGCCAGGGACGCGTCTGCGACCGGGTGCGCCCGGCGGGAGACGGTGCGCACGGCGCCCTCGAGCGTCTGACGCACGACCGCCTGCCGTGCCCCGGAGTCAGCCGCCAGCATGTCGATCCAGCCTCGCACCTCGGCCACATGGTCGGCCGGGAGCAGACCGTCCTCGGACACGCTGCCCTCGTGGACGATGAAGAGCGGGCTGTCCTTGAGGCCGCGCGAGGCGAGCATGCGCGCCAGGTGCGTGGCGACGGTCTGGACGGCGTCGGCGGGCGTGCGGTCGAGCACGATGGCCACTGCGGTCGAGCGCTCGGCTGCTGAGCGCAGGAACGTCCAGGGCACCTGGTCGGCATACCGCGCCGCGGAGGTGACGAAGATCCACAGGTCGGCCGCCGCCAAGAGCTGAGCCGCCAGCAGTCGGTTCTGCTCCTCGACGGAGTCGACGTCGGGTGCGTCCAGGATCGCCAGGCCCTCCGGCACGCTGTCCGAGGCCACGAGCTGCAGGGCGCTCGGGTCGTTGGTGGCGTGGGAGACGCGCTCCAGCTCGGGCAGCAGCCGGTCCTGGCCGAACCACTGGCGGTCGGCCGGGTTGTGCACCAGGACGGGCGACCGGGTCGTCGGCCGGAGCAGCCCCGGCGTGGTGACACGCGACCCGACGAGTGAGTTGACCAGCGTCGACTTGCCTGCGCCGGTCGAGCCGCCGACGACGGCGAGCAGCGGCGCCTCGAGCGTCGTCATGCGCGGAATGACGTAGTCCTCGAGCTGGGCGACGAGCTCGGCCTGGTTGGTCCGCTGCTCCGCTGCTCCTGGCAGGTCGAGAGGCAGCACGACGTCGGTGAGCGCCTGGCGCAGGCGCACCAGAGCAGTCACCATCCGGGTGGCTGCCGTTCCGAGATCGGCAACACCGGCCGACCCGGCCAGGCCGGGTGGGGGGTTCGTGTCCGAACCCTGGGAGGTCGTCATCGCGTGGGCACCACCTGTCCGGGAAATGCGATGGTCGGCCTGACCCTACCGATTCTTGCGACATACTCCTGACCGCGCTCGGCGAAGTCGGGCGGTGGCGTGCCTCGCAGGTAGCGGTGGTGGAGGTAGCCGAGCTCGATCGCCGCCTGCTGGTAGTCGCGCATCGCCCGCTCGCCGGCGACTCCGCCCCGCTGTCTCGCGTAGGCCCGCGCGCGGCGCCGGGCCTCGAGGTCGACGACCCAGCCGATGTCGGTCGCGGGAAGCAGCCCCCGTGCCGCCGCATCGCCGAGGGCCCTCGCCAGCATGCGCCGCTCCGAGGAGCGGGCCCACAGCGCGAGGGCGAGGATCCCGACGAGCGCGGGGACCATGAGGACGACGTAGACGACCACGAACCCGCCGAGCCCGAAGACGGTCGCGGAGTTCCACATCGAGTGTGCGACCACGGCGCATGCATACCCCGCGACCGGCGCGACCAGCCGCAGCGAGCGGGACCGTGCGGCGACCGCGATGCCGACGCCGACCCCCGTGAAGGCTGTGAACAGAGGGTGCGCGAACGGGCTCGCCAGACAGCGGATCAGGAACGTCTGCGTCAGCGCGTTCGTCCCGCCCGGGCCGATGCCGGAGGTGCCGTCGTAGGCCGCCGCCAGGTAGAGGATGTTCTCGGTGAAGGCGAAGCCGATCCCCACCATGCCGGCATAGACGAGGCCGTCCAGCAGCCCGTCCAGCTCGTCGCGACGCCACCACAGCAGCGCGATGAGGAACGCACCCTTGCAGGCCTCCTCGACGACGGGCGCCAGGATCGCGCTGCCCGCGTCGCCGGTGAAGCCGGTGACGACTCCCCCGATGCCTTCGAGCACGACGGCCGCGAAGCACGCGACGAACGCCCCCCACAGGAGGCCGAGGGCGAGCAGGCCCCGCGGCTCGGGCTCGTAGCGGTCGAGCCACAGGTAGCAGGCGACCAGCGGCACGACCGGAAGCGCCGCCAGCACGGTCGCGACCGTCAAGGTCCGTGGAGCTCCGGAGAACGAGATGACGGCCAGCATCGGCAGCGCGGCCAGCACCACGACGACCGACACGACGATGGTGAACGCCATGCCGCTGCGCCGCCGGTTCGAGGTCGCCCGAGATCCAGCCCCCATGTGGCCCACCCTATCGACGCAGGGGCGACCTAGAGTGAGCGCATGGGTGAGGAGACGAAGCCGACGACGGAGCATGTGGACGAACCGGCGACGCAGCAGGTGACGCAGCCAGTGACAGAGGCGCACGACCCGTCCGTCCCGCAGGCGTGGTCGGCCTTCATGCGCCGGGGGTGGGGCGACCGGGAGCTGGACCTGCCGCCGCATCCGATCGCGCCGTACGCCGCCGCGCGCCGCGCACGTCTCGCCGACGCCTTCCCAGGTGAGCGGCTGGTGCTGCCCGCGGGCGGCTTCAAGGTGCGCTCCTACGACACCGACTACCGGTTCCGCCCGGACACGGCGCACACCTACTTCAGCGGCAACCAGACCTCCGATGCGGTGCTGGTCGTCGAGCCCGACGGCTCCTCGGTCCTCTATGCCCGTCCGCGGTCCAGTCGGGACACCGATGAGTTCTTCCGCGACCGCGTCTACGGCGAGCTCTGGGTGGGGCGCCGACCGTCCGCCCGGGAGATCTCCGACTCCCTCGGGATCGAGGTGCGCCACGTCGACGAGCTCGAGGTGGGGCTGCGCGCCGGTGTCAAGACGCGCGTGCTGCGCGGACGTTCGGCGTATGTCGACGGTCTGCTCGCTCCCGACGTCGCACTCGACGATGACTTCGCGCGCGTGGTGTCCGAGATGCGACTGGTCAAGGACGAGTGGGAGATCGCCCAGCTGACCGAGGCGTGCGACATCACCGCTCTGGGCTTCGAGGACTCGGTCCGCGAGTGGCCACGCGTGCTCGAGCTGGGCGAGCGCTGGATCGAGGGCACCTTCTTCCGTCGCGCACGCGCGATGGGCAACGACATCGGCTACGACTCCATCGTCGGCGGCGGCGTCCATGCCACGACACTGCACTGGATCGACAACACCGGCCCGATCACGCCCGGCACGATGGTGCTGCTCGACATGGGCGTGGAGGGCCGCAACCTCTACACCGCCGACGTCACCCGGACGCTGCCGGTCTCGGGCACCTTCACGCCGCTCCAGCGCGACCTCTACGACCTGGTCCACCGGGCGCAGGAGGCGGGCATCGCCGCCGTTCGCCCGGGCGCGCACTTCCGGGCCGCCCACCATGCCGCGGTCGAGGTGCTGGCGCACGGACTCGGTGATCTCGGCCTGCTGCCGGTCTCGGTCGATGAGGCGCTGGACGAGGACAGCAAGGTCTACTCGCGCTGGACGCTGCACGGCGTCAGCCACATGCTCGGCCTGGACGTGCACGACTGCGGCGCAGCCTCGAAGGAGGCCTACGCCGAGGGCACCCTCGCCGAGCACATGGTCCTGACCGTCGAGCCGGGCCTCTACTTCCAGCCCGACGACCTGCTCGTGCCCGAGGAGCTGCGCGGGATCGGCATCCGCATCGAGGACGACATCCTCGTCGGATCCGAGGGCGCCCAGAACCTCTCGGCATCGCTGCCCCGGGCCGCGGCGGACGTCGAGGCGTGGATGGGCTCACTGATCGGCTAGGACCGGCGACCGATCAGGCACCGCGCGACGACGTGCGACACAACTGGCGCATCGCGGGATACTGGGCAGCATGCGAGCGATCTGGAAGGGCGCGGTCTCCTTCGGCCTGGTCAGCGTGCCGGTCAAGCTGTATGCGGCGACGGAGTCCCACGACGTGTCGTTCCGTCAGGTCCATGTGGCCGACGGCGGACGGATCCGCTACCAGCGGATCTGCTCGATCGACGGCGAGGAGGTGCCCTACTCCGACATCGCCAAGGGCTATGAGACCGAGGACGGCGAGATGGTCATCCTCACCGACGACGACATGGCGGCCCTGCCGTCGACGTCGAGTCGCGAGATCTCGGTGGAGAAGTTCGTGCCGAGCGACCAGATCGACCCGCTCCTCTTCGAGAAGTCCTACTTCCTCGAGCCGGAGAACACAGGCAAGAAGCCGTACGCCCTGCTCCGCGAGGCGCTCCGCGAGGCGGACCGGATGGCGGTGGTCACGGTGGCGCTGCGCAACCGCACCACCGTCGCCGTTCTCCGCGTCCGCGAGACCGAGCGTGGCGACGTCATCGTGCTGCAGACGCTCATGTGGCCCGACGAGGTGCGCGTGCCCGACTTCTCCGTCGACGTCGACGGGGAGGTGAAGCCCGCCGAGGTGAAGATGGCGCGCATGCTCGTCGACACGCTGGCGGGCGACTTCGACCCGTCCGAGTTCGAGGACGACTACGCCGAGGCCGTCGAGACGCTCGTCAAGACGAAGGTCGAGGGCGGCGACGTCACCCGGACCGAGACCTCGACCAAGTCGGCCGGCGAGGTCGTCGACCTGCTGGCCGCCCTGCAGCGCTCGGTCGCCGCCGCCAAGAAGGGACGCGGCGAGGACGTCCCCGAAGAGGCCGAGAGCGAGCCGGAGGACGAGGCCGGGACCGACGAGAAGCCGGCCAAGAAGGGAGCGGCCAAGAAGACGGCCGCCAAGCAGACCGCGACCAAGAAGACCGCCGCGAAGAAGACCGCCGCGAAGAAGACCGCCGCGAAGAAGACCGCCGCCAGCCGGAAGGCCAGCTGATTGACCGGGCTGTGGGACATCACGCCCACCGTCGACGTGACCTCCCCCGTCTTCCCCGGTGACCAGGCCTACGACGCCGGCTGGACGTTCCGCATCGGGCCGGACTGCCCCGTCAACGTCGCGCGACTGACCCTCTCGGTGCACACCGGAGCGCATGCCGACGCTCCTCTCCACTACACCGACGACGGGGCACCGGCCGGGGCGCTCGACCTGACGCCCTACCTCGGGCCGTGCCGCGTGGCGCATGCGACGACCGCGCGTGACCTGGTCCGCATCGACGACGTGGCTCATGCCCTGGGCGACGACCTGCCGCCGCGCGTCCTGCTGCGCACCTACGACCGCCAGCCGGCCATCTGGGACGAGTCCTTCACGGCACTGGCCCCCGAGCTGGTCGCCGAGCTGGGGCGACGTGGGGTCGTGCTCGTCGGCACCGACGCCGCCAGCCTCGACCCCGCCGCCAGCTCGACCCTCGACGCCCACCACGCGGCTGGTCGGCATGACATGCGGGTCCTGGAGAACCTGCTGCTCGACGACGTGCCCGAGGGCGACTACGAGCTGATCGCCCTGCCGCTCAAGCTGGCCACCGCCGACGCGGCGCCCGTGCGCGCCGTCCTCAGGGAGCTCAGGTGACGACCCGCGACGAGGCAGCACGGCTGGACGAGCACGACCCGCTGGCACCATTGCGTGACCTGTTCGACGTGCCCGAGGGCGTCATCTACCTCGACGGCAACTCCCTCGGCGCCCTCCCGCGGGCCACCGCCGGGCGGGTTCAGGAGGTCATCGCCCACGAGTGGGGCGTCGACCTCATCGGCAGCTGGAACAGCGCGGGCTGGATCGACCTCCCCCGCCGCGTCGGCGACAAGATCGGCAGCCTGGTCGGCGCTGGACCCGGCGAGCTCGTCGTCGCCGACTCGACCAGCGTCAACGTCTACAAGGTGCTGAAGGCCGCGATCGCGCTCGCGGCCGCGGACTCCCCGGGGCGGCGGGTCATCGTCAGTGAGCGGACGAACTTCCCCACCGACCTGTATGTCGCCCAGTCCGTCGCACGCGAGCACGACTGCGAGCTCGTCCTCATCGAGCCCGGCGAGGAGCCCGTGGAGCGGCTCGACGCCCTGCCCGCGGCCACCGTCGCCGTCCTCATGCTGACGCACGTCAACTACCGCACCGGCCGGATGTGGGACATGGCCGGCGTCACCGCCCAGGCGCACGAGCGGGGCATCATCACGGTCTGGGACCTCTGCCACTCAGCCGGAGCCGTGCCCGTCGACCTCACCGGTTCCGGGGCCGACTTCGCGATCGGCTGCGGCTACAAGTTCCTCAACGGCGGGCCAGGCGCGCCGGCGTACGTCTGGGTGAGCCCTCGCCATGCCGACCGGTTCGCCCAGCCGCTGTCGGGCTGGATGGGCCATGCGGCCCCCTTCGCCTTCACGACCGCCTACGAGCCGGCACCGGGCATCGCGCGCTACGTCTCGGGCACGCCGGCCGTGATCGGCACCGCCGCGCTGGAGTGCGGCGTCGAGACGGTCCTCGCCGCCGAGCCGTACGGCGGCATGGCCGCGCTGCGCCAGAAGTCGCTGGCACTCACGCGGCTCTTCGCCGACCTCACCGAGGAGCGCATCCCGGGGTTCGGGATCGAGTCGCCTCGTGACGACGACCAGCGGGGCAGCCAGGTCTGCCTCACGCGGCCCGAGGGCGCCTATGCGATCGTGCAGGCGCTCATCGCCCGGGGCGTGGTCGGCGACTTCCGTGCGGGCCAAGACGGGCTGCCCGACATCCTGCGCTTCGGTGTCACCCCGCTCTACACGAGGTTCGTGGACGTGTGGGACGCCGTCGAGCACCTGCACCAGGTGATGGAGACCGAGGAGTGGCGCGACGCTCGGTTCTCCCAGCGGCTCGCGGTGACCTGAGACAGATGCCCGACATGGACTACGGCGACTACCTGCACCTCGACGAGCTGCTCGAGGCACAGCATCCGCTCTCGCCCCACCACGACGAGATGCTCTTCATCGTGCAACACCAGACGACCGAGCTGTGGCTGCGTCTGATGCTGCACGAGCTCGACGCCGCCATCTCCGCCGTGGCCGAGGACCGACTCCCGGCGGCGTTCAAGATGACGGCACGCGTCTCGCGGATCATGGAGCAGCTCGTGCACGCGTGGGACGTCCTGGCCACCATGACGCCACCGGAGTACACCGCCATCCGCCCCTTCCTGGGCGCGAGCAGCGGCTTCCAGAGCTGGCAGTACCGCTGCCTGGAGTTCCGCCTCGGGAACAAGAGGGCCGCGATGCTGCGTCCGCACGAGCATGCCCCCGCCCGGCTCGCGCCCGTGCAGGCGGCGTTCGTCGCGCCGTCGCTCTACGACGAGGCCCTCCGACTGCTCGCCAGGCGGGGACTGCCGGTGCCGGCCGACCACGTCGAGCGAGACTGGACGCAGCCATACGAGGCGAGCGGCGAGGTCGAGCAGGCCTGGCTCGAGATCTATCGCTCCCCGGAGACGCACTGGGACCTCTACCAGCTCGGTGAGGAGCTGACCGACCTCGAGGACGCGTTCCGGCTGTGGCGCTTCCGTCATGTGACGACCGTCGAGCGGATCATCGGCTTCAAACGCGGCACCGGCGGGACCGACGGCGTGGGATACCTGCGCTCGATGCTCGAGGTGGTGCTCTTCCCCGAGCTGTGGCGGCTGCGAACCGACCTGTAGTCCCACACGCCGACGTCCACCGGCATGATGTGCGCCATGAGCACGTCTCTGAGCCATGAGCTGACCTACGATGCCCCGCTCGCCAGGGTGGCGGCGATGCTGACGGACGCGACCTTCCGCACGTCGGTCTACGACGCGCAGCGGGCCACGTCGTGCGACGTGACGGCCACCGGCACGACGCAGAGCGGCGAGGTCTCCATCGACTACACGCTGCCCACCATCGGCCTGCCGTCGTTCGCCAAGAAGATCGTCGGCGACGGGGTCCGCATCGTCCAGCGCGAGCAGTGGGCGGGAGACAAGGCGAGCCTCCACCTGACCATCCCCGGCAAGCCGGGCGAGGTGAGCGGGACCATCACCTTGACCGAGTCGGGTGGCGTCACCCTGGAGACCGTGAGCTGCGAGATCCGGGTCACCATGCCCCTGGTCGGCGGCAAGGTCGAGCGCCTGATCGAGGAGATGCTCCTCAAGTCCCTCAGGAAGGAGAACCGGGTCGGCCAGGAGTGGCTTGCTCGCTGACACCGACTTCTGACCGGGCGCGCTCCTCGGCCCGTGCCTCGACCTCGGCCCGCGCCTCGGTCTCGTCCTGGCGGCGCCGGACGGCGACCAAGGCCCCGAGCACGACGAACGGCCCGAACGCGAGCAGCAGCGTCAGGACCTTCTCATAGGGATGCAGCGCGCCCAGGTGGAGCGCCACGATCTCGAGGAACACGTGCCCCAGGATAGATCGCGGCGCCTTCACCCGGGCATTCGCGCCGCGCGAGCGATGGCCGTGCGGCCAACGTCAGCGTCGGTAGGCCTTGAACGGCCCGTAGGTGTGCGCACTCAGACCGCCGGCCGCCGGAACGGGCAAGCGATAGCTGATCCCCCGCCGTGAGTTCGCGAACGACACGCGGAAGATCCCGGTCGCGGTCACCCTCACTCGCGTGTAGGACCTCCAGTGCCCAGCCTTCCGCACCTGGAACGTGAGTCGCCGCCCGACCAGCCCGGTCGTCGGGGAGAGCCTGAACCGGCCGACGCTGTGTGAGCGGGTGCTCCGGTCGGACACGGTGAGCTTGCGGATCACCGCGATGCGGACCGGCGCCGAGAACGACTCCTGGAACGAGTCGCCGAACTGCGCCGACGTGCCACCGGTGTAGTGAATACGGTAGAGCCCGGTGGCGCGGATGATGTCGTTGCCCGACCAGTAGGTGTCGTAGCTCGTGTCCGTGAAGACGGCCTGCCAGGATGCCCCGTTGTTCACCGAGCGCTCCACGATCGTGCGGCCCGCGTCGGTCCAGGGCGAGGTGGGGTTGTAGGTCCCTCCTGTGCACCGGGCCGCGACATCGCCCGAGATGCGGTCGTAGTCGCCGGAGGTCACCGTCGTCGCGTAGACGCTCACGCTGGTCGTGGTCGTGCACTGAGCGGTCGCGGCGCTCGCCGGTGCTGCGGCACCGACGCCAACCAACCCCACGGCGCCCATCAGCAGTGCTGTGGCCGCGCTGCTCAGCCTGGATGACAACGAACGGATCATGTATTCCCCTTTGCTCGCGGCCGGCGCATGGTCCGGCCGATGCTCGCTTCCGGGTGCAGACGCTCCGAGCGGGGGGATCGTTATGCGAGGAGGTCGGGGATCTCCTGGGTGGCGAACCAGCCGAGGTCCTCGTCCGGATCCGCGTCCGCGGGCCGCTCGGCCACGTCGGCGTGCACGGCCTGCCACGTGCGCACGGGTGCGGTGCCGTCCACCGAGCCGGTGTCGACGACGAGGACGACCCTGCGCCCCGCACCGGACACGAGCTCGGCGGACGCATCGGCGGCCGACATCAGCGCGGCGTACTCCCCCTCCTCGGTGTCGTCGGGCGCCTCGAAGGCGCCGCGCAGGCCCGGCTCCCCCGCCGGCACCTCTCCCGCTGCGTGCCACTGGGCGAGGAGGTCGAGCGTCGCAGGAACGTAGAGCCGCATCAGGCCTCGCCGTCCTCGGTCCGGCGCCGGCCGCGGGGCGCGCGATGGCGGCCGCCGTCGACGACGTCGCGGAGCTCGTCGAGCGCGTCGCTGAGGCACTGCCCGAGGAGCTCGGCATCGGGGACCAGGTCGCGGTCGGTCGTGACGCCGAAGAAGACCCCGCCGTCGTACGACGTCACGCCGATCGCGACGGCGTGGCCGGGTGCCAGCGGCGGAACCGGATAGCTCGCGACCATCCGAGCCCCCGCCGCGTAGCGTGGCGACTGCGGGCCCGGCACGTTCGTGACGCAGACGTGGTAGCTGCGGTCCGGCTGGGCGGCCGCGGCACGGGACCCGACGGCGTGGAACGTGGTCGGCGCGAAGCCCGCGATGCCGACGAGCCGGCTCGCCGACACGCCGCGGCCGGTCGCCTTGTGCGACTCGAAGGAGTAGGAGACCTGGTGCAGCCGGACGACCGGACTCGCCTCCGCTACCGGGAGGTCGACGAAGTGGACGGCGATCTGCGAGCCCAGCGAGGTGGCCTCCTCGTTCTCGTCGATCACCGAGACCGGCACCACGGCCCGGATCTGTCGCGTCCCGGCGAGCGACTCGCCCCTCGTCATCAGGAACGAGCGCAGCCCGCCGGTGACGATCGCCAGCACGACGTCGTTGATGGTCCCGCCGTGCTCGGCGCGGATCGCGCGCAGGTCCTCGAGGCGGGCGTCCAGGGTGATGAGCCGGCGCTGCTGCGAGAGTCGGCCGTTGAGAGGGCTCGGCCGCTCCGAGCCGCCCCGCACGACCAGCTGCGCCGTGCCGACTCCGCGTCGGGTCAGTCGCCGGACCCGGCGGGCGAGGTGGGAGCCGGTGCTGCGAGCGCTGTCGAGGAGGACCTCCGGCTCGGCGAGCGCGTCGCGCACCGCGTCGACGAGCAGGCCGGCGGGAGTCGCTCCTCGGCTCGGCCGCCACTCGTCGAGCGCCTCCGGGTCCAGCACCCTGAGCTCGGGGCTGACGTCGAGCAGCAGCTGGCCGAGGTCGACGGTGTGGACGCCGTCGACGAGTGCCTGGTGGGCCTTGCTGAGGATCGCGACCCGGCCCCCCTCCAGCCCTTCCACGAGATACATCTCCCACAGGGGCCGGTGGCGGTCGAGCGGTCGCGACACGATCCGGGCGACGAGGTCGCGCAGCTGGTCGGCCGTGCCAGGACGAGGCAGCGCGGAGCGGCGCACGTGGTAGTGCAGGTCGAAGGTCGAGTCGTCCACCCAGACGGGGTTGGCGAGACGACCCGGCACGGACTGGATCCGCTGGCGGTAGCGCGGCACGAAGGAGATCCGGTCCGCGATGAGCGCCAGGAAGGCGTCGTACCCGAAGCCCTCCGGCCCCGGCTCGAAGATCTCGACGGTCGCGTTCTGCCGGGGCGCGCTCGCCCGCTCCTCAGTCAGGAACGCGAGGTCGCGGGGCGTCAGTCGGTCCCCCATGCGGCGCCCCTCTCCGGGGCCTCTTGGCCCCCTCTCAGTTTCGCGTGCGATTCTTCCAGAGGTACGACGGGCGTGGACCGCCCGTCGTCTTCCGTGTGTCGAACACAGATGAGAGAGGCCCTGATGCGCACGCTGCGCCACCTCGCGCCCCGGTTGATCGCCCTGATCGCCTTCGTCCTCGTCGGGGGCCTGACGCTGACCGCGTGCGGCAGCGGGAGCGACAGCGGGTCGGCCGCCTCGGACAAGCAGACGAAGACGATCGACATCACGTTCGCGGGCAAGAGCGTGACTCCGAACGGGGAGCGCGTCGAGGTCGCCATCGGCCAGCCGATCAAGTTCGTCGTCAAGGCCGACGCCGCCGGCGAGATCCACGTCCACTCCGACCCGGAGAAGCAGCTCCCGTATGAGAAGGGGACCACGATCCTCGACCTCGGCAGCTTCGACAAGGCCGGCATCATCGAAGTCGAGTCGCACGCGCTGGAGAAGACGATCGTCCAGCTCGAGGTCAAGTGACCTCTCTTGCCCCGACCGTGATCTCCGCGCACGGGATCGGCGGCGCGCGCGACCTCCCGATCTCGCCGGAGCTGGCGATCGCGGGCGCCGTGGCGGCGCTGACCGTCTCCTTCACCGTCCTCGCGATCGCCTGGCGCACGCCGCGCTACGACGCGGCGAGCTCCGGCCGGCCCGCGCCGGCGTGGATCGCGGGTGTGGTCGACGCGACATGGTGGCGCCTGCTCTGGCGGATCGTCGGCTTCCTCGTCTTCCTCTACACCGTGATGGTGGCGGTCCTCGGCAAGGACCTCCTGACCAACCCGCTCTTCGGGATCTTCTACGTGTGGTGGTGGGTCGCGCTCGTCCCGCTGTCGCTCTTCTTCGGACGGGTGTGGCGGGCGATCAGCCCGGTCCGCACGATCAACCTGCTGTTCGCGAAGCTGACGGGTGGAGACCCCGAGAAGGGCCTCTACGCCTACCCGGAGAGGCTCGGCCACTGGCCCGCGGCCGTCGGCCTCTACGCGTTCGTGTGGATGGAGCTGGTCTACCCCTACTCCACCGAGCTCGGACCCGTTCGCCTGTGGTGCGCCCTCTATGTCGCGCTCATGCTCGTCGGCGGGGCGCTCTTCGGCAACGGCTTCTACGAGCGAGCCGACCCGTTCGAGGTGTACAGCTCTCTCGTCGCCAAGCTGTCGATCTGGGGCCGGCGCGACGGTGCGCTCCTCCTCCGCTCGCCGCTCGCCAACCTGGACTCGGTGACGGTGCGGCCGGGGCTCGTCGCGGTCACAGCGGTGCTGTTCGGGTCGACGGCCTTCGACTCGTTCAAGGACTCGGCGCACTGGCTGCGGTTCTTCCAGGGCAGCGACTTCATCAACAGCCACGGCTGGGCGCCCACCTTCGCCAACAACCTCGCGCTGCTCGGCTTCTGCCTGGCGGTCGGCGCCGTCTTCTCGGTGGGCACCATGCTGACCGGCGTGGAGCCCGGGTTCAGCCGACGCAGCCTGCCCGGCCTGTTCGCCCACTCGATCGTGCCGATCATCGTGGGCTACATCGTCGCCCACTATCTCTCCTACCTGCTCGAGGCGGGCGAGGCGACACTCATCAAGGTGAGCGACCCGTTCTCGAACGGGTCGAACTGGTTCGGGACGGCCAACTGGAAGGTGGACTACTACTTCGCCTACCACCCGACGCTGCTGGCGAACCTCAAGGTCCTCTCGGTGGTGATCGGCCACGTGGTCGGCGTCATCGCCGCGCACGATCGGGCGATCAAGCTGCTGCCGCGCCGCCACCAGCTCACCGGCCAGCTTCCCTTGCTGTTCACGATGATCGCGTTCACGGTCGGCGGCCTCTGGCTGCTCTTCTCTGCCTGAGCGCTGGGCGCTTCGCCCTGGGCCGCTCCGCCCTGGGCGCCCCTCAGGACGCCAGCGGCGGGGTGTCGAGCGGCTGTGGATGCGCCAGCCCCTCGCGCAGCTGGGTGAGCGCCTCGGTCGCCGTACGCAGCGGACGCCAGCCGAGCTCCCGACTGGCCCTGTCGCAGGACATGATCGGCATCTGCAGGAGGTAGTCGAGCAGCTCCGGCGGCGCCGGGATCATTCGGGCGAACCACGCCGCCGCGGCGAGCCGACAAGCCGACCGGGGACCTTGCGTCCGCCGAAGATCCGCTTCTGCTCCGGCGACGACGGCGTCTTGAACATGAAGGCCGGCCGCATCCGCACGACCCGGACGGCCGGCTCCGACTGCTGGAACCCGTCGAGCATGCGCTCGACGTACGCCTTCTCACGGGTGTAGGGCGCTGGTGACCACCCGTGCGTCGGCCAGGACTCGTCGATGCGCTCGGCCTTGCTGCCTGGGGAGTAGGCCCCCACCGAGGAGGCGACGACCAGGGCCGGGACACCCGCCCCTGCCACGGCGTCGAGCACGCGGCCGGTGCCGTGGATGTTGACGCCCCAGGTGACCTCGGGGTGCCGCTGCGGCTGGAACGCCCAGGCCGCGTGCACGACGGCATCGGCGCCGACGAAGAGGTCGACCAGGTCGTCGTGCCGGATGTCAGCGGTGTGCCACTCGACGCCGCCGGGCTGCCACTTCGGCATCCGGCGGGCGATGCCCACCACCTCGTCGACGTCCGGGCGAGCGGCGAGCTCGGCCACGACGCTGGTCCCGACGTTCCCTGTCGCTCCGGTCACCACGATGCGCATTCCTGGCACGTACCCCGGCCCACCGTCAGCATGCGGAGCGCGTTCGCCGCGGCCGACGGCACGCGAGCCTACGATTCCTGCGACAACCCGGCAGGCGGACGACGCGCTGGTGTCCGGGATGGGATCATGGTCGGCATGCCGGAGAGTCCCCGCTTCCTGACGCTCACCGACGTCGCGGAGCTGCTCAACACCTCGAGCGCCCAGGTCTACGCCCTGGTGCGCCGCGGCGAGCTTCCGGCGATCAAGCTGGGCGGTCGAGGTCAGTGGCGGATCGAGGCCACCAAGCTCGAGGAGTTCATCCAGCAGCTCTACCGCGAGACCGAGGAGTTCGTCTCCGAGCACCCCTTCGTCGACTCGGAGAGCGAGAGCTAGCCCACCTCGCCCGCTAGGGTGATCTTGACGTCGCGGTCCTTCCCGGCGTGGCTGACCCGGAAGGTCACCGTCTCGCCCGGCACGTGCGTCCGGATCGCGACGATCAGGCCGATGCCGTCGCTGACCCGGTGACCGTCGACCGCCGTCACGATGTCGCCCTTCTCGAGACCGGCCTTGGCCGCCGGCGTGCCGCCGTCCACAGAGCTGATCTCGGCGCCGTCGGTCGACTGGTCTCCGGTCTGCACCTTGGCGCCGATGATCGGATAGCGAGCCTTGCCCGTCTGGAGGATCTGCGCGGCCGTGGTGCGGACCTGCTCGATGGGGATGGCGAAGCCGACCCCGATGCTGCCGGCCTCGTCCTGGATGCCGCCGGTCGTCGCGATCGCCGAGTTCACGCCGACGACCTGGCCGAGGAGGTTCACGAGCGGACCGCCCGAGTTGCCGGGATTGATCGCGGCGTCGGTCTGGACGGCGTCGATGTAGGAGGTGTCGTCGGCGGAGTCCCCGGTCGTGACCGGGCGGTCCAGCGCGCTGACGATGCCGGCGGTGACCGTCTGGCTCAGCCCGAGCGGCGAGCCGATGGCCACGACCTGCTCACCGACGCGCAGCGCCTTGGCTGCGCCGAGCGAGGCAGGCTTGAGCCCCTTGGCCCCCGGCGCACTGATGACCGCCAGGTCGTAGACAGGGCTGCGCCCGACGATGTCGGCCCTGGTGCGCCGGCCGTCGGCGGCGACGACCCAGATCGGCCCGTCGTCCTTGGCGGCGTCGGCCACGACGTGGTTGTTCGTGACGATGTGACCGGCGCCGTCGAGCACGAAGCCGGAGCCGGTCGCGCCGTTCTCCTTGCCGGCGTACTCCGCCTGGATCTGCACCGTCGAGGGCAGGAGCGCGCTCGCGACGTTGACGACGCTCGCGTCGCCGGGCTTGATCGGCGCCTCGTTGACCGTGGTGCCGCCCGACCCGCTCGTGGAGACGTACGTCGGTTCGTCGTGCCCGAAGTGCTCCCACAGCGCCCCGCCGCCGGCACCGCCGAGGACTCCGACGACGAGCGCGAGCACAGCGACCCCGGGCCATAGCCACGCGTTGGGCCGCCGGCCGGTCGTGTTCGACGGCGGATCCGAGGACGGGCCGGGCATCGGCCCGACGCCCAGTGGCTGGGTCAACGGCGGCAACCACGCGTCGCCGGGGTGACTCGGTGGCGGGTACGCCGGCCCCGGGGCCATCGCCGGCCGGTCCCAGCCCAGTGGCTGGGTCGGCTCGCCGCTGGGGTCGTCGTCGCTCACCGCCTCATTCTGTCAGGGCGCCCCAGCCGACGTCTGCGTCACGCCGACGTCACGGGGCAGGTCGGGGTTCGCGGTGCGCCACGGCGACGGTCGTGCCCGCTGCCGCGACCGAGGCCACCGGCATGGGCCGGCCGGTCGTCGGGGCGGAGGCGGGTGCGGCGCCCAGAGCGAGGACGCCCATCACGGCCGCTCCGAGCGCAGTCCCGCCGACCGCGGCCAGGGCCACGTTGCGACGGTGGTGTTCCACCTCCAGGTAGAGCTCGCCGGGGGTGAGCTCGGAAGCGCCGAGCAGGGAGCCCTTGAGCCGGTCGGAGGCGCAGGTCCCGGCATCGTAGGAGAGTCCTGCCACGCGGCGCTTGATCCATCCCTCCCGCTCGACCCGGTCCCGGCAGGCGTGGCACTGCTGCACGTGTGCCCAGGCCCGCTCCGCCTCGTCGGCCGGCAGCTGCCCGTCGAGCAGCGCGCTCGTCCTGTTGCCGAGGTGGCCGCTGAGCAGGCTCATGCTCGCGAGCCCCAACCGAGCACCTTCGGGCCGGAGTAGCGCAGCCGACCGGACTTGGGCGCGCGGTGCGCCAGGGCCTCGCGCAGCATGGCGCGGCCGCGGTGGATGCGTGATCGCACGGTGCCGAGCTTGGCGCCGAGGATCTCGGCGATCTCCTCATACGACAGCCCCTCGACGTCACACAGGACGACCGCCGCCCGGAAGTCCGGCGGCAGCGCCTGCAGCGCCCGCTCGACGTCATCGTCGAAGCGCTGCTCGGTGTAGGCCAGATCCGGCGTCGGCTGGCTGCTGCTCAAGCGGTCGGCCCGCTCGTCGGAGAGCGCGTCGAACCGGATCCGCTGCTTGCGACGGGCCTGGTCGAGGAACAGGTTGGTCGTGATCCGATGCAGCCAGCCCTCGAAGGTCCCAGGCGTGTAGGAGTCCAGGGAGCGGAAGACCCGGACGAAGACCTCCTGGGTGAGGTCCTCGGCGTCGTGCGGGTTGCCCGTCAGGCGGTAGGCCAGCCGGTAGACGCGGTCCGAGTGCTGCTCGACGATCTCGTCCCAGGTCGGCACGCCTGCCACCTGTTCGACCGTCGTCTGGTCACCCATGCGGGTCGCTCCTCCTCGTTGCGGGGGCTTCAGGCTAGGGCCCCATCCTGAGTGCAGCCTGTGAGCCCTCGGGCACGCTGTGTCCTGTCCAACGCCGGCCGCAGGGGTTTCGTTCCCCCGCCGCGAAGCGGGGCCACGTTAAGTTTCTCCCGTGAGCACTCAGTCGACCGTCGCCCCCGTGTCCGCGCAGAGCTGGACCTACGCCGAGCAGTTCGTCGGCGAAGATGCGATCCTCGAGACGGCGCGAGCGCGCGCGGCGGAGGTCGGCGTCGTCGCGATCGGGCCCGGGGGCGGGGCCGCGCTTCGCTTCCTGGCCTCGGTGCTCGACGCCCGCGCCGTCGTCGAGGTGGGCACCGGGACCGGTGTCTCCGGTCTGTGGCTGCTGCGCGGCATGCGGGCCGACGGCGTGCTGACGACGGTCGACATCGAGACCGAGCACCAGCGGCTCGCCCGCCAGACGTTCTCCGAGGCCGGCATCCCGACACAGCGCGCCCGCACCATCTCCGGCGCCGCCCTCGACGTCCTCCCCCGCCTGACCGACGGGCACTACGACCTCGTCTTCCTCGACGGCGACAAGCGGGAGTACGGCGACTATCTGACCGAGGCGCTGCGCCTCCTGCGCCCCGGCGGCGTCGTCGCCTTCGACAACGCGCTGTGGCACGACCGGGTCGCGGACCCGGCGCGACGCGACGAGGAGACCACCGTCATCCGCGACCTCGGCCGCACCGTCGCCGCGCACGAAGGGCTCGTCCCCGTGCTGCTCCCCGTCGGCGACGGGCTCCTCGTGGCAAAGAAAGAATGGACGCCGTAACATTTGCGCCTCCGCTTCGCTTCGGCGCGTGCCGTGGCGCTCGTAACCCCCGCCTTCCCTCCCTCCGCTCGGTCGTTCCTCCCTCGCTTCACTCAGTCCAGGTGGGGGCGCGCCACGGCGTCGGGGGTGCCCTGTCTCGCATGTGCTCGCCGGGTGACGCCGAGGGCACAGTCCGACGGGACGCCCATGGCAGTCTGGGAGACTGGCGAGATGACACCTGGCGACATCGCGCCTGACCACGTGCTCGATCTCTCCGCGGACGTCGTCACCCTGACCCGCCAGCTGGTCGACATCGAGTCGGTCAGCGGCAACGAGGGGCCGATCGCGGACGCCGTCGAGAGTGCGCTGCGGGCGCTTCCGCACCTGACCGTGGAGCGGTTCGGCGACACGATCGTCGCTCGCACGTCGTTCGGGCTGAGTGAGCGCGTCGTGCTGGCCGGTCACCTCGACACCGTCCCCGTCAACGACAACCTGCCGAGCCGGCTCGAGGACGGCGTCCTGCACGGCCTCGGGACCTGCGACATGAAGGGCGGCGACGCCGTCATCCTGCGCCTGGCCGCGACCTTGGAGCAGCCCGCACGCGACGTGACCTTCGTGCTCTATGAGTGCGAGGAGGTCGACGCGGCGCGCAACGGTCTCAACCGGCTGTCTCAGTCGCGTCCCGACCTGCTCACCGCCGACTTCGCGATCCTCATGGAGCCGTCGAACGCGGGCGTCGAGGCCGGCTGCCAGGGCACGCTGCGGGTGGAGGTGCGCACGCGCGGCGAGCGGGCGCACTCGGCGCGCAGCTGGATGGGCTCCAACGCGATCCACGCGGCCGGCGAGATCCTGCGCCGGCTCGACGGCTACGAGGCTCGCCGCCCGGTGATCGACGGGCTCACCTACCACGAGGGCCTCAACGCCGTCATGATCTCGGGGGGCGTGGCGGGCAACGTCATCCCGGACGAGTGCGTGGTCACCGTCAACCACCGCTTCGCACCCGACCGCACCGAGGACGAGGCGCTCGCCTTCGTCCGCGACTTCTTCGACGGCTTCGACCTCACCGTGACCGACTCTGCCCCCGGGGCGCTGCCCGGACTGGAGCGGCCCGCGGCCAAGGCGTTCGTCGACGCGGTCGGCGGCGACGTCGGGCCGAAGTTCGGGTGGACCGACGTCGCCCGGTTCACCGCGCTCGGCGTGCCAGCGGTCAACTTCGGGCCCGGTGACCCGACGTTCGCCCACAAGCAGGACGAACACGTGGCAGTGTCGGAGATCGAACGGTGCGAGCGGGTGCTCCACGCCTGGCTCGCTCGCGACTAGGGACAGGACGCAGATGACGAGACGAAGCAGCGGCGGTCCGCGACCCACCGAGGAGCGGCCGGAGGGCAGCACCAACGACCAGCGCCTGCTCGACAGCCGCGGCACCGGCGACTGGGTGCACACCGATCCCTGGCGGGTGCTCAAGATCCAGGCGGAGTTCGTCGAGGGGTTCAACGACCTGGCCGAGATCGGTCCCGCCATCTCCGTCTTCGGGTCCGCGCGGACCCCGTCGGACAACCCGTCGTACGCCCTGGGGGTGAAGGTCGGCGCGGCGCTCGCCGACGCCGGCTTCGCGGTCATCACCGGGGGCGGACCCGGTGCGATGGAGGCGGCCAACAAGGGCGCGGCCGAGGCTGGCGGTCAGAGCATCGGGCTCGGCATCGAGCTGCCCTGGGAGTCCAGCCTCAACCCCTATGTCACCTTCGGTCTCAACTTCCGCTATTTCTTCGTGCGCAAGACGATGTTCGTCAAGTACGCCCAGGGCTACGTCGTGCTGCCCGGCGGCCTCGGCACGCTCGACGAGCTGTTCGAGGCGATGACGCTCGTCCAGACACAGAAGATCACCCAGTTCCCGATCGTGCTCATGGGCGCCGAGCATTGGCAGGGGCTGATCGACTGGATGCAGCAGACGATGCTCTCCGACGCGCGCATCAAGGAGAGCGACATCGCAATGTTGACCCTGACCGACGACGTCGACGAGATGGTCGAGCTGATGGTGAAGGCGCGAGACGCCCGATGATGTGGCTGTTCGCGATCGTGGTCGTCGTGGTCCTCGGCGGCGTGGCGGCGGTCGCCGGCGGGCGGGGCGAGCCGATGGCACCGGCCTACGACGACCGCCCCGACACCCTCGTGCCGGCCGACCGTCCGTTGACGGCCGCCGACCTGCGCAAGGTGCGCTTCTCGGTGGCGTTGCGCGGCTACCGGATGTCGGAGGTGGACGCCCTCCTGAGCCGCCTCGGCGCCGAGCTCCAGGCCGCCGGCGGGCCCACCGGGCCGACCGACGGGATGACCGACGGGATGACCGACGGGGTCACGGACCGCACCACGACTGCGACGGACCACGAGGGCGCGGGCGATGCCGACCAACCGGCGCCGGAGCATGCGCCCGAGCGGGAGTCGGGGCACGAGTCGGGGGCACGGTCCGAGCCCGCACCCCGTCTTGTCGACCCGCCGCCGGCATAGGAGCATGACGCCTCGTGTCTCAGATCGTCGCGTACGTCCTCACCGCCCTGGGGGCGCTCGCCGTGCTGCTCACCCGGCTCCGGCTGCGTCACTCGCACGCCGGGTGGCCGCTCGCAGTGCACACCGTGGCGGGCGTGGTCGCTGTGGTGCTCTGGCTGCTCTTCCTCGTCTTCCCGAATGACTCCTTCTTCGGCGGCTCCCTGATGGGCGTGATCGCGCTCGCGTTCTGGTGGGTGGTCACCGCAACGGGCCTGATCCTGCTGGCCCGCTGGATGCCGAGCCGCAGCCGTGGCAAACGGGCCGCCACCACCGTGTCCGCTGCCGACTCCTGGACCGGCAGCCCGTGGCTCTCGATGCTCGCCCATCTCGGGATGCTCCTCGGCGTCTCGTGGTTCACGTGGGCCTACGCGACGAGCGCGATCTGAGAGGAGCCTGCCGTGCGCCGTGCCGCCCTTGCCCTGTTGGTGATCCTCCCCCTCCTCGTCGCGCCCTGGCCCGCCGGCGCGACCCGAGCCGCTGCCACGGCCTCGGCGCGTCGGCCGGCGGTGATCGGGGTGAGCGTCATCGGCCACTCCGTGCAGGGACGCCCGATCCGCGCCTGGCATCTCGGGACGCCGGGTGCCACCAAGGTCGTGCTGATCGCGACGATGCACGGCGACGAGACGAGGGTCGCCGACATCCTCACCTCGTTGCGCGACGGCCGTCCGGTGAGCGGCGTCGACCTGTGGGTCGTGCCGACGTACAACCCCGACGGCAAGGCGCGACACCGCCGGCAGAACGCCCACGGCGTGGACCTCAACCGCAACTACCCGACGTCGTGGCGCCGAGCGAAGGGTCGCTTCGACTCCGGCAGCAAGCCGGCGTCCGAGCCGGAGACCCGCGCGATGATGGGGTTCCTCCGGCGGGTTCGACCGGCGTACGTCGTCAGCTTCCACCAGCCCCTTCACGGCGTGGACACGCTCACCAAGAGCCTGGCGCTCTCGCGGCGGCTCGCCCATGCGCTGCAGCTTCCACTCAGGCGGTTCAGCTGCGACGGCGGCTGCCACGGGACCATGACGATGTGGTTCAACAGAACCTTCCGCGGTCAGGCGGTGACCGTGGAGTTCGGCTCGAGGCCGTCGCGTCGGCACCTGCGTGGACCTGTGGCGCGCCGGCTCCTCAGCGTCTTTCACGCCCACCGCTGAACATGCCCGGTGCCCATGAGGGATAATGAGGCCTGCAAACAGTGGATCCAGGGGGTTCCACGTGACGCCACACAGGAAGAGGTGCCGCATGGCGGCGATGAAGCCGCGGACGGGAGACGGTCCGCTGGAGGTCACCAAGGAAGGGCGCGGCATCGTGATGCGCGTGCCCCTCGAGGGTGGTGGCCGCTTGGTGGTCGAACTGAACGCCGACGAGGCCGGCGCCCTCGGTGACGCGCTCAAGGATGTCGTTGGCTGACGCCCCTCTTCTCCCCGAGCAGGTCCGCCCGCCTGCCCTCACTCTCGACGAACGGAACCCCCACACCGTCGCCGGAGCCGACGTCATCGCCCTGCCTGTCCTCCCGGGCGACGCACTGGTCCTCGGACCCGGCGCCGCAGCGCTGAGCGACTCAGAGGACGGGCCTGGCCTCGACCTGCTCGGCGTCCTCGAGGCCGAGCGGGCGACCGGCAAGGCGGGCGAGATCGTGTCGTACGCCGTGCCTGGCGGCGTCCCGGGCAACGACTCGCTGCGTCGGATCCTGCTCGTCGGCGTGGGCGCCCAACGGCCGATCGACTTCCGTCGCGCTGGCGCGGCCCTCGCCCGCGCCACCCGTGACGTCTCGGTCGTCGCGACCACCATCCCGGCGCTCGATCCCGCCGTCGCGCTCGAGCCGTTCGTCGTCGGCGTCACCCTCGCCTCCTTCTCCTTCGACTGGCGTGCGGCGGGCCCGCAGCGTCGGCCCGCCGAGTCGGTGGTGCTGGCCGAGCTCGGGGCGCCGTACGAGCAGGAGCTGGTGCGCGCGACCACCATCGCCGCTGCGGGTTGGCGCTCCCGCTTCCTCGCGACGGTCCCCTCCAACGTCAAGAACCCGGAGTGGCTCGCCCAGCAGGCGGTGACGCTCGGCGCGGACGCGGGGCTGAAAGTCCAGGTCTGGGACGAGAAGCAGCTCGCCGACGAGGGCTTCGGAGGCATCCTCGGCGTCGGCAGCGGCTCAGCCTCACCGCCGCGCCTCATCCGCCTCGACTACACCCCGCCGAAGGCGACGCGGAGGACGCCGACGGTCGCCCTGGTCGGCAAGGGCATCACGTTCGACACCGGCGGCCTCAACCTCAAGCCCGGCAGCTCCATGACGACGATGAAGCGCGACATGACCGGCGGCGCGATCGTCCTGGCCACCATGGCGGCGCTGGCAGACGTCCGTTGCCCCGTGAAGGTGGTCGGCCTCGTCGCAGCCGCGGAGAACGCCGTGTCCGGCTCGTCGATGCGCCCCGGTGACGTGCTGCGTCACTACCCCGGCGACAAGACCGCCCGGACCTCCGAGGTCACCAATACCGACGCTGAGGGGCGGCTGGTGCTCGCCGACGCGATGGCCTACGCCGTCTCGCGGGTCAAGCCCGACGTCCTCGTCGACGTCGCCACGCTCACCGGCGCCATCAAGGTGGCACTGGGTCAGCAGGTGGGCGGCTACTACGCGACCGACGACGTCCTCGCCGCGACCCTGGAAGAAGCGGCCGAGACCACGGGCGAGCCGCTGTGGCGGATGCCGCTGACTGCGTCGTACGAGGACAAGATCTCCTCCACCATCGCCGACGCCGACAACGGCTCGGGCACTCCAGGATCGATCACCGCCGCGCTCTACCTGCAGCACTTCACGGGCGGCCTGCCGTGGGCGCACCTCGACCTGGCCTCTGTGGGCGATGCTCCGGAGGACCGCGACGAGTGGACCAAGGGGCCGACCGGCTGGGGCGCCCGCACGATGCTCACCTGGCTGGGCTCCCCGGATCCGCTCGCGGGGATCATCTGACCCACGGCGAGCGGTCGCAGATGTCCGCGGCTCAGGCCACGAGCGGACTCAGATGCCCGGGGCGCCGTGAACATCTGCGACTGCTCGCCGTCTCAGAGCCTCAACAGGGCCGCGGTCAGAGCGGCGCCCGCGACGACGACCAGGAACGGCGCCCTCAGGAGCAGCAGGACGACGGCCGCGGCCAGCCCGGCCAAACGGGCATCGACGACCAGCCGGTGCCCCTGGGCGAGCACCTGAACGGCGACCAGCGCACCGAGCAGGGCGGGCGGGATGAGGGCCGCGACCCGTTGGGTCAACGGCCGCGTGAGCATGCGGTCGGGGACCGACAGTCCGGCGAGCTTGAGGGCGTAGCAGCCGACGGCCGTCGCGATGATCGCGGTCCAGATCACTCGCGCCCCTGACCTTCCGAGCCGGCTGGCCGTGTGTCGCGGTGTCGGAGGTGGTGCGCCGGCAGCATCAGGCCCACGGCGACCGCGACCACCCCGCCGAGGATGATCGGCAGGCCGGCGGCGGTGAACGGCACGAGCCCCGTGGCGACCGCCGCCCCGACGATCGCCACGATCCGCTGCGGGACCGCCGTCAGCCGCGGCCATAGCAGCGCGAGGAAGGCGGCCCCGACGGCCGCGTCGAGCCCGAAGGTGCGCGGGTCGCCGATCGCGGTGCCCGCGAGTGCCCCGAGGAGCGTCATGAGGTTCCAGAGCACGAAGACCGACCACCCGGTCAGCCGGAAGGCCAGCCGAGCGTCCTCATGGTCGCGCTGGCCCAGCGCCATCGCGGTCGACTCATCGATGACCACCTGCGCGTTGAGGATGCGGCGCCACCCCTGCAGCCGCAGGATCGGCGCCAGACCGATGCCGTAGAAGAGGTTGCGACTGCCCAGCAGCACCGACGTCGCGACGCCCGTGAGCGACGCACCTCCCGCAGCCACCACCCCCACGAACGCGAACTGCGACGCACCGGTGAAGACCAGCAACGACAGCGCGCACGCCTGCCACACGTCGAGGCCCGACGCGGTTGCGAGTGCGCCGAAGGAGACGCCGTACGCACCCGTCGCCACGCCTACGCCCAGCGAGTCCGCCCGAACCGAGCCGCCGGAGAGTGACATCAGGCTCGGGACAGCGTGATCGACGCCACCTCGCCGTCGCTCAGACTGACCTCCGCGTCGGTCGCGCCGGCCACGCCCACGTCGTACGACGTCGCGAGCGTCTCCCGCGCGATCAGCTGCTCGTGCTCGCGAGCCGCTGCCAGTGCGCCCGCCGATCCGCCGATGCTGAGCGAGATCCGGTCGGAGACGTCGAGCCCGGCGTCCTTGCGGGCCTGCTGGACCGCGCGCACCAGGTCACGGGCCAGGCCTTCCGAGGCGAGTTCGGAGGTGACGACGGTGTCGAGCACCACGAAGCCACCACCGGGGAGCATGCCCACCGCCACGTCGTCCGAGGCGGCGCCGGCGACGGTCTCGAGGGTGAACTCCCCCTCGACCAGCGCCAGACCTCCGGAGGTCACCGTGCCGTCCGCCGCGACGGACCAGTCCCCGGTCTTCGAGCCCTGGATCGCCTTCTGCACGTCGCGACCCAGCCGCGGACCGGCCGCGCGTGCGTTCACGCTGAGCTTCTGAGCGACGCCGTACGTCGCCGCCTCCTCGCTGTCCTCATCGAGGAGGCGGACGTGCTTGACGTTGACCTCGTCCGCGACGAGCGACTCGAAGCCGCCGATGCCCCCACCGCCGGTCGGTCCCACGATCGTCAGCTCCGAGAGCGGCAGCCGGTTGCGCAGCTGGCGAGCCTTGCGCAGGGCCGACGTGGCGGAGCAGACGTCGCGCACGGTGTCCATCGCGGCCACGAGCGCGTCGTCACCCGGCAGGTCCTCGGCCGCGGGCCAGTCCGCCAGGTGCACCGACCTCTCGCCGGTGAGCCCCCGCCAGATCTCCTCCGTGGTCAGCGGCAGCAGCGGTGCGACGACCCGGCAGGTGATCTCGAGGACCGTGTAGAGCGTGTCGAACGCGGCCCTGTCGTCGGCCCAGAAGCGGTCGCGTGAGCGTCGGATGTACCAGTTCGTCAGCACGTCGAGGAAGCGCTGCGTCGTCTCGCACGCGTCGGCGATGTGGTAGCCGTCCATGGCCTCGGTCATCGTCGCGACGAACTCGCGCGTCTTGGCGAGGACGTAGCGGTCGAGCGGGTCGTCGGACCAGGTGGACCACGTCGCCTCGATCCCGGAGGCGTTGGCGTAGAGCTGGAAGAAGTACCAGCTGTTCCACAGCGGGATCATCACCTGGCGCACCGAGTCGCGGATGCCCTGCTCGGTGACGACCAGGTTGCCCCCGCGCAGGATCGGCGAGGACATGAGGAACCAGCGCATCGCGTCGGCGCCGTCGCGGTCGAAGACCTCCGAGACGTCCGGATAGTTGCGCAGCGACTTCGACATCTTGTTGCCGTCGCTGCCGAGCACGATGCCGTGGCTGATGCAGGAGGCGAACGCGGGCTTGTCGAAGAGGGAGGTCGCCAGGATGTGCAGTGTGTAGAACCAGCCGCGGGTCTGGCCGATGTACTCGACGATGAAGTCGGCCGGGAAGTGGTGGGCGAACCAGTCCGCGTTCTCGAAGGGCACGTGGTTCTGGGCGAAGCTCATCGAGCCCGAGTCGAACCAGACGTCGAGCACGTCGGCCACGCGGCGCATCGTGGAGCGCCCCGCTCCCTCCGGCCGAGGGTCGTCCGGGTTCGGCCGGGTCAGCTCGTCGACGAAGGGTCGGTGCAGATCGGGGTTGCCGTCCTTGTCGCGCGGCAGCCGGCCGAAGTCGCGCTCGAGCTCCTCGAACGAGCCGTAGACGTCGATGCGGGGGTACGCCGGGTCGTCGCTCTTCCACACCGGGACGGGGCTGCCCCAGAACCGGTTCCGTGTGATCGACCAGTCACGCGCGTTCTCCAGCCACTTGCCGAACTGGCCGTGCTTGATGTGGTCCGGCGTCCAGCTGATCTGCTCGTTCAGCTCGAGCATCCGGTCCTTGAACTTCGTCACCTCGACGAACCACGACGAGACGCCCTTGTAGATCAAGGGCTCCCGACAGCGCCAGCAGTGCGGGTAGGAGTGGTCGTAGGACTCCCGGCGCAGCAGGATCGTGCCCGGGCTGACCGAGCCGCCGGAGCCACCGCGGGTCACGGCCTTGAGGTCGTCCATGATCGGCAGGTTGGCGTCGAAGACCAGCATGCCGGCGTACTCGTCGACGGGGTGGGTGAACCGGCCGTCCTTGCCGACCGGCATCACGGCCTCGATGCCCTCGCGGTCGGTCACCTCCTTGTCGACCTCACCGAACGCGCCGGCGGTGTGGACGACGCCGGTGCCGTCGGTGGTGGTGACCGCGTCGTCCGCAGCCACGACGCGGAAGGCGCCTGTGTGGCCGGCGTAGTAGGAGAACGGCGGCGTGTAGGTGCGGCCGACCAGCTGAGCGCCGGTGTAGCGGCCGAGCACGGTGAACTCGCCGTCGGCGTCGGCCAGCTCGCGGGCGTACGCCGGCAGCCGGGCCTCGGCCAGCAGGTACCGCGCCTTCGTGGCGTCGTCGGAGACACCGGGGACCGGAGCCTCGACGACGACGTAGTCGATGTCGGAGCCGACCATCACCGCGAGGTTCGACGGCAGCGTCCATGGCGTCGTCGTCCAGATGAGGATGTGCGCGCCGTCCAGGACCGGGTCGGCCTGGGCGTCGGGCAGGGCGTCCAGCGCGAACCCGACGGTGACGGCGGGGTCCTGGCGCACCTGGTAGACGTCGTCGTCCATGCGGAGCTCATGGTTGGACAGCGGCGTCTCGTCGTTCCAGCAGTAGGGCAGCACCCGGAAGCCCTCGTAGACCAGGCCCTTGTCGAAGAGGCTCTTGAAGGCCCAGATGACCGACTCCATGAACTCCGGGTTCATGGTCCGGTAGTCGTTGTCGAAGTCGACCCAGCGCGCCTGGCGGGTGACGTAGTCGCGCCACTCGCCGGTGTACTTCAGCACCGAGGCGCGACAGGCCTCGTTGAACGTGTCGATCCCCATCTCGAGGATCTCGTCCGTGGTCTTGATCCCGGCCAGGCGCATCGCCTCGAGCTCCGCGGGCAGGCCATGGGTGTCCCAGCCGAAGCGCCGCTCGACGCGCTTGCCGCGCATGGTCTGGTAGCGCGGGACGATGTCCTTGACGTAGCCGGTCAGCAGGTGACCGTAGTGCGGCAGGCCGTTGGCGAACGGCGGACCGTCGTAGAAGACGAACTCGTTCTCCCCGTTCTCGCCCGGGTCCCGGCTCTCGATGCTCGCCTGGAACGTCTTGTCCTCGGCCCAGTAGGCGAGGATGCGCTCCTCGATGCCCGGGAAGCGGGGGCTCGCGGGCACGCCCTTCTGGTCAGGCGCTGCGGTTGGGTCGGTGGTGACCTTCGGGTAGGTCATCGGCTCAGGCTCCTGCGGTCGTCTCGGGTTCGTCGGTCGAGCTTGTCGAAACCACGAGGACGATCTGGCGACCGCGGTACCACCCCGCTTGCTCCCCCAGGGTCGGGGAACCACTCGTTGTCGGCTGTGACGGGCCTACCCGCCGGGTTCTACTCCTTCTCGTTGGTCGAGCAGGTCGCGCTGCGACCGTATCGAGACCATCGATCGGTTTCTTCCCGGGGCTCGCCGCTGATGACGGCTCGAGCGCCTGTGCCACCAGACTACGGCGTCACCCGAGGGTGCCGCCAACCGGTTCAGGCTCGCAGGATCCGGTGCAGGTCGAGCGGCACCGTCACGCCGGCGAGCTCGACCTCCGCAGTCGGGTGCTCATCGTCCAGCCGAACAACGAGGTCCCACTCCTCGTCGAGGAGGCGCCAGACGTCGACTGCGCGTAGGTCGGGGTCGACGACCCAGTATTGACCGACGCCTCCTGCGGCGTAGTCCATCGACTTGCGAATGGTGTCCTCGGAGCGGGTCGATGGTGAGAGGATCTCGACGACGAGCATCGGCGATGTCCGCACCCACCCGTCCGCTGGCCGCTCCGCGACAAGCATCAGGTCGGGCAACCGCACTCGGTTGCGCGGAAGCACGAGACAGACCTCGGGAACCACGTAGCAGTCCGGGAACACCGGCACGAGCAGCGCCGTGAGCTGTCCCTGCGCCGACCCATGATCGAAGAGGGGCGGCGCCATCAGAAACACGACCTCGCCGTCGACCCACTCGGCGCGGGGGCGGTCCGGCAGGCGGACATAGTCGTCCCAGGACATGCGCACCCGGCGCAGCGGCTCCTCACTCCTCGCCGACACTGATGCTCCTCGCGGGATCGACACATCAAGACTCCTTCCATTCTGGACCACGCAGCCGGGTCCAGCGAAGCAATCACGCGCCGCCGACACTTCGCCCTGAACTCGCTTGCGTCGTCCACCGGCGCACCGCTTGGCTGGACCCCATGAGCGGCGACTCCCCCACCGGCTTCTCCGGCAGCTGGCTCCCGGCCGACAAGGACCCGCGCTTCGACTCCCACCCCGTCGGCGAGCTCGCGACCTACCGCGACTACCTGCGCAACTACCGGCTCACCCTCGAGCTCAAGTGCGAGGATCTGACGCCCGAGCAGCTCGCGAGCCGGTCAGTCCCGCCCAGCACGCTCAGCCTCCTGGGACTGGTGCGACACATGGCCTACGTCGAGCACACCTGGTTCCAACGCGCCCTGCAGGCCAACCTCGACGAGCCGAGGCCCTTCACGGACCCCAGCGACCCCGACTTCGAGTTCAACGCGGTCACCGCGACCGAGGAGTGCGTCGACGAGGCCTTCGCGGAGTGGAGGCGTCAGATCGCCCGCGCCGAGGACTGGCTGCACGGCCAGAGTGACGAGTCCATGGGGACCGAGATGGTCTACAACAGCCGCGGCGAGACCACGACGGTGCGCGACATCCTCGTCCACATGATCGAGGAGTACGCCCGGCACTGCGGCCATGCGGACCTGCTGCGCGAGTGCGTCGACGGCCGCACAGGCCAGTGAGACCGCGCTTGCGCGGCGACATCAACCCCTCAGGGGAGGTCCTCTAGAATTCTCCGCCGTGACCTCTGCCGACAAGACCGCCTGGGGCTTCGGCCTGACGACGTACGCCGCCGACGAGACCGTGCTCGACGTGTGGTTCCCGAGCCCCGTGCTCGGCGAGCGTCCCGAGAACGCCTCCCCCGCCCCGGAGCTCAAGGCGCTCGAGGGCAGCGATGCTCTGCGTCGCGTCGAGAAGCGCGTCGAGCTGGTCGAGATCGACCTCGGTGCCGCTCCTGCGACGACCCAGGATGTCTGGCTCCGTCTGCACCTGCTCTCGCGCCGCCTCGTGCGCCCGCACGGACAGAATCTCGACGGGATCTTCGGCCTGCTCACCAACGTCGTGTGGACCTCGGAGGGTCCGTGCGCGGTGGAGGGCTTCGAGCTCACCCGTGCGAGGCTCAAGGCGGCCGGCCGGCCGGTCGCGGTCTACGGCGTCGACAAGTTCCCGCGGATGACCGACTACGTCCTCCCGTCCGGCGTGCGGATCGCCGACGCCGACCGCGTCCGCCTGGGCGCCCACCTGGCCGAGGGCACGACCGTCATGCACGAGGGCTTCGTGAACTTCAACGCCGGCACGCTCGGCGCGAGCATGGTCGAGGGCCGCATCTCCGGCGGCGTCGTGGTCGGCAACGGCTCCGACATCGGCGGCGGCGCGTCGATCATGGGAACGCTCTCCGGGGGCGGCAAGCAGGTGATCTCGGTCGGCGAGCGCTGCCTGCTCGGCGCCAACTCCGGCCTCGGCATCTCGCTCGGTGACGACTGCGTCGTCGAGGCGGGCCTCTACGTGACCGCCGGCACCAAGGTGGTCATGCAGGACGGCAGCACGCGCAAGGCGATGGAGCTCTCCGGCGCCTCGAACGTCCTCTTCCGCCGCAACAGCACGACCGGTGCCGTCGAGGCCGTGCCGTGGCACGGGGAGGGCATCGTCCTCAACGAGGCGCTCCACGCGAACTGACGCCGGGCTCCGGGTCTCGAGACGAGGGGACACCGATGAGACGGCTCGCGGCGGCTGTGGTCGTCCTGGTGCTCCTCGGCGTGGCCGCGACCATCGGCTGGCGCCACCTCACCCATCAGGTGAAGACGCTGGTCCTCCCGGACGAGTGCGTGGCGAGGGTCGGCGACCTGCACGCCGACCTCGATACCGAGCAGGCTCAGAACGCCGCCCTCATCACGGCGATCGCCGTACGCCGCGGCCTTCCCGCCCGTGCCGCCACGATCGCCTTGGCCACCGCGTTCCAGGAGTCGAAGCTCTACAACCTCGACTACGGCGACCGGGACTCGGTCGGGCTCTTCCAACAGCGGCCCTCGCAGGGCTGGGGCACCTACCGGCAGATCAAGGACCCGGTCTACGCCACCGGCCGCTTCTACGACGCGCTGGTGCGGATCGGCGGCTACAAGAGCATGCGGATCACCGAGGCGGCCCAGCGGGTGCAGCGCAGCGGCTACCCCGAGGCGTACGCCGCCCACGAGCCCGCTGCCCGAGCGCTGGCGTCGGCCCTCACCGGGGAGTCGCCGCACGCGTTCGCGTGCCGCCTGGGCTCGGTCGGTGCCGGGCGTCCTGCGGTCGTGCGCAACGAGATCACCGGCGTCTTCGCGGACCTGGTGTCCCGGCCGGTGGTGAACGGGCGGACTCTCACGGTCGGCGTCCCGGGCCGTGCCACCGGCTGGGCGCTGGCGCAGTATCTCGTCGGGGAGGCGGGGCGCCTCGGCATCCGCCGCGTGTCCTACGCGGGCCGGGTCTGGTCAGGCGACACAATCTGGAAGACGGCCGACACCCACACGGCCGGCCGGGTCAAGATCGACCTCGCGGGCGCGAGGGCCTAGTGGTGCGTCTGCACTAGGCGGACGACGGCTCGGCCAGGTGTGCCGGAGCCTGGACGACCCCTGCAGGGCGCAGACCCCATGCGATCAGGATGAACACGATCCCGATCCCGATCGCCATCGCGGCCACGCCGAAGGCGACGACCGAGGTGAAGAGCGAGGCCCGCAGGAACGACGCCTGCATGGCGGTCTGACGGAGCGGGTCGTCCTGCGCGAGCTCCGCGTAGGTCTTGCCGCCGGTCGCCTCGAGCGCATGCTTCTTGATGACCTCTGCCTGGGCGTAGGCGGAGAACGGACCGTCCACGTCGTCGCCCGCGAGGAAGTCCGCGTCGCTGGACACGGTGATCTTCTCGTCGGCGAGCTGCACGTGGACCTCGTAGTAGGTCAGGCCTCCGGCGATGATCATCACCGCACCGATGATGCCGATGACCAGCGACAGGGTCCTCGTCGTGCCAGCATTCCGAGCCATGACGAGCACGCTAGGAGCCGCCTTTGCTCGCGCGACTCCCACAAAACGGGCGAGTGGACGCCCGCTCTCAGAGCGCGGTGAGCCGGGCGACGGCTGCGTCGACCCGCTCGTCGGTCGCGGTGAACGCGATCCGGACGTGGGAGCGGCCGGCCACGCCGTAGAACTCCCCCGGCGCAGCGAGGATGCCGCGCTCGGCGAGCCAGCCGACCGTCTTCCAGCAGTCCTCGCCGCGCGTGGCCCACAGGTAGAGGGAGGCCTCGGAGTGGTCGATCGCGAAGCCGGCCGCCTGCAGCGCCTCGCGCAGCTTGGCGCGTCGTGCGGCGTAGCGGGCGTGCTGCTCCCGGGCGTGCTCGTCGTCGTGGAGGGCGGCCACCATCGCCACCTGCTGCGGCCCCGGCATGATGAGGCCGAGGTTCTTGCGCACCGCGAGGAGCTCGCTGACCAGCCGCGGGTCGCCCGCGACGAACGAGCACCGGTAGCCGGCCAGGTTGGACCTCTTGGAGAGCGAGTGGACGCTGAGGATGCCCTCGAACGAGCCGCCGGAGACCGATGGATGCAGCACCGAGATGGGCTTCTCGCCCTCCCAGAAGCACTCGAGGTAGCACTCGTCGGAGACGAGGATCGTCCCGCGCTCGCGGCACCACTCGACGACCTTGCGCAGGTGCTCGACAGGGAGCACACGGCCCGTCGGGTTGGACGGGCTGTTGAGCCAGAGGAGCTTCGGCACCTGCGGCCCGAGGGCGGTCAGCGAGTCGGTGGCCACGCCGCGGGCGCGCACGAGCGCGGCGCCGACCTCGTACGTCGGGTAGGCGAGCTCGGGGTAGACGACGAGGTCGCCCTGGCCGACGCCCAGCTGGAGGGGCAGGGTCGCCACGAGCTCCTTCGAGCCGATCGTGGGGAGCACACCGTCAAGGCCGAGACCGACCACTCCGTGGCAGCGTGCCAGCCAGTCGATGGCCGCCTGGCGCGTCGACGGCAGCCCGATCGTGACCGGGTAGCCCGGCGCGTCGGACGCCTCGCGCAGCGCCGCTTGCACGACCTCAGGGGTGGGGTCGACCGGGGTGCCGACCGAGAGGTCGACGATCCCGTCCGCGTGCGCGCGCGCCGTCTCGGCGTACGTCGTCAGCTTGTCCCACGGGAAGTCGGGCAGGTGTGCCGAGACTTCCAGCACGGGCTCAGTGATCCTGGTTCTGCGGGGGCAGCGCGGCGATCGACGCCTCGTCCTTGTCGATGACGCCCATCTTGGCGGCGCCGCCCGGCGAGCCGAGGTCGTCGAAGAACTTCACGTTCGCGTCGTAGTAGCTCTTCCACTGCTCCGGCGTGTCGTCCTCGTAGAAGATCGCCTCGACGGGGCAGACCGGCTCACACGCACCGCAGTCGACGCACTCGTCGGGGTGGATGTAGAGCATCCGCTTGCCCTCGTAGATGCAGTCGACCGGACACTCGTCGACGCACGCGCGGTCCTTCACGTCGACACACGGCTGGGCGATGACGTAGGTCATCTGCGATCCTCCTGAGACACAAGGGACATCGATGCGGGGTCAGCCTAGTATCTGCCGGTGCCCGCTCATTCACTCGGTCCGGATGTCGTCGGGACGCGGGTCGTCGTGAGGCGCGTGCTGCCGGGTCAGACCGGCCCCACGGGCGGCCCCGCCTTCACCGATGTGCTGGGCGTCTGCAGGTCCTGGCAGGGCGGCGTCTGCGTCATCGAGCGCGACGACGGCGAGCGCATCACCATCCCGCTCGAGCTCATCGTCTCCGGCAAGCCGGTCCCGCCTCGCCCCGCGCCGAGGCTGCGCGTCTCGGTGCGTGATGCGGAGCTGCACACCGCAGCGCTGGTCGGCGTCGAGACGACCCCGGTCGGCGAGTGGCAGCTGCGCTACGAGCCGACCCCCGTCGGTCGCGTTCGCAACCGATTCAACTCCTGCTTGGGCATCGGCGACCCCGGCGTGACGCTCGCCGCCGCGGCTGAGCAGGTGCGCGACTTCTACCGCGCACGGGACCGCCCGCCACGGATCCAGGTGGAGTTGGGATCGCCCACGGAGGACGCCCTCCGGGCGCTCGGCTGGCAGTCCGTGCCCGACCGGGACTCGCACTTCCTGCTGGCGTCGCTGGCCCGCGTGCGCCGTGTCCTTGGCCCGGGCCCGAGCCCTGAAGGCGCCCTCCCCGCTGACGTCACCGCCGACGGTCCGCGGGTCACGGTGACGATCACGGCCGATGGTGACGTCGGGGGCGACGTCGGGGGTGACGTCGTGGCCCGCGGCGAGGCAGGCGTCGACCACGACTGGCTCGGCATCCACAACCTCGCCGTCGAGCCGGCGTACCGGCGCCGCGGCCTCGCCGGAGCAGCCCTGCGGGAGGCGCTCGCCTGGGGCGCCGAACAAGGCGCGACGACGGCCTGGCTGCACGTGCAGACCGACAACGACCCGGCCCTTGCGCTCTACGACCGGCTCGGCTTCGCGATCCACCACAGCTGCCGCTATCTGGAGGCTCCGCCCCCCGCCTAGCTCACCCCTTCGGCGGCTCGCAGGTCACCTCGTCCTGCGGGATGTAGTGCGTGTGGAACTTCTGCGTCTTCACCACCGCGGCGGAGCCCGGCTTGTGGAAGTAGCGCCACACGTCGATGTCGAACCCGGGGGCGCCGACGGTCGCCTCGCAGTTGGTGTCGTGGATGACTCGCTTCCTGAAGGGCCGCTGGTTGTACCGGGTGCCCGTCTTCGTCGTGATGTCCCAGGTCTTCGTCGACCACATCGAGACCGTCACCGAGCCCTGCGAGGAGGGGGTCGCGGGCTTGAAGGAGGTGTGGATGAGGACGCCGTACGGCGTGTCGTTCTTGAACCTCAGGTCGACCGAGCCCCAGGCGACCGTGGCCTCACGGCCGACCGGATAGCGTGAGATGTAGAGCGAGTGGGCCTTGTGCTCGACGTCCTGCAGCCCGGCGAAGAACATCGCGTTGTACGTCGTCGTGGCCATCTGGGACACGCCGCCGCCGAGGTCGGAGTAGAAGACGCCGTTCTGGATCGTCCAGCCGTCGGTGAAGCCGTTCTCCCGGGTGCGCTCCCCCACGGTGTCGTTGAGCGAGAAGGTGTCGCCGGGCTTCAGGATCGTGCCGTTGACGAGCTGCGCCGCACGACCGATGTTGGTGTTGCGGTAGGCCGCGTAGGGGAAGAACGTCGTGAAGCTGGAGACCTTGCGGGTGATCTTCCACGACTCTGCCTCGGCGGTGGGGACCTTCGGGTTCGCCACGGTCGCCGTCACGGCCTGCTGACGCTGTCCGGCCGGCTTGGTGAGCAGGCTGAGGAAGGCGCTGGCCACCTGCTGGGAGTCGAAGCTGACGCCCGGCTTGGCCGGGATCACCTTCGGCTTGCCGCCGACCAGCCGCACCGTCGCGTCGACGGGTGCGTCGGCGCGTTTGGCGATCGCCGCGTTCACGAGTGCGTCGAGTGCGGCGGTGTCCAACCTCGGCTGCAACGCGCCGCCCTTCGCGATCATGGCGATCACCGGGCCGAACTGGGTGGGTCGCAGCACGACCGGCGACTTGTCGAAGACGAGTGTCACCGGTCCCGACATCGCCGGGTTGGCGAAGGTGTCGACCGCCGACTGCACGTCGACATCGTCGATGTCGGGCGTGACCTGGCCGAGGGTCAGGTCGAGGCGACCGGAGGTGCCGGTGACAGCCGAGACCAGGCCGGCGCGCAGCGCGTCGGCGTCGAGCTCGGAGCCGACGACCGCGGCCGTGGTGTGCACGCCGTCCCGGCCCAAGGTGACCGTGCCGTCCTTCGCCCGCGTCCCGAGCTTGCCGTCGAGGGTCGACTTCGCCTTGGCGAAGGCGCTCTCGTCGACCTCCACCACCGGGTCGACGCGACCTCCGCCGGTGTAGTGGTTCCAGAGGTCGCGCGGATCCCAGCTGCGAGCCGAGCCGGCTTGGGCGACCGTCGCCCGGTAGTCGATGCTCACGCCGGCCCGGTCCGGCACGATCTCCGCGCTCCGTCCGTCGGCCGTGACCGTCACCGGATGGGTGACGCGCCTCGCCAACGCCTCGCGCAGCCGCCGCTGCGCCGCGTCGGGCCTGAGGCCGCCGACCGGCACGCCGGCGACAGTCGTGCCGTTGGGCAGCTTGTCGCCGGCGAACGCGTAGGCGCCCGCCCATGCGCCGCCCACGAGCAGTGCGAGCACCACGATCACGGCCAGCACGACGCCGAAGCCGGCACGCTCGCGTCTCACCTTGCCGGTGCCGCCGACAGCGGGCCGCTCGGCGGTGTCGTCCGGCAGGGACCGCCGCTCCTGGGTGCTCACGGCGCGAGCCTATGCGCTGTCTCCAGCCCTGGCGTGCAGCCGCGGCGTCGTCGTGGTCCCGGACCGCCGTCGCGGCGGGTTGGTCGTGACGGCGAGCACCAGCACGACGAGACCGAGCGCCAGGAACGTGTAGCCGACCGGGTCGGACCCGACGGCGAAGTCACCTTCGGGTCGCGCGAGGAGGAAGTACGTCGACGCGGCGACCCAGCCGGCGGCGTACGCGATCCGCGGCACGCCGCGTGCGACGGCCAGCTCGGTGACGAGCGTCGCGACCGCTGCCAGCCCGAGCGCCCACCAGCGGCCGTGCACCCAGACGGCGCAGAGCCCCACGAGCGCGCCGAGCAGGAGCAGCCCGCACCAGGCCCCCACCCTCACCGAGGACTCACAGGCCGGCGAAGAGGTCGGTCTCGAGACCGTCCGCCCCGACCGGCCCGCGCTCGCCCTTGGCGATCCGGAAGAACTCCACGCCCCACACCTGGCTGCCCACGTTGTTCGAGAGCGCGAAGAACGGACCGTCGGTGGTGATCTGGGTGGCATGGGCGCGCATCGCGTCCATCTTCTGCTCCACGTGGTCTGCTGCGTCGACGACGGCAGCGAGATCGGCGTCGGCAGAGGCCATCGGAAGCGGACCGTCCGGGTCCATGCCCTCGAACGTCGTCGCGTCGCCGGCCTCCCGCAGGCGCCGGAGCCCTTCGCGCAGTCGGCTCTCCGACATCGCGGTCCAGTAGATCTTCGGGATGTCCCACGGCTCGCCGAGCCCGCCGTCCTCGGTCGACCCGGCGCGGTAGGACGGCACGGCAGCCAGCGCGGCGGCGTACGTCGCCACACGGTGAGCCTGGATGTGGTCAGGGTGGCCGTAGTGGCCGAACTGGTCGTAGGTGACCAGGACCTGCGGCCGCACCTCGCGGATGATCTCGACCAGGTGGTCGGCCGCCTGGGTGAGATCGGCACGCCAGAACGCGTTCTCGTGGACGTCGTCGGCCGCGATGGCGTAGCCGTCCTCGTGCCACTGCATCCCGGAGTCGCGGTAGGTGCCGAAGCCGCCCAGGTAGCGATGGTCCGTCACGCCGAGCACCTTCATCGCTTCCGCGAGCTCCTCGCGACGGTGCTCGCCGAGGCGGTCCTCGCGGTCGGCGGCCAGGTGCTCCAGCTCCGGGACGAGGATCTCGCCCATCTCCCCGGCCGTGCAGGTCACCAGCGTGACGCCCCGGCCCTCGGCGACGTACTTCGCCATCGTGGCGCCGGTGGCGATGGTCTCGTCGTCAGGGTGGGCGTGGACCAGGAGGAGTCGCTCGTCAGGCACGCGCCCAGACTACTGAGGCGGCCGCTTGAACCGCTCGGGAGCCGCCGGGAGATCGGGCCGAGGGTGGTCGGCGGGGCCGGTGATCTCGATGTCCCCGAGGTCGAGCCAGCCCTCGTGCTCGTCGGCGAGCAGCTCCATGACCAGCTCGGGTGCGTCGCTCAGGACAGCCCACGGGTGGTCCTCGTCGTCGTCCTCGCCCTGATAGCGCTCGCGCACGACCTCGGCGTCCCAGCCGTCGGCGCGCAGGCGGCCGGCGACGGTCGTCGCCCCGGCCTCGTCGAAGAAGATCGCTCGCAGTCGCCGGTCGAGCTGCGCCAGGAGTGCGTCGATCTCGGGTAGGAACGGCCGGTCGGCCTCCAGCCAGTCCACCTCGTCCAGCTCGTCGGCGGCGAGCCAGCGGACGGCGTCGTGGGCCGCCTCGTCCGCCACGGGCTCCGGCTCCCCTTCGAGCAGGCGCACCGTGGCGACCCGGAGCAGGAGGCTCTCGGTGATGGGAACGGTCGGCGTGAGCCATCCGGTCACCTCGACCGTGCATCCGAGCTCCTCGGCGACCTCGCGCACCACCGCCTCATCCGGTGTCTCGCCCGGCTCGACCTTGCCTCCCGGGAACTCCCACCCGCCGGCCGTCTCCGGCGGCATGGTGCGGCGCGCTGCGAGCACAGTCCCGGCACGCACGACGGCGGCGCCGACGACCAGCTGGTCGGTCTCCTCCATGACGGGTGACCTTAGCCGCCGAGCACGGCAGGATCGGGCAGGTGAGCCTGCAGCTGACCCGGACCGCCGAGAACGAGCCGGAGATCGACGCCCTGGCTGCCGCCTGTGCGGCGGACGGCGGCGGACGGGTCGGCCTGGCGCCGCTGCTGGCCGATCTGCCCCAGCGCCTGCGTCGCTCGCTCGCCCCAGGCCGAGCGGTGCATCGCGCGCTCGCCTGGGAGCGAGCCGACGCCGAGGACCCGACGTGGTTCCCACAAGGCGTGACGAACTCCTACCGCACCGACGTCACCCGCGAGGTGCTGATGGTGTCGTGGTACTCCACCGCTGGCCTCGGCGCTCGGATCTCCGTGCTCGACCTCGTCACCCGGTGCTACCGCCACGTCCTCCTGGTGACCCCGACCGCGTCAGGAGGCGTCGAGCCGGTGCGGGTGCACGCCGGAGGCATCGTCTGGCAAGGGCCCTTCCTTCACGTCGCCGCGACTGCCCAGGGGCTGCACACCTTCCGTCTCGACGACCTGCTCCTCGACCCGTCCGAGACCCATGGCCATCGCTACCTCCTACCTGTGCGGTCCTCCTACCGCGCCGACGCGCTCGACGGCGCCGAGCGCCTGCGCTATTCGTTCCTGTCGCTGGACCGCTCGGGGTCGGAAACCGCGCTGGTGGTCGGAGAGTACGGGTCGGCGAGGCAGACGCAGCGCCTCGCGCGGTTCGCCATCGACCCCATGACCGGTCTGCTCGCCGCCGGGGCGGACGGCGTGACCCGCCCGCTGCGCATCGACGAGTCCGGCCAGGCCCGGATGCAGGGTGTCTCGGTCGTGGACGGTCGCTATTACGTCACCGTCTCGCACGGTCGGTGGGGCCTGGGATCGGTGATGACGGGTCTGCCCGGCTCGTTCCGCCAGCACCGCTGGGCGACGCCGATGGGACCGGAGGACCTCTGCTACCACGCCCCGTCCGGGCTGTTCTGGTCCGTCAGCGAGCATCCCGGGCGGCGCTGGGTCTTCGCCATGGAGCGGTCGGCGTTCAGCCTGTAGGCCGGCCGCCTGCCGACACCTCAGCCGCGGGGCAGCCGGGCGAGCTGCCGACTCTGGGCGACCAGGCGGCCGGCGGAGTCCCAGACCTCGCAGTCCTCCTCGAACATCCCGCCGGCCACGTTGCGCGTGGCGTGACGCACCTTCAGCCAGCCCGGCGCCGGCACGGCTCGAATGTGGGCGGTGAGCTCGAGGGTCGGCGCCCAGCCCGGTCGACCGAGGTCGAAGGTCACCGGCGGGAGCAGGTCGACGACGCTCAACAGGCTGATCGGGTCGGGCTCGCGCCCGTCCTTCAGCCGGAACCAGGCACTGATCACGCCCTGGCCGGACGGCCGCCCGACGGCCCATCCGACGTGGTCCGGGTGGAACAGCATCTCGAAGCGGTCCATCATCGGTGCGATCCGCCGGATGTCCTCCGGCGCCAGGGAGTTGGGCACACAGCGCTCACGCGGGGGCAGGTCCGGCTCCTCGGCGGTCGTCTCGACATCGGTCGGGAGGGCGCGCAGGTCGCCGTACGTCGCCAGGGCGGTGATCCGGATCTCGTCGCCCTGCCACAGGTCGGCGGCGACGGTCGCCACCGAGGCGCCCTCGCGCTTGACGTCGGTCGTGACGCGGGCCGGTCCCGGCACACTCGCGCTGAGGTAGTAGGCGCTCACCGAGATCGGGTCGGGCTTGGTCGGGACAGCCGCACGGATGGCGTTGCCGAGCGTTGCGAGCAGGTAGCCCCCGTTGACGCCGCCGCCGACCACCCAGCCGCCGTCGAGCTCCACGTCGTAGTCGCCGGACGCCACCTGCGCGACAGCGATGTGGGCGTCGTACTCGCTGGTAACCATGGCTCGCAACCTACCGGCCACCCCGATCCGCCATGCTGCGGGTATGCAGGATGACCGGTCCCATCGCCGACCGCACCACGTCTACGACGTCGGGCAGGAGCCGGACCCTCGCTTCAGCCTCGCCAACGAGCGGACGTTCCTCGCCTGGGTGCGAACGTCCCTGGCCATCGTCGCGGGAGCCGTCGCCCTGCACTCGCTCAAGGTCCCCGAGACCGTGTGGGTGCGCAAGGCGCTCGTCGTCCTGCTCCTCGCGCTGGCCTCCGTCGTCGCCCTGACCGCCTCGGCGAGGTGGGCGCGCACGGAGCGTGCGATGCGCCTTCGCGAGCCGCTCCCGGGGTTCGGGTTCACCGGCCTGTTCGCCGGCGGCATCGTGCTCACCGCCGTCGTGCTTGCCGTCGCGTTCGCGGTGCTCTGAGGCCGCACACGCCGCCGTTACGTAGGGTCAGGCCATGACCGCGCGGAACCCGCAGCCTCCGGCCGGCCTCGTCGAGGCGTTCCGCGCCTACGAGCAGGCGCTCGCTGCCGGCGACGCCGGTGTCCTCGCGCGCCTCTTCGCGCCGGCTGAGACCACGCTTCGCGGCGACGCCGACGGGCTCCTCGTCGGACAAGACGCGATCGCACACTCCCTGAGCGGCGCCGGCGCGCAGCGTCGGCTCGTCCAGACCCACGTCCAGACCATCGACGACGACCACGCCCTCGTCGTCGCGGTGACCGAGCACGCGCCCGGAGGTCGCGGGCAGCAGACGCAGCTGTGGGCCCGGCTCGACGACGGCTGGCGGATCACCGCAGCCCATGTGTCGGATCCCTCCCCGGCGATCGACCGCCGCATCTGGCGGATCGTCGGCGATCCGCTCGTGCCGGGCAGCGATCCGGACGGGCCGTTGGCCGGGGAGACCGTCGCCGTCAAGGACCTCTTCGCTCTGGCCGGACAGCGGATCGGCGCCGGCAACCCGGAGTGGCTGCGGCACGCTCCGGTGGAGACCGAGCACGCGGCCGCCGTCGGGCTGCTGCTCGAGGCCGGCGCGGAGATCCGCGGGATCGCGCAGACCGTCGAGCTCGGGTTCGGCCTGACCGGCACCAACCCCCATCACGGCACACCGCCCAATCCCCGCGCGCCGCACCGCGTCCCCGGCGGGTCCAGCAGCGGCTCGGCCAGCGCGGTCAGTCTCGGCCAGGCCAGCATCGGACTGGGGACGGACACCGCCGGCTCGATCCGCGTGCCGGCGGCCTACCAAGGTCTCTTCGGTCTTCGGACGACGCACGGCGTGGTGTCCACCGCGGGGCTGCTCCCGCTCGCTCCGACCTACGACGCCGTCGGCTGGCTGACCCGCTCGGCCTTCACGCTGAGGGCAGTCGGAGACGTGCTCCTCCCCGACCGGGCTCCGGCAGCCACCGACACCCTGGTCGTCGTCCCGGAGCTGCTCGACCTCGCCGAGCCGGACGTCGCCTCCGCCGTGCGAGCCTGGCTGCCGCCGCTCGCCCGGGAGGAGCGGTGGCCGCTGCACCGGCTCGAGAGCTGGGCCGCCGCCTTCCGCCTCCACCAGGCCGCGCAGGCCTGGCAGCAGCACGGCGACTGGCTGCGCCCGCGTCTGGACACGCTCGGCGACGACGTGCGGGCACGGTTCGAGAGCGCGTCCCGCATCTCCCCCACACAGGCCGAGGAGGCCGCCCAGGCCGCTGAGCGGGCCGGCGCGGACATCCGCGAGCTGGTGGGCGACCGCGTCCTCGTGCTGCCCGGTGCGGCGTCCGTCGCGCCGCTCGTGGGCACGGACACGCAGGCGACGCGCGAGGCCACCGTGCGGATCACCTGCCTGGCCAGTCTCGGCGGCATGCCGGCCCTCAGCATCCCGCTCCGGACCGGGCAGGGGCTGCCGACTGCGGTGTGTCTCGTCGCTGCGCCCCACCGCGACCGCGACCTGCTCGACCTGGCGGGTCGGCTGGCCGACCACGCCTGAGAGGGGGGAATCGCGAACCCCTCTCCGCAACTTCTTCCGGCCTAGCACCCGGGGAGCAGAAAGTTCACCCTTTACCTCGACGGTTCATCGGCATACGTTGCATTTCCTGCATCGGGCAGGAATCAGATCCGGACGGGAGTTCACGTGACACGTCTGACTACGGCCGCGGCCTTCGCCACGGCCCTCGTTCTCGGGACCGGCACCACCTTGGTCACGACCACCGCCGCAGAGGCGGCCAGCAACCGAACGACACTGCCGGGAAGCGTCCCCAGCTGGGCGAACGCCTCCCACAAGGTGGGCGCCGTCGCCGGCTCGACAGCCGTCGACTTCCGCGTCTATCTGGGCCTGCGCGGCGGCGACGCCGCCCAGCAGCTCGCCCTCTCGGTCTCCACGCCGGGCAGCGCGAACTACGGGAAGTTCCTCACCCCCGCTCAGTTCCGTGCGCAGTTCTCACCCTCGACCGCCGACGTGAACGCGGTCAGGAAGTGGCTGACCGGCCAGGGCTTCAAGGTCACCGGCGTCCCAGCGAACCAGAAGTACGTCGAGGCCACCGGCACGGCCTCCCAGGCGGCCAGCGCGTTCTCCACGTCGTTCGCCGAGTACTCCGTGAACGGCAAGCAGGTCCGCAGCAACACCGCGCCGCTCTCCATCCCGAGCAGCCTGGGCAGCGTCGAGGCGGTCATCGGCCTCGATGAGTCCCAGACGCTCGCCGTCCCCCACAAGACGACCCCCGCACCGCCCGTCTTCCACAACGCCCGGCCGTGCTCGTCGTTCTGGGGTGAGAAGACGCCCCAGAACACGCCGACCCCGGACGGCACGGCGCTGCCCCCCGACTCGCCGCCCTTCGCGCCGTGCGGGTATGCCGGCGCTCAGCTTCAGGGCGCCTACGGCATGAGCGACGCGATCAAGACGGGCAACGACGGGACCGGGGTGACCGTCGCCGTCATCGACGCCTACGCCTCGCCGACGATCGAGTCCGACGTCGAGACCTACTCCGCGCGTCACGGACTGCCCTCGATCAAGGGCCACTTCCGCCAGATCGTCCCCCCGGGCACCTACAACCGGCCTGAGAACCGCAAGCAGGACCCGCAGGGCTGGGCCGGCGAGGAGACCCTCGACGTCGAGGCCGTGCACACCATGGCGCCCGGTGCCGACATCGTCTACCTCGGCGCTCCGAACAACTACCGCGACCTCGACGCCCTCATGAACCGCGTGGTCGACGAGCACGTGGCGGACATCGTCACGAACTCCTACGGGTACGGCGGCGAGGCACTGCCCACCGGCTACATCAAGCCCTCGCTCGACACTCAGGTCCAGGCCGCCCTCGAGGGCATCTCGCTGCTCTACTCCAGCGGTGACAACGGCGACGAGACCGGCGGTGTCGCCGGCGCGGCTCCGACCCCCGACTGGCCGGCGTCGAGCCCGCTGGTGACCGCCGTCGGCGGCACGGCGCTCGGCGTGGGCGCGGACAACAGCCGTGTCTTCGAGCTCGGCTGGGAGTCGGGGACGTCGACGCTGAAGAACGGTGCGTTCCCGGCGCCGACCTACCTCTACGGCTCCGGCGGCGGCACGAGCCGGCTGTTCGCGCAGCCGTCGTACCAGGCCGGGGTCGTCCCGTCGACGATCTCCCAGACGTACGGCGGCCGGGCGATGCGGGCGGTGCCGGACGTGAGCGCGCTGGGCGACCCGAACACGGGCATGCTCATCGGCGAGACCCAGTCGTTCCCCGACGGCTCGCAGGCCTACGACGAGTACCGCATCGGCGGGACGAGCCTCGCCTCGCCGCTCTACGCCGGCATGCTGGCCCTCGCGGCTCAGCGCGCCGGGCACTCGTTCGGGCTGGCCAACCCGGTGCTCTACGCGGCGCGCGCGGCCTCGGTCGACATCACGAAGGCCGACCGCGCGACCTACCCGGGCACCGTGCGGGTCAACTACGTCAACGGCATCGACGCCAGCGCTGGCTACGCCTACATCCTGCGCACCTTCGACCAGGACGAGCAGCTGACGATCCACGTCCGGGACGGCTATGACGACGTCACCGGCGTGGGCTCACCGAACGGCGAGACCTGGCTCCAGGCGGTCGCCGGCAAGTAGTCGACACCCAGATGACGCGCCCACCAGGGTCCTCCTGGTGGGCGCGTCGCGCTGTTGCGCCGTGATGAGGCGACGGTGACCCGGCTCAGGCCAGCGCCGCCGCGGCAGAGGCGAGATCGTCGACGCCCTGGGCCAGCTCCTCGGGCCGGTCGGTCGCCAGGTCGAGCTGGAAGCCGAACAGGCTCGAGTCCACCAGCGTCACGATGCGCTGCGCCCGCTCGGGAGCCGCCCCGCACCGGACGAAGTAGCCGCGAAGCGCGCGCACCCAACGCTGGTTCGCCGCTCGGACCACGCTGCGGTAGGGCTCCTGGCCGATGAGGCCCGTCGCCGCCGCCTGGAGGTAGACGTCCTGGCAGCCGTGCAGCGGCGGCTGCTGGTAGGCCTCCCACAGCCGAAGGACGGCTGCCCGCACGCCGGGGGCCGGCGGCAGTCGGTCGATCGCGCCGATGGCCCGGTCCTCGGTGCGGGTCACGACCGCGGTCACCAGCTCGTCGCGGCTGCCGAAGTGGTAGAGCAGCATCCGGTCGCTCGTGCCGATCGCGGCGGCGACGGGGCGCAGGGTGAGGCCGATGAGGCCGTTCTCCAGCACGTGGTCGGTGACCAGGTCGAGGAGCTCGTCGCGGCGGGACACGGACACATTGTGCACCCCGACGTAGCGAGTGCTACATTAAGGCGTGTAGCACTCGCTACGTCCCGCCTTCTGGAGATGATCATGTACGCCGTCCTGCTCCTGCTCAGTGCGATCGGGCTCGAAGTGGGCGCCACCGCCTCACTCCCCCGCACGCGGGGGTTCCACGACCCGACCTGGTCGCTCGCCGTCGTCGCCGGCTATGCGATCTCGATCTGGCTGCTGTCGTTGGTGGTGAGGACGCTGCCCGTCTCGATTGCCTACGCGATCTGGTCGGGCGTCGGCACGGCGGTCGTCGCCGCCATCGGCTGCCTGTGGCTCGGCGAGTCCATGAGCTGGCTCAAGGTGGTCTGCCTCGGCATGATCGTGGCCGGCGTGGTCGGCCTCAACCTGGCCGGCGGTGCTCACGCCTGACCGCGGCGCACGCCTGGACGCGGCGCACGCCTGACCGCCCCGAGCGCGCTCAGAGCGCGGCAGCCGCCGCGCGGCCGGCGACCCGCCCGGAGAAGAGACAGCCCCCGAGGAACGTCCCCTCGAGCGCGTTGTAGCCCATCATCCCGCCCCCGCCGAACCCACTGACCTCGCCGGCGGCGTACAGCCCCGGCAGCGGTGTGCCCGCGCTGGTCAGGCAGCGACCGGACAGGTCGGTCTCCAGGCCGCCGAGTGTCTTGCGCGACAGGATGTGCAGCTTCACCGCGATCAGCGGTCCGGCCTTCGGGTCGAGGATCCGGTGCGGCTTCGCGATGCGCGAGAACCTGTCCCCCCGGTAGTTCCGCGCCGCGTAGACAGCGGTGAGCTGGGCGTCCTTGGTGTAGCGGTTCGCGACCTCGCGGTCGCGCCGCACGATGACGTCGCGTAGCGCCGCCTCGTCGATCCTCGGTCCGGCGGGGTCGACGTCGGCCAGCCGGTTCATCCCGGCGATCAGCTCAGTGAGGCCCTCGGCCACGACGAAGTCAGCGCCGTGCTCCATGAACGCGTGCACCGGACCCGGTCCCTTGCGTGCGCGGTCGACCACGCCGCGCACCGATCTGCCCGTGATGTCGGGGTTCTGCTCTGAGCCCGACAGGGCGAACTCCTTGTCGATGATGGACTGCGTCAGCACGAACCACGAGTAGTCGTAGCCGGTGGCGCGCAGGTGCTTGAGCGTGCCGAGCGTGTCGAAGCCCGGGAAGTACGGCGCCGGGAGACGTCTCCCGGTCGCATCGAGCCAGAGGCTGCTCGGACCGGGAAGGATCCGGATGCCGTGGTTGGCCCAGATCGGGTCCCAGTTGCGGATCCCCTCCACGTAGTGCCACATCCGGTCGTCGTTGATGATCCGTGCTCCCGCGTCGCGGGTGATCTGGATCATCCGTCCGTCCACATGCGCGGGAACGCCGCTCACCATGCTCCTCGGGGGCTCGCCGAGCCGGGCCGGCCACGCCTTGCGCACGAGGTCGTGGTTGCCGCCGATGCCGCCGCTGGTGACGATCACCGCCTGCCCCCGCAGCTCGAAGTCGCCGACCTCGACCCGCGACGAGGCCCTCCCGCGCTCGATGGCGCTCGGCTCCAGCACCCTGCCCCGGACGCCGACCGCGGCGCCGTGCTCCACGAGGACCTCGTCGACGCGGTGCCGGAAGGCGAAGCGGATCCGGCCGGTCGCCGCATGCTCGCGCACCCGTCGCTCGAACGGCTCAACCACCCCAGGGCCGGTGCCCCACGTGAGGTGGAAGCGCGGGACCGAGTTGCCGTGCCCGTCAGCCCGACCGTCGCCGCGCTCGGCCCAGCCGACGATCGGGAACACCCGGTGGCCCATCTCGCGCAGCCACGCGCGCTTCTCGCCGGCGGCGAAGTCGACGTACGCCTCCGCCCAGCGGCGGGGCCACAGGTCCTCCTCGCGGTCGAACTGCGCGCTCCCCAGCCAGTCCTGCCAGGCCAGCTCGTGGGAGTCCTTGATGCCCATCCGGCGCTGCTCGGGGCTGCCGACGAAGAAGAGGCCGCCCAGGCTCCAGAACGCCTGCCCCCCGAGGCTCTGCTCCGGCTCCTGGTCGACCAGCACGACGCGCCGGCCGGCGTCGGCGGCCTCAGCCGCGGCCACGAGCCCTGCCAGTCCGTGTCCGACGACGACGATGTCCGCGGCCTCAGCGCTCATGGCTGTTGAGCGTAGCGGCGGGTCGCGTCAGGTCACGCGTAGTTGAACGGCAGCTCGTCCGGGACCTGCTCCGGGCTCTCGCCGTACGCACGCTGGTCCACTGTCGCCCTCCGGAAGTAGGCGCGGATCTCGTCGGCGGCCGGCTGCAGGATGCCGACGTCGCCGACCGCGCGGTCCCACAGCGCGAGGCACGCCTCGTCGAGCTCCTCGTGGACGCCGTTGCCGGCATGGAGCCGCTGCATGAACGACTCGTCCCCGTAGCCGGCCGTGTAGAGCGGCGGTCCGCCGAACGCCTCGGCCAGATAGGCGGCGAGCCGCTCGTCGTGATGCGGCATGGTCATGTGCTCGAAGGGATGCCCGGCCAACGGGTCGGCGGTGCACAGCTCGTGCCAGTGCCGGCACAGCTCGAGGATCGCGTCGAACCCGCCGGCCCGCTCATACAGCGTCACGGGACCATCATCCCCATCGCCTGCCGCATCCCTCGGGTCGCCAGTTGGTCGGCCAGCTCGTTGTCGGCGACGCCCGCGTGCCCCTTCACCCAGAACCACTGGACCTGGTGCCGGGCGCAGGCCTCCTCGAGGCGCAGCCAGAGGTCGGCGTTCTTGACCGGCTGCTTGGCGGCCGTCTTCCAGCCGTTGCGCTTCCAGCCGGCCAACCACGAGGTGATGCCGTTGCGGACGTAGGTGCTGTCGGTGAAGAGATGCACCGTCATCGGCCGGTTCAGCGCCTCGAGTGCCTCGATCGGCGCGGTGAGCTCCATCCGGTTGTTCGTCGTGGTGCCGGCCTCCCCGCCACACATCTCGCGGACGTGCTCGCCGTAGCGCAGGACCGCTCCCCAGCCGCCCGGCCCTGGGTTGGGCGTGCAGCCGCCGTCTGTGTGGATGACGACCGGCTCGGTCTCGGGCGCGCTCATCGGGCGACGCCGCCCGGGATCGTCGAGAACGGGAGAGCACGAGGAGTCACGGCGTCACCGTAGCCCGACGCCGGTCGGTCAGACGAGCGGGCCCGAGGAGCCCGCTACGCCGGGCGGAAGCGCAGTGCGGACCAGACGGGGTCTATCGCGACCTGCCGGACCGGCTGCACGCCGCGCTCGGCGGCGAGGACGGCGAGGACGTCCCTGGTGAGGTCGGTGCCGAGCTGTCTGTTCTTGGGGTAGGCGATCCAGACCAGACGGTCCTCCCGCGCGGCGGCGAGCGCGGGCGCCGCGACGTCGTCGAGGTCGGTCACGCGGACCGCGAACGCGACGACGGCATCTGCCGTCGCCGCGTCCGCCGGATCACTCACCACGAGGCAGTCCGGCCAGATCTCGAGGTCCACGCCGGCGGGCTGCCCGAGGACGACCACGGAGGTCGCAGGGCGGATCTGGAGCTTGCGCGCCACGGTCATCCGCCCACTATCCCTCGAACGTCAGCCCTCCTGGTGGCGCGACCAGGAGAACGGGCCGAAGCTGGTGTCGGTCGCAGCCTGGTGCCCGCCGGGAGTGACGACGAGCTTGAGGTACTCCAGCGGCACCGTACTTCCGTGGACGACGATCCGGTGGAAGTTCGGCACGTCGTAGGAGGGATGGCTGTTCCAGGCGTCGTAGGAGCAGACGCCGGCGTCGCCGGAGCACGGCGCGCCCTGCTGGAGCGGGTTGTCGGAGCGGTAGACGTGCGAGTCGCCCTCGAGGGCCAGCACCGGCTTGCCGAACGCCTGGGTGTGCTCGGCGAGGCTCTTCACGATCGGCTCGTACTGGCTCAGGTGCGTCACGGCCTTGCCGTCGAGGTCCCACATGTCGGCCTGCTGGACGAGCACCACGCCCTGCGCGTCCTCTGCCGAGGCGACGTCGAAGGCGTGGTCGAGCCAGCGCAGGTCAGCGGCTGTGCGCTGCTGGGTCTCGGCGGCCTGCTCGTCGCTGATCGTCGGTGCGCCGTACCAGGGGTCGGTGTCGTTGTTCGAGCCGCCGGGGATGTTCAGCGTGACGAAGACGAAGCCCTTCTGCTTCCAGATCACGTTCTCGACGTACTGGGCGTCCTCGGGGTGCGCCGGGTCGAACGCGGTGGCCTGGGAGACCGTCTGCAGGGAGCCGCTGCCCAGGGTGGCGCCCGGCTGGGGGAAGAAGATCGAGCGGACCAGGTCGAGGTTGGCCACGGGGTTGCCACCGGCGTAGTCGACCGGGTTGCCCTGGGCGTCCTTGACGTAGGTGATCTGCCCGGTGGTCTTGTTGTACGTGCCGCCGCCCTCGCCGGGCTTGTGGCAGTCGGTCCACTCGTTGTCACCGGGGGTGTAGACCATCGGGTCCGCGAAGTGGCTCCACAGGTCGGCGATCTGACGGTCATAGGCCTCGGTGCAGTACTGCTTGCCGGAGTGGATGTCGCCGACGTGCACGACCGTGCTCACGTCGGGGTCGGCGTTGACCGCGTCGATGAACGCCGGGGTGGCGTCGGTCTCCGAGGTGTCGGTCGGGTTCACGCCGTACGGCGCGTCGCCGTAGACGGCGTAGGTGAACGAGCCTTGGGTGCTCGTCTTGCCGCCCGGCGCGGCATGAGCTGCGAGGGGGACGATGATCATGGCGGCGCCGGCAGCGACGGCCGGAATGAGCGAGGTACGCACAGCACTCCTAGGTGAGTCGGGACGGTGCGACACTCTGGCGCCCACGGCCCTGCGCTGGTCGACCACGACATGAATCCCTGACGAATATCCGTGGCCCTCTTGGCCACGGTGGACATCCGCCCGCCGGCCGGAGACAGCGGTGGAGCCCCGCGTCCGCGACGCGGGGCCCCACGTAACGACTCTCAGCGCAGACCGATGGTGACGAAGTAGGTCTGCCCGTCGTCGAGAGTCACACCCACCCGCCAGTAGCTGCCGGCCTGGGTCTTGTCGGTCTTCCAGTTGTACTGGTACTGCGAGCCGTCCCAGGTGTAGGTGCCGCCGACCGACGCGGCTGCGGTGTACGCCGTCTCGTTGACCGCCGCTGTGGTGGCGCTGCCCTTGACCGGGTTCAGCCACTTCGGAGCGCTGCCTGCCGCGATGACCTGGCCGGCCGCGTTCTTGAGCTGGAACTTCATCGGAATCGTCTGCCCGGCGTTGAAGACGCTGGTCGACAGGCCCGTCTGGTGGGCGGTGTCGTTGACCGGCTGCAGGAACAGCGTGGCGCCGTATCCGTAGACCACCGTGTAGGTCGCCGTGGCCGTGCCCACGTTGCCGGCCTTGTCGGTCGCCGTCGCGGTGTAGGTGAAGGTGCCCACGCCGTTGGCGGTGCCCCCCGTCTTCGTGCCCGTCGCCGGGGCGGCCAGCCCGCTGGTGTCGTCGGTCGCACTCGGAGTGGCCGTGGGGACGGCGCCGATCGTGTACGTCGCTCCGTCCTTGATCCCGCCGATCGTGACACTCGGAGCGACGGTGTCGACGTTGATGCCGGTGACGGTCGTGGTGCCCTTGTTGCCGGCGTTGTCGACGGCCGTGCCCGTGACGGCGTTCGGGCCTTGGGCGGCGAGCGTCGCGTCCGGCTGGCAGCTGGCGATGCCACTGACGGCGTCCTTGCAGTCGAACTGCACGGTGACCGGAGCGTTGTACCAACCTGCGGCGTTCGGGCTGGTGGTTGCCTTGCCGGTGATCACCGGCGCCGTCTTGTCCACCAGGACGGTGACCGTGCCGGCGGTCTCGATGTTGCCGGCGTTGTCGACGCTCCAGTAGGCGACCTTGTGGGTGCCCTCGCTGGTGACGGCGACCGTGGTGCCGGTCTGCGTGGCACCGCCGTCCACCGCGAAGTAGGTGCCCGCGACTCCCGACAGGTTGTCGGTCGCGCTGAGCTTCACGGTGACGTCGCTGCTCTGCCATCCGCTCGGTGCGGTGGCGTGGGTGCTGGGCGCATGCCGGTCGATCTTGACGCCCGTGAGCGTCGTGCTGACCGTGTTGCCGGCGTTGTCCCTCACCGAGGCACTGGTCGACAGGGCGTCGCCCTCGCCGGTGATCGTGGTGTTCGCCGGATCGGCACCGTCGATGCCCGACAAAGAGTCGGCTGCGGACCACTTCACGGTGACGTCGCCGTTGTACCAGCCGTTGCCGTTGGGCGCCGTGGTGGCGGCACCAGACAGGGTCGGATCGGTCGTGTCGACGTTGATGCCCGTGATCGTGAAGGCGTCGCTGGTGTTGTCCGCCGCGTCGGTCGCAGTGCCGCCGACGCTCTGGTTCGCACCCTCGCCCAGCGTCTTGGCGGCGGGGCAGGACAGGACGCCGGAGAGGCCGTCCTGGTCGGCGCAGGTGAACGTCGCCGTGACGTCGGCGTTGAACCAGCCCTTGCCGTTGGCGCCGGCCGACAAGGTGCCGGTCACGGTGGGCTTCGTCTTGTCCACGTTGACCGTGGCCTCGTCGGTCGCCGAGTTGCCCGCCCTGTCCGTCGCCGTGCCCTCGACCTTCTGCGCTGCACCCTCGCCCTTGGTGACGGGTGCGGTGCACTCGGCGATCCCGGAGCCGCTGTCGGTGCAGGTGAACGTGACGGTGACGTCGCTGTTGTTCCACCGGCGCGCGTTGGGGGCCGGTGACAGCGTGTGGCTGATCCCGGGCGCCGTCTTGTCGATCTTGACCGCGATGTTCTTCTGGGCCTCGACGTTGCCGGCGACGTCGACGCTCCACACCTGAAGCGTGTGGATGCCTTCGGTGGCGATCGTGACGCTGGTGCCGGTGCCGGCGGGGTCCTTGTCGAGCTGGTAGTGCGTCGCCGCGACGCCCGAGAGGTTGTCGCTCGCCGTCAGCTTCACCGTGACGGCGCTGCTGCTCCAGTCGGAGACGTCCGAGACCGTCGTGCTCGGCGCGGTCCGGTCGATCTTGACGGGGGCGCTCATCGAGGAGGTCGCGTTGCCTGCCAGGTCACGGACCGAGGTGCCGGCGGTGAGGCCGGCGCCCTCGCCGTCGATGGTGCTGTCGGTCGGCGTCGGGCCGTCCAAGCCCGACAGGAGGTCGGCGGCGGTCCACCTGATGGTGACGTTGCCGTTGTACCAGCCGGCGCCGTTCGGGTCGGTGGTGGCGGCGCCTGTCAGCGTCGGCGCGGTCTTGTCGACGTTGATGGACCCGACGGTGGCGTCCTTGCTGTTTCCGGCGGTGTCGGTCGCGGTTCCCTCGACCGACTGCTCCTTGCCCTCGCCTAGCGTGGAGGGCGCTGGGCAGTGGGCGATGCCGGACAGGCTGTCGTGGCAGTCGAAGCTGACCGTCACGTCACCGGCGTACCAGCCGTTCAGGTTGGCGTCCCGGTCAGGGGCGCCCGTGATGGTCGGCTTGACGGTGTCGATGCTCACCCTCGCGTTGTCGGTCTGGGTGTTGCCGGCGTTGTCCACAGCCGTGCCGGGGACGGCCTGGTCCTGCCCGTCGGTGCTGACCTCCACCTCGGACGGGCAGCTCGCCACGCCGGAGAGTGCGTCGTCGCAGTGATAGCCGACCGTCACCGGGGTGTTGTTCCACCCCTTCGCGTTCGGGGCCGGGCTGACCGTGTGCCCGATGGTCGGCCGGGTGAGGTCGATCTTGACCGTCACGCTGTGCGGAGCCTCCGCGTTGCCGGCCTGGTCGACGCTCCAGTAGGTCAGCGTGTGGACGCCCTCGGTGTCGATGGCGACCGACTTGCCCCGTTGGGTGTCCCCGCCGTCGAGGGCGTAGTACGTCGCGTCGACGCCCGACAGGCCGTCGCTGGCATCCAGACTGACGGTGACCGCGCTGTTGTTCCAGCCGGCCGGTGCGTCGGCACCGGTGGTCGGGGCGGTGCGGTCGATGTTGACCGCGGCGCTGTCGGCGGTGGTGCTGTTGCCCGCGCGGTCGGCCACCGTGGCGGTGTCCACGAGGTGGCTGCCCTCTCCGGTGATCGTGGTGTTGGCAGGTTCGGTGGCGATGCCCGACAGACCGTCCTTGGCCGTCCACGCGATGGTGACGTCGCCGTTGTACCAATCGTTGTGGTTGGCCGCGACGGTCGGCGTGCCCGTCAGGGTCGGCGCTGTCATGTCGACGTTGATGCCATCCACGCCTGCGCTCGCGGTGTTGCCGGCGGCGTCGGTCGCGGTGCCCTCGGCCGACTGGTCGGCGCCTTCGCCGAGCGTCTTGTCCGGCGTGACCGAGTCGATGCCGGACAGGCTGTCCTTGCCGTCGAAGTGCACGGTGACGCCGGTGTTGTTCCAGCCGAGCGCGTTGGCGGCCGGGCTGCGGCTTCCGGTGATGGTCGGCTTGGTCTTGTCCAGGCTCACCGTGGCCGGGTCGGTCGCGAAGTTGCCCGCGTTGTCGGTCGCGGTGCCCGTGACCGACTGGTCCTTGCCCTCGGCGGTGACCGTCTGGGGCGCAGTGCAGCTCGCGACGCCGGAGAGGGTCGCCTGGTCGTCGCAGGTGAAGGTGACCGTGACGTCGGCGTTGTTCCACCCGTTGCCGTTGGCCCGAGGCGTGAGCGCGTGGGTGATGGTCGGGTTGCTCTTGTCAATCTGAACGGTGACCGTCTTCGCCTTCTCGACGTTGCCCGCCTTGTCGGTGCTGCCGTAGGCGATGGTGTGGGTTCCCTCGGCGTTCAGCGTGATCGTGGTGCCCGTCTGCTCGTCGCCGCCGTCCACGCTGTAGTGGGTGGCGTCGACTCCGGAGAGGGCGTCGTGCGGCGTCAGGGTGACGTTGACGCTGCTGTTGACCCAACCGCTCGGGGCGGAGACGGCGGTGCTCGGCGCGGTCTTGTCGATCTTCACCGGCTGGCTGGTGGCGGTGGTGGTATTGCCGGCCTTGTCCGAGACGGAGGCCGAGGCGGTCTGCGCCTCACCCTCGGTCGAGAGGACCGAGTCGGCGGGCTTGCTGCCGGCGAGGCCCGACAGGGCGTCGTCGGCTGACCATGTCTGCGTGACGTCGGTGTTGTACCAGCCGTTCGTGTTGGGGCTCGTGGTCGGGGCGGCGCTCAGGCTCGGCGCCGTCTTGTCCACGTTGATCCCGCTGACGGTTGTCGTGGCTGCGTTGCCGGCGTTGTCCGTGGCGGTGCCGTCGACGGACTGGTCGGCGCCCTCTCCGAGGTGCTGGGGACCGGTGACGGTGTCGATGCCGGAGAGGCCGTCCTCGCCCTCGAAGGACACCGTGACGTCGTCGGAGTACCAGCCGGCCCCGTTCGCAGCTCGGTCCGGTGCGCCGGTGATGGTCGGCGCAGTCTTGTCGATGTTGACCGTGGCCGTCGCGGACGTGGTGTTCCCCGCATTGTCTGCGGCGCTGCCGGTGACCTTCTGTGCCTTGCCCTCGGTGCTGACCTTCTGCGGGGCCGAGCACTCCGCGAGGCCCGACAGCGCGGTCTGGTCGGCGCAGGAGAAGCTCACGGCGACATCGGTGTTGTTCCAGCCGTGCGCATTCTGGTCGGGCGACTGGCTGGGCGTGATGCTCGGCGAGGACAGGTCCACCGACACCTTGAAGGTCTTCGCGTCCTCCCTGTTGCCCGCGTTGTCGGTCGACCAGTACGTCACGGTGTGCACGCCCTCGGCGCCGATCGTGACGGCGTCACCCGTGGCCGGGGTGTCGACGCCGTCGACGGCATAGGAGGTGGTGGCCACGTCGGAGAGATCGTCGGTCGCGTGCAGGCCCACGGTGACGGGCGCGTTCACCCACCCGCTGGGGACTCCGGTCGCCGACGTCGTGGGCGCGGTGCGGTCGATCTTGATGCCGTCGACAGTGGCGGTGGCGGTGTGACCGGCCTTGTCGGTGACGCTCGCCGAGGCGGACAGGTTGCCACCCTCACCCTTGACGACGGAGTCGACCGGGCAGACGACGACGCCGGAGAGGTTGTCGGCGCAGGTCCAGTGGACCGTGACGTCCCCGGTGAACCAGCCCTTGGCGTTCGGGGTGCCGACGACTTTGCCGGTAATGGTCGGTGCCGTCTTGTCGACGTTGACGGCCGGCGTCGTCACCGACGCGCTGTTGCCTGCGGCGTCGGTCGCAGTCGCGGTGTCGGTCTGCGCCGCGCCCTCACCGAAGGTGTGCGCCTTGTCCTGCGTCTTGACGCCAGAGAGCGCGTCGGTGGCCGTGTAGGTCGCGGTGACGTCGTCGCCGTACCAGCCGTAGGCGTTCGGCGCAGGGAGGGCGTCGACGGCGATGACCGGCTTGGTCTTGTCGATATTCACCGCGGCCGGGTCTGTCGCCGTGTTGCCCGCGTTGTCCTTCACGGTGCCGGTCACGATCTGCGCCGTGCCCTCGGTGGTGACCGTCTGCGGGTCGGTGCAGCTCGCGACACCGGACAGCGCGTCGGAGCAGGCGAACGTCACCGTCACGTTGGTGTTGTTCCAGCCGTCGGCGTTGGCCGCTGGGCTCTGGGTGTGCCCGATGGTGGGCGAGGTCTTGTCGATGCCGAAGGAGACGGTGTGGGCCGCCTCGATGTTGCCGGCCAGGTCGGTGCTCCAGAACTTCAGGGTGTGGTTGCCCTCGGCCGTCACCGGCACGCTCGTGCCGGCGGTCTGCGTGCCACCGTCGAGCTGGTAGAACGTCTTGTCGACGCCGGACAGACCGTCGTTCGCGACCAGAGTCAGGGTGACGTCGCTCTTGTTCCAGGCCGGCGGCGCGGTGACTGTGGTGTTGGGGGCCGTGCGGTCGATCTTCACCGGAGCGCTCTGCGCGTTCGTCGCATTGCCGGCCTTGTCGGTGGCGGTGGCGCTCGCGGTCAGCGCCGCGCCCTCCCCCGTGATCGTGCTGTTCGCCGGGTTAGACGTGCCCGACAGCGTGTCGGTGGCGGTCCACGCGACGTCGACGTCGCCCTTGTACCAGCCGGCGGCGTTCGGGTTCGTGGTCGGCTTGCCGGACAGGGTCGGGGCCACCTTGTCGATGTTGATGCCGCTCACCGTGGTGCTCGCGGTGTTGTCCGCGTTGTCAGTGACGGTGCCGGTGACCGACTGGTTCGCCCCGTTTGACGACAGGGTCGTCGGACCTGTCGACGACTTGACGAGTGAGGTGGCGTCCGACGGCGTGAACGAGACGGTCACGTCGGTGTTGTTCCACCCGTTCGCGTTGGCGGCGGGAGTGCGGGATCCGGTGATGGTCGGCGCCGTCTTGTCGAGCTTGACGGTCACCGAGCCGCTGCCGGTGTTGCCGACGTTGTCCGTGACGGTGGTGGTCTTCGTGACGGCGCCGTCCGCGGTCACCGAGTCGGTGGCCGGGGTGAGGGACTTGACGCCCGAGCCGCCGGTGTCGGCGCCGGTCCAGGTGATGGTGACGTCGGACTTGTTCCAGCCCGCGCCGTTCGGGGCGGGAGCCAGCGCGGCCGTGGCGGTCGGCGCCGTGTTGTCGAGGGTGTACGAGGCAGTCTGCAGGCCAAGGTTCGCTGTGCACTTGCCGTTGGTGTTGAACCCCTTCCAAGACTTCGTGGTGTAGGAGACGACCCCGGCGCCCGCGCCGGCGGTCAGCCACGGGTACGCAGATCCGCTGAACGTCCACCTGCTGGTGCCCTTGTCCGCGGTCTGGGTAGCGATCGTGGCGCCGCTGCCGTCGATGACATCGACGCACTGGGTGCTTGCGTCGGTGTCGACGGTCAGGGTCAGCGCGGCGCCCTGCTTCGCGTACACCGTTCCGTTCGTCGCAGTGAAGGTCCCGGCACCGCCGCTGAACACCGCGCTCGTGACATTGGCCGCGTTGACGGCCGGCAGGCTGACCCCGCTGATGACTGTTGCGAGGACTGCGACCAGCGCCAGCCTGGTCGGTCGACGAAACGCTGCATGCATGAACTGACCCCCGTTGAGACTCCCCCTGCGCCGGACTCTCGTCGCGGAGCCCCCCGGCCCCGTCCGCGCAGCGCCCCCCTCGAGGCGTGGACCCAGCGTGTGCGTCGTGTGTCCGATGACATAAGGGCTTCGTGACGATTTGACCCGAACGGACTATGTAAAATCCGCCAGTCGGCCCTCACGGCGGTCACTGCAGTCCCAGCGACCACATGCCGAGAGCCGGCGGGTCCCCCAGTTCGGGCGGTGCACATCGGCAGCCGGGATGATCTTCTCGGAGGAGGGCAGGTCCAGACGACCACGCGAGCCGGAGGGACGGGAGGGTCGGTGTGACAGCAGAGGCAGTCCCGCGTCTGGTCGCGCTCTCGCGTGCCCTCCCAGGCGTTGCCTCGCTCCGGGGATATCGGCCGGCGTGGTTCGGGAAGGACCTCGTCGCCGGGCTCGTGGTCACCACCCTTCTGATCCCGCAGGGGATGGCGTACGCCGAGCTGGCCGGCCTCCCCGTGATCACCGGGCTCTACACGACGATCCTCGCGCTCGTCGGCTACGCGCTGTTCGGGCCGTCCCGTGTCCTGGTGCTCGGGCCCGACTCCTCACTCGGCCCGATGATCGCTGCGACCGTCCTGCCGCTCGTGGCGACCGACGGCAGCCCGCAGGCCGCGGTCGCCTACGCCTCGGTGCTCGGGCTGATGGTGGGCGCCATCACCGTGCTCGCGGGTGCGTTCAAGCTGGGGTTCGTCGCCGACCTGCTCTCGAAGCCGACACAGATCGGCTACATGAACGGCCTCGCGCTGACCATCCTGGTCGGCCAGCTCCCCAAGCTCTTCGGGTTCTCGGTCGAGGGAGACCACCTCCTCGATGAGGCGGTCAACTTCACGAAGGCCGTCGCCAACGGCGAGACGGTCGGCGCCGCGCTCGCCGTCGGCCTCGCCTGCCTCGCGCTCATCCTCGTGCTGCAGCGGCTGTGGCCGCTGTTCCCGAGCGTCCTGGCCGCCGTCGTGCTCGCGATCGCGGCGGTCGGGGTCTTCGACCTCGACCAACACGGGGTCTCTCTCGTCGGCGTGCTTCCCTCAGGCTTCCCGCCCTTCACGATCCCGACGGTGCCGTTCGGGGACGTGGGTCTCCTGTTCGCCGGCGCACTCGGCATCGCCCTGGTGTCCCTCACCGACACGATCTCGACCGCCTCGGTGTTCGCCGACAAGACGGGCACCGAGATCGACGGGAACCGCGAGATGGTCGGTGTCGGGGCCGCCAGTCTGGCTGCAGGCCTGTTCCAGGGGTTCCCGGTCAGCACCAGCGGCTCGCGCACGGCTGTCGCCTTCCAGAGCGGGTCTCGCACGCAGGTCACCGGTCTAGTCGGCGCGACGGCGATCGTGGCGATGCTGCTCTTCGCCCCGGGCCTGCTGCGCAACCTCCCTCAGCCGGCGCTCGCGGCCGTCGTCATCGCCGCGTCCCTCTCGCTCGCCGACATCGCCGGGCTTCGCCGGCTCCGCCGCCAGCGCCGGTCCGACTTCATCCTCGCCGTCGTGGCCTTCCTCGGCGTGGCGCTGCTCGGCGTGCTGCCTGGCATCGCGGTCGCCGTCGGCATGTCCATCCTCAACGTGTTCCGGCGGGTCTGGTGGCCCCATCAGGCGATGCTCGGACGGACCAGCGACCTCAGCGGCTACCACGACACGGCTTTCCGAGAGACCACTGAGCACCTGCCCGGCCTGGCCATCTACCGGTTCGACGCTCCCCTGCTGTTCGCGAACGCGCGCACCTTCCGCGACCAGGTACGCCGCCTCGCCGCGCTCGACCCCCACCCCCGGTGGATCATCATCGCGGCCGAGCCCATCACCGACGTCGACACGACGGCCGCCGACATGCTCGAGGACCTCGAGGGCGATCTGGAGCGAGCAGGCACACGTCTGGTCTTCGCGGAGATGAAGGACGCGGTGCGGCACAAGATGGAGAGCTACGAGCTCGCACGGACTCTCGGCGACGATCACTTCTTCCCCACGATCCGCACCGCGGTGGAGGCGTATCAGAAGGCACACCACGCCATCTGGGTGCCTGGTCCCAGCCCGTACCGCCTCGACTGAGTGTCGCGCGTCCAGATCACCCTCAGGGGTGAGATAGCCTCGTTGAAGGACGACCAGTCGACGACTGCGCACGCCTCCCGCAGGGGCGCACGAATCCAACCGAGGAGAGTGACCGTGCCAGGTGCGAGTGGCCCGAACCTCGCCATCGCGACATCGGTCGACCCTCACGCGACCGTCGTCGAGGTCTCCGGAGAGCTCGACACCGAGACCAGCCCGCTGCTGCGACGTGCGGTCGAGGAGGCGATCGCCGTACGGCCGGCGACGCTCGTGCTCGACGTCCAGCAGCTCTCGTTCATGGACTCCTACGGGATCGCTTGCCTGATCGGGGCGCGCAAGCTGCTCGCCTCTCGCGAGATCCCCCTGACCGTACGATGCGGGAATGGCACTCCTGCGGCACGGTTGCTGACCATCGCGGGACTGAGCCACGTGCTCGACCTGAGCTGAGAAGCCCCTCTCACCTCGAGGCCGCGCGCTCGGCCGACAGGCGGGAGGTGCTCGACGTGACCATCGGCGCAACCGCGTGCCCTGAGGGCGAGCATGAGTGGGTCCTGCGCTCCGTCGAGTTCGACGACGGCGAGGCGGTCCAGCTCTTCGAATGCGTGACCTGCTCGGCGGTGGACATCCGCTGAGAGCGACGACTGTTCACGCGCTGCATCTATCACGCAGGGCGTGTTGGTTGGCGAGGCAGCTGTCCACGGACCTCATCCGATCATGTACGCCATGCCGCGCCCGTCGTCAACGAGACCCTCGGCGAACGTCCGCGCTCGATTCAAGAAGTGCAGCGCATACGCCACATCTTCAGGCGTGTTGCCTAGGTGACCGAGGCACGTTGCGGCCATGTGGTCCGTGACGACGGCAAGGTCACGCGCAACTTCGGCCATCTCCGCCGAAGCGAGCGCGCGATACCACGGGATCCACCCCTCCCTGCGCATCGTCACGCGGCCCTCGAACATGCGGTACGCCGGCCGCGCCGGCGTCGTGGCTGATGGCGGCCCGGTGATCTGCTGGAGGTATCGCCAGGCCTTGTCGAGATAGAGCATGTCTCTCTCGGGCACCGCCTGCTTGAACGTCACGGCCGCCACCGACGCGTGCGGCTCGAAGCCCCACGCGTCGGAAAGCGGATCGCTCGAGATGATTCCTCGCGGATCTCCCAGTGCTTGGTCCTCTTGATCCCGCTCGAACGCGTATGCGTAGTACCTGATGCCCATGGGACGACCATCGCTCGCCGAGCGTGGGATCGAAAGGGCAGATCTTCGCGCTGGGGAAAAGACTCCGCCGGTCGTCGGGCACGCCCTCGATCAGGTGGATCAGACTTGCGAACTATTTGCGGACTGCGGGGTCACGACACGAGCCCTCTGGCGAGGGCGGCGTCGAACAGCGTCGCGACCTGCACGGCCCTTCGGTCGCCGCGGCCCCCACCGGCTTCGCCTCGTAGCGGTACTGATTGCGGGCGCGTCGTAGGCGGTCGAACTCGCGCGCCGCCCTCTCCGCCGGCGGCTGTCCAAGACGGCTCGCATTTAACGGCCCAGTGAGTCAAAGCCACGGCAGCTCCCCGATCACCGGTACCGCCGGGCCGCTGCGCACGTTTCTCGCCGCCGGGTTGGCCACCTACGGCCGACCGCTCAAGACCCCACCCGCAAGCTGCCGCTCGGCTGTTCGTCGAGGCCAACGCGGCTGCTGGCGAATGGCTGGCGAATGAGGGCCTCGCTACAGACGGCCGACCTACGCGGATGCCCCTTCATCAGACGTTGAAGCGGAACTCCACCGGGTTCCGTCACGAATAGGCGTCACGGCGGTGACGGATCGTGATCACCCGAACAACGATGCGGTCCTCGTGAATCTCGTAGATCACGCGAAATTCGCCCCGGCGTGCCGCATGCCGCCCGGTCATCTCGTCCCGCAATGCCTTACCCACGCGATGAGGGTTTTCCGCAAGCGGTCCTAGGATGAACGCCCAGCAGGCAGCGGCCACGGTCTCAGGAAGGTCCTCCGAGAGCGCTCGCCGAGCACGGCGCGTCAACTCAACGCGATACGGCACTTACTTGAGGATCCCGCGGGCGCGCAGCTCGGCCTCAACCTCGTCTGCGGTGTACACCCTGCCTGCCGCGATGTCCTCATCGGCCTCGCGGATGTCGGCCATGGTGGCCGCGTCGCCCAAGATGTCGAGCGTCTCGATGAGTGAGTCGTAGTCGTCGGCGCTCATGAGCACCGCGGCTCGCCGTCCGTTCTTGGTGACCTCGACCCGCTGATGGGTGCGCTCAGCCTCCTCGACCAACTTCGAGAGGTTGGCGCGCACCTCGGCGATCGGCAGGGTGGTCACGTACAGAATTCTAGCGCGAATCTCGACGAGACTACACGTTGAATCTGAACTCCACGACGTCGCCATCGGCCATGACGTAGTCCTTGCCCTCCATGCGCACCTTGCCGGCCTCGCGGGCCTTGACCATCGAGCCGGCAGCCACCAGGTCGTCGTAGGAGACGATCTCGGCCTTGATGAAGCCCTTCTGGAAGTCGGTGTGGATGACGCCCGCGGCCTCCGGAGCCGTGGCGCCCTTCCGGATCGTCCAGGCGCGGGCCTCCTTCGGGCCGGCCGTGAGGTAGGTCTGCAGGCCGAGGGTGTCGAAGCCCACGCGGGCCAGCACCTCCAGACCCGGCTCAGCCACACCGGCGTCGGCGAGGAACTCGGCCGCCTCGTCGTCGGAGAGCTCGACGAGCTCCGACTCGAGCTTGGCGTCGAGGAAGATCGCCTCGGCCGGCGCCACCAGCTCGCGCATCTTCGCCTTGAGCGACTCGTCGGCCAGCTCGTCGGTGTCGCAGTTGAACACGTAGATGTAGGGCTTGGCCGTCAGCAGCGACAGCTCCTTCAGCAGAGCGCGATCCAGCGACGTCGCCATGATCGGCGTCCCGGCCTCCAGCGCCGCCTTCGCTGCGTGGGCGGCCTCGACGACCGGCGCCAGCTCCTTCTTGTTGCGAGCCTCCTTCTCCAGGCGCGGGATCGCCTTCTCGACCGTCTCGAGGTCGGCGAGGATCAGCTCGGTCTGGATGGTGGAGATGTCGTTGCCCGGGTTGACCTCGCCGTCGACGTGGGTGACGTCGTCGTCGCGGAAGACGCGCGTGACCTGGCAGATCGCCGCGGACTCGCGGATGTGGGCGAGGAACTTGTTGCCGAGCCCCTCTCCCTGCGAGGCGCCGCGCACGATGCCGGCGATGTCGACGAACTCGACGGTGGCGGGGAGCACGCGCTCGGAGGCGAAGATCTCGGCGAGCCTGTCCAGGCGGGGGTCGGGCACGCCGACGACACCGACGTTCGGCTCGATCGTCGCGAACGGGTAGTTCGCCGCGAGCACGTTGTTCTTGGTCAGCGCGTTGAAGAGCGTGGACTTGCCCGCGTTGGGCAGGCCGACGATGCCGATGGTGAGAGCCACGTCGGGCAATCCTAGGTGGGTACGCCGTGGGGTGCCGCATCCGCGGCCGAAGCGTCAGCGCCCTGTGCAAGGCTCGGGCCGTGAGCACGTCCCCCCTCGCCCTGCGCCAGCCGACACACCCGGTGTCGCCGCGCGCGCCCGCCTACTGGCGGGTGCGGGCCGCCCTCGGGGCCGTCGTCATGTGGGCGCTCGCCCTCGCGCTGCTCGCGACGGCCGTCCTGGCCGCCGGCGGCTGGTGGAGCGTCCTGCTGTGGCTCGGAGTGGTGCTGCTCGTCGTGGCGCCCGTGCCGTGGCTGACGGTGGCACCGCGGATCCGCTACGCCGTGCATCGCTGGGACGTCACCGACATCGCCGTCCACGTGCGCCATGGCTGGCTCAGCCGGACCGACGAGATCGTCCCGCTCTCGCGCGTGCAGACAGTCGACTCCACCCAGGGACCACTGATGCGCGCCTTCGGGCTGCGCAGCGTCACCGTGCAGACGGCCTCGAGCGCGGGGGCCGTCGCCATTGCGTGCCTCGACGACGCCGTCGCACAGGAGGTCGTCGCCCGACTGGTGACCATCACGGCGGCCACGCCCGAGGACGCCACATGACGGACCAGATGGCGGACCAGACGGGCGGTGGGACGGAGGGCGGGACCGGCACGAGCTCGGTCCGCGGGCCGGGGCCTGTAACGGCGCCGTGGCAGCGACTCGACCCTCGCACGCTGGCCACGCAGCCCGTGGCGACCGTCGCCAAGGCGATCGTCCCGGCCCTCGCCTGGCTCGTCGGAGGTGGCTCTGCCATCGGGTTCAACGTCGTCGTGCCGATCTCGGTCGCCGCCGTCCTCCTCGTCGGCGCGATCCCGTGGCTGACCACGACCTACCGCGTCACGGGCACCCACCTGGAGGTGCGACGCGGCCTGCTCAACCGCACGACCGTGACGGCCCGGCTGGACCGCGTGCGCAGCGTCGATCTGGAGTCCGACGTCGTGCATCGCCTCCTCGGCGTCGCCAAGGTGGCCGTCGGCACCGGTGTCGACGAGAGCCGGCTGGAGCTGGACTCACTCGGGATGGCGGAGGCGGAGCGACTCCGGGTCGCGCTCCTCCACGGCACCCGCCCCGCCGATGAGCCGGAGGCCCCCGCCCCGCCGCAGGTCGTCGTGCAGCTCGACTGGTCCTGGGTGCGGTTCGCTCCCCTCAACGTCGGCAACCTCGCCATCGCGGTCGCCGCCTTCGGCGCGCTGGCCAGCCAGTTCGACAACCTCATCGATGAGCGCGAGGTGGAGACCATCTGGCACTGGCTCAGCGGAGCGAACGTCGCGCTGCTCAGCGGAGGGGTGCTGGCTGCTGGGGTGCTTCTCTGGGTGCCTCTGTCCTGCCTCGGCTATGCGGTCCGCTGGTTCGGGCTTCAGGTCGTTCGCGAGCAGGGCAAGGAGGGGCCGACGCTGCGCCGGGTCCACGGCGCCCTCACCAGGCGTGCGACGACGATCGAGGAGGCGAAGGTCCGCGGCGCCGTCGTACGGCGAAAGGCGCTGGTCGGCCTCGCTCGCGGCGCCGAGCTGCACGTGCTCACGACCGGCCTCGAGGACAACGAGACCCACCTCCTGCCGTCGGCGCCGCGCGAGGTGGTGCTGGACGTCGCTGCCGAGGTCCTGGGTGAGCGGGCGGCCGTCGCGTGTCCCGTCACCGCGCATGGCCGGGCGACGCGACGTCGCTACCGCTTCCGGGCGCTGCGTGACGCGACGGTCGCGGCACTCGCCACGGCCGTCCTTGCCTCGCTGCTCACCCACTGGGGCCTCGAGGTGCCGAGGTGGCTCCCGCTCGCCGTGCTCGTCGTTGCGGCTCCGCTCACCCTGGCGAGCGCCGCGCTGCGCTACCGCCGGCTGGGCCATGCCCTCACCGCGCGCTACCTGGTGAGCGCCACCGGCACGCTCACCGCCGTTCGCACCGCGCTCGAGACCGAGGGGATCGTGGGCTGGCGGTTGCACCAGTCCTTCTGGGACCGTCGGCGCGGACTGGCGCAGCTGACGGCAACCACTGCCGCTGGCCACGAGCAGGTGCTGGTGCCCGATGTCCCGATCGGCGAGGCCGTCGCGCTTGCGGCCGCCGCGACGCCCCGCATGCTGGAGGACTTCCTGGCCTGAGTCCCGGAAACGCAGTCGCGGCCGGCGGCCCCACACGCCAGGGTGTGACCATGACCGTGTCGATCAACAACATCACCTTCGACTGCGCCGACGCCCGCAAGGTCGCCGACTTCTGGGCGGCTCTGCTCGGTTGGCAGGTCTTCTACGACGACGACCCGGAGGTGCTGGTCGCGCCGCACTTCCCAGCGCCCGGCGTGACCACACTGCTGTTCATCCCGGTCCCCGAACCCAAGAGCGTCAAGAACCGGGTCCACCTCGACCTCGAGCCGACCGACGCCACGCGGGACGAGCAGGTGGAGCAGGCCGTCGCTCTCGGAGCGACGCTGGTCGCCGACCACCGCAAGCCCGACGGCAGCGGCTGGGTGACGCTGGCTGACCCGGAGGGAAACGAGCTGTGCGTCGAGCGGTCGTCGACCGAGCGCTCCGCACCCGGCCCCAAGGCCTGGCGACTCGGCTGACCGACGACGATCAGGGCGCCGGCCAGATCACTGTGCCGTCCGCACCGACCACAGCGTCGCTGAATGAGCTGTCGAACCAGCCGGCCGCCTGGGAGGGGGTGACCTTCACGCCGCCGTACTGCGTGACGACGCCCGCGAGCTTGGCGACGTTGCGGGCGTCGATCGAGCCGAACCTGCCCGGCAGCGGGTTGTCGGCGACGACCTTCGTCTCGGTCTGCCAGACCTTCGTCTCGTGCTGGGGGTCGGAGTCGGCGCCGGCCCGGTCGTGCTGGAAGCCGATGCACTGCTCGATGTGCGAGGCGTCGGCGCAGTACTGGTAGGCCTTGAACGCGGCCCGCAGGAAGTCCTGGGCGGCGGTCGGATGCTTCGCGAGGAAGTCGGGGTTGGCGGCGAAGGCTCCGAGCGAGCCGGGGACGCCGAAGTCCTGGGGCTCCCACACCTTGGCCGGCGTCCCGGCTGCCGCGAGCTGGAGCGGCTCGTTGGAGATGAAGCCGACCAGCGCGTCGACCTGCCCGCGCGGCAGGATCGTGGGGTCGTAGCCCACCTTGACCTCCTTGAGATCACCCTGCTTCAGCCCGGCCTTGTCGAGCATCGCGGAGACCCCGACCGGCACCCAGCCCTTCTGCCCGAGCGTCTTGCCCTTGAGCTGAGCGAGGTCGGTGACGGTCGGCATCGTCATGAGGATGTCGAGCCCTGCGTCGGAGTACGACGAGATGCCGGTGATCCGCAGCCCGTTGGCGTTCGCGGTCATCGTGTCCTGCTGCGAGAGGCCGCCGACCTGGACGCGACCGCTGGCGAGCAGCTTGCTGTTCTGGCTGACGTCGCCCGACCCGGGTTGGAGCTCCACGTCGAGGCACAGGTCCTTGAAGTAGCCGAGCTTGTCGGCGGCGATGACCTCGAGGATCGAGGCGGAGGCCTGCCAGTAGTAGCCGGAGAGGTAGGTCACCTTCCCGGCCGCCTTGTTGGCCTCGCAGCGCTTGGCCGAGATGGCGGAGCCCTGCTTCCCGGCCGACCCGTCGCTGCCGCTGCCGCAGCCGGCCAGGGCGAGCGACGCGACCACGACCGCGGCCACGGCGCCGAGGCGTGCACGGGCTCTTCTCATGGACTTCTCCTCGTCAGGGGTGAGCAGGCTCAGCGGGACCTGTGCCAGCGCAGGGCGCGGCGCTCGACGACGGTCACCAGGAGCAGGAGCAACGAGCCCATCAGGGCCAGCACGAAGATAGCCGCCCAGACGGTGGCCAGTCTGTTCATGGACGATGCGACACCGATCACGGTGCCGAGGCCGGCGGCCGATCCCGCCGCGGACAGCTCGGCGACGACGGCGCCCACGATCGAGAGCGGGAAGACGATCTGCAGCGCCGCGAAGACGTAGGGCAGCGAGCCGGGGATGCGCAGGTGCCACAGCACCTCCCACCGCGAGGCGTGCACCGACTCGAAGACCTGGAGCACGGGGATCGGGACGGCCCGCAGGCCCACCGATGCGTTGATGAGGATCGGGAAGAAGCAGATCAGGGCGGTCAGGATCAGCTTGGGCGCAGACCCGAAGCCGAAGGCCACCACCAGCGCGGGGGCGATGGCGACCAGCGGCGTCACGTTCAGCACGACCGCCACCGGCATCACGGCACGCCTGGCGAGGGTCACCTCGCTGACGAGGATCGCCAGGGCGAAGGCCGCCAGGAAGCCGATGAGCAGGCCGAGCAGCGCCTCACGCAGCGTGACCCAGCTGTTGTGCACGAAGTAGCCGGGATCCTGACGCAGCGACGCCCAGACGTCGGAGAGCGGTGGCAGGAGGTACGGCATCTGGTGCGCGCCGATCTGCCACAGGACGCCGAGGACGACGAGCAGCAGCACGACCGGCCCCCAGTACGCCGGATGCAGGACTCTCCTCACGACGCGGTCTCCCGCTCGCTCTGCTCGAACGCGTCGCGAAGGCGCTCGCGAAGCGCCAGCTCGTAGACGTGGAACTCGGGACTGCGGATGAGCTCCTGGGTCCGGGGGCGCGGCAGGTCGACGTCGACGACGTCCACGATCCGCCCAGGGCGTGGTGCCATCACGACGACGGTGTCGGAGAGGCGCACGGCCTCCAGGATCGAGTGGGTGACGAAGAGGACCGTCGCCCCGCGCCCCTCCCAGAGCTCGAGCAGCTGCTCCTGCAGCGCCTCTCGGGTGAACTCGTCGAGCGCCGAGAACGGCTCGTCCAGCAGCAGCACATCCGGCTGCAGCCCGAAGGCCCGCACGATCGCGACACGCTGCCGCATGCCGCCCGAGAGCTGCGCCGGCCGCTGGTGCTTGGCATCGCCGAGCCCGGCTCTCCGGAGCAGCTCATGCATGTCAGGCGGGGGCTGTCGGTTGTGGCGACGGTTGACCTTCGCCGGCAGGGTCACGTTGCCGAGCACGGACAGCCACGGCAGCAGCGCCGTCTGCTGGGGGACGAGACCGAGGCGCTTCTCCTCGGCGGCCCGGCGAGGCGTGGTGCCACACACCGTCACGTCGCCGGTGTCGGGCGCCTCGAGGCCCGCGACGATGCGCAGCAGGGTGGACTTCCCGCACCCACTGGGGCCGATCACGCTGACGAACCGCCCCGCCGGCACGCTCAGCTCGATGCCCTCCAGGGCGACCACGCGGGACGTGTCCTCGTGGACGCGACCGACACCGTGGAGGTCGATCGCGGCGCCGGTCATGCCCGCAAGTCTTCCAAACCCCTCCCCGGTAGCCTCCGGGGGTGCGCATCGCCACCTGGAACGTGAACTCGCTCCGCTCCCGCATCGACCGCGTCGAAGCCCTCCTCGACCGCCATGGGATCGACGTCCTGGCGCTGCAGGAGACGAAGGCGAAGGTCGACCAGCTGCCGACGATGGGGCTGGAGGCCCGCGGATACGACGTCGCGGCCGTCGGCCACTCCCAGTGGAACGGGGTCGCCTTGATCTCCCGGGTCGGTCTGGAGCAGGTCGCCGTAGGCTTCGAGGGCATGCCCGGATGGGGCGACCCGACCGAGTCCGAGGCGCGCGCCCTCAGTGCCGTGGCGGGCGGCGTACGCATCTCGTCGCTGTATGTGCCGAACGGGCGCAAGCCCGACGACCCGCACTACGTCTACAAGCTCGACTGGCTGGCCCGTCTGCGCGAGGCCGGCAAGGCCTGGCTCGGGGAGGACGCAGCCCTCGTCGGCGACTGGAACATCTGCCCCACCGACGACGACGTCTTCGACGTGACGCAGTTCCGCAACTCCACGCACGTGACCCCGGCCGAGCGCGCCGCCTTCGCGTCCATCCTGGAGTCCGGCTGGGCGGAGGTCACCCGGGCCCACGCCCCGGGATACACCTACTGGGACTACTACCGTAACAGATACCAACGGGACAGAGGCCTCAAGATCGACTTCGTGCTCGCCTCTCCCTCGCTGGCAGCTCGCGTGAAGGACGCGTTCATCGACCGAGAGGAGCGTGACCCCGCCGTGTTCCCGGGCTCGCCGTCCGACCACGCGCCGGTGATCGTCGACCTGGAGGACTAGTAGGCGATCACGCCAGGACCGTCATCGATGGCACCGAATACCGGGTCTTCCAGAATCCACACGTCCCAAGGCTCGGCGGGCGACAACGAAAGCGTTGTCGTCCACTCGTAAGTCTCACCATCAACCGTGACATCATGTCTAATGCCTTCGATAATGAACTCGGCGGACGAATACGGAGCCGTGACAGGAAGATCACCCAAGGTGATCCGTTGACCGAATGAGAGCCCCGCGATGGTCGCGAACCCGAGAGGGATCGCAGACACCTTCAACACAACCTGATCACACCGCGTCAACGCGGTAGACCGCTCATGAAGCCGCCAATACCCAACACTCGCGGCCATCTCGTCGGTTGCCGCCCATGACTCCAAGTCCTCTCCGATAGGGCCATACGTGGCCTGAGAGGCAGTGTCCTTCAGTACCTGAACGGACCCGTTGCGACGGGTAACGGTCGCTTGATTGACGATCCGTTCCTCATCAACCTCAAACGTCAGGCCAGGCTCAACAGCAGCCCCACCGGCATCAGAAAGCGTGAGCGTCGAGGTTCCGCCGAAGTATTCATCACGGCCCTTATATGTGGGCCGGTTCTGCTCATCACAGAAGAACACGCCGCCATTAGAGTTCGCGTACGTCCGCAGAACGTCCAGGGCCGTATTGCCCGCACTCCAGCTCGGCGCCAGCAGTTCTTCGGCATCGGCAGGTGACCCACCTGTTTGGAGACTCCCAGCCGTAGGCCACGCCTGCGCCATCACCAGCGCCGCGATGCTTGAGAACGAATAGCCCGCGCCCGACAGGAGCGCAGCGTTAGCAACATCCTGAGCAAGCGGATACGTGTTCGTGGTGAGGTCTGTTCCGGTCGGGAACCCGTCCAGCCACAACGCCAGCGACGAATACGAACCGTTATAGTTGTAGCCCTGACCGACCTTGGGTGACGCTTCGCCACCGATCATCGCAGAGTAGATCGGCGTTGGGTTCTTCGCCGATACGCTCGTCGGCCAATCGATCCCGTAATGAAGAACGCGGTTGAACGATGTGCCGCTGGCAGCGGGCGTGACCGTCGCATAAGTCGAGGTCTGAGGCCATGACCCAGACTTAGACTTCAAATAGAAGGACACGTGCGTTGTTACGCCGGGAACCAGGACACCGGCTGGAAGATGTAGCGTCCAGTCAAGGGAACCCGTGCTCAGCACCGCATAGAATTGCAGGTCATAAGTCAGGTCAAGACTGTTCTGATACACGGCACAGAACACGGTTGGCGACCCGGGGGCGTCATAGATCGTGAAGAGACGTTGCCCATTGGGGTGCGCCATGCTCGGAACATTGAACATGAACGAGAACGAGTAATCGGCGCCGAGAACGGCGCCAGCGCTTTTAAGAACCTCAACCCCACCGCCCGCAAGACCATCAGCCTGCGTGATCGTCAGTGACGCCCCATCCCCTGATGAGCCGTACAACGGATCACCGCCCAGGGCAACCAGCCCGCCATACTTCGATGTAACCACGTTCCCCGGCTGTTCCGGGTGAATCAGGTTTGTCGCCGTGATGGAGTCCGACCCGTCGTCAAGCGGGTAGAAGTGGTCCGGCGTGTAGTTGCCGGTAACCCAACGCACCGGGTCCTGAAGCTGCACCTTCGCCAAGGTAGCTAGACCATCAGTGACAGGCACGGTGACCACGGATGAGCCGTTGTCGACAGTGACGGTCCACTTCTCAACCGATCCACGGAAGACAGGAAGCAAGGTGCCGCCCGTTGTGGCGGCTGCCTCAACCTTCAACTCACGACGAGGGATCACATACGGGTAGTACGGCGACGTGGCTTTACCGGGGGTAAACCTGCCGTCACTGTTATTGAGCGTGAGATTGCAGACCCCTGCGTCGATGCTGTCCATTTCATAGGAGCGTCCACGGGTCGTGTCGAACCCTTCAACATAGTCACTGATGTCAGTCCATGACACGCCATCGAACTTGACGGACACTTTGATTTGTTCTGGGGCTGTCATCGCCAAAACCCTTCAAATTCATCGTCACGTTGGTCCTGATCGTCGTAGTCACTCAGCGCCTGAAGTCGCGCGCGGTGTGCCGCGCTCTTCAAGAGCTGGTCTGCACGCTGAAACCACTCAACCCATGCGACAGCTCGTCCGCTGTTACCGGCTCCCTTTGCGGCGTACGCGCCCGCTAGCGCCGTCTCACGCAAGATCGGGAGGCGCCAGGACCGCCAGTCCTTCCATGGGTCCCGACCCACAGCAAAGAGCACGGCGTCAATGTTGGATGCTCCGCCCCCGTGAGGGTGCAGATATCGGCGGATGTTGTCGGCATCCCATGACGGCGGAGCGCCGTTCGGCTCAATCCCCTTAAGCGTTGCTGTTTTGCTCATCGTATTCCCAACTGCTCATCGCCTTACCATTAATCCAGTTCAATCCAGCGTTTTGGCGCGCCAACTCGTCAACGTCGTACTTCCGCCCGGTGCGATACCACTCAGGGCGCTCAGAGCCGATAGCGTCCCTCAGTCGAATCTCGCCCCTGGTGAACGCCTCAGCTCGCGCCCTGCGCCTCGCCTCGTTCACGCGCATCACAAGAGCATTCCAGGCAATTAGTTGCTCCGGTGTTGAGAATGCTCCGGGCTTCTCAAAGTGCTCAGGAAACATTCTTGCGTGCCGAGTGAGCGTTGCGACGGCCGATAGCAAGCTCATTCCAACTGATCACGTGAGCTTCCATCTGGTGGTCGGGATTGACACACCGCTCGCCTAGTCCGCACCAGGCGGCGTACTGTCTAGCCTGCTCCCACAAGAGACGGTCGTGACCGAATCGGACGCGCAGCCACTCCTTCACGCGCACCGGACCGTGCTTCGCATGGTTAAACAGCAGCACCGGCTCGCCGTCGAAAAGATCCGTATGAGGCCCTGCCCAAACCCAGCAGTCCGAACCAGGCGGTAGAACAATATGCGCATCCACTTGCGCGTTAACTTCTTCGGAACTCAACCTGTCAATTCTCATACGTCTTCCTTCTTCTTTTGACCCCGCTCGCCCATGCGGGTTGTCTTCGCGTTGTGGCATCGGTTGCAGCGAAGCTGCACCTTCGCCAGTTCGTCTCGGATCGTGTTCCACGGGTAACCCATCCAAACCAGCTCCGATATACAACGGACCTTGGTGGCTGGGTCGATATGGTCAAACTCCAGTACATTCTTCGCCGTGTGCAATGCGCCGCAATCGACGCACTCGCCAGCAAGCCGGATGAGGTTCACCCATCCAGCGTTATTCCTAATGCGAACGGCCTTCGCGGCATTTGACTTTCGGTTGTAACACGCGCGGCACCGAGACTGACGCCGGTCACCAGGCCGAGACACTCGATAGAACTCATCGACTTCCTTGGCCACCCCGCAGGCAATACACGTCTTCACTCAATGCCCCGCTCGGCTAGCGCCTTACTGACAGCGCGTGCGATGCGTAGCCGCTCGCTGCGCGCCTTCCGGCAGCGGACCGAACACGTAACACGGTCAGGCCGCGAGTCATCCGGTATTGGACCCTCGCACTCGGCACAAACATACATCCAAACTCCTCATAAGTGTGAGAACAGGTAGGAGAGAAAAAGAGAGAGCCCCTAGGCCGAAACCCAGGGGCTCAAACTCTTCTAAGACTTTCGGCTACGCCTCAAAAGGCGATGCCGCTAGCGCGTCAGCGCTTAGGAAGTCTTCTCCTTATAGGCAACCGTGATCGGCTCAGCAGTGCCATCCCACAACGCCTTACCAGTAAGGCCCTGCTCAAGCACCTTGGCGCCATCAGTATTCACGGCGCCCTCGTCAAACCGGCCATTCGGCAGCGTGATCGTCAACTGACCACCCTGAGGGGTGTTCCACGTCAAGATCACAGCAGCAAGCGCACCCGCAGTCGTCGAAGACGACACGCGGTTAACCTGCGACATGTCCTCAAACTCGCCCTTGATGTCAAACGACACCCCACGCAGACCCTCAGTCAAAGGCTCACGCTTAGCCGTAGACGATGCGCCACGCAGCGCATAACGGTCAGTCTTCAGAGCGTTGTCAATCTTGACCGAACAATCAGTGACACCTAACGAGGTACCAGCAATCGTCACCGACCCGTTGACGAACGTGAAAAGCTGAGCCGCAAGCGACGGGTAAGTCGGGGTAGCCGACGAGCCAGCCGTGTTCTCGGACGCAAAATCAAGGCCGAGGGACACCTGGAGTGTCCCGTCAACGGCGTTAGAGAACTCGCAATCGTTAACCTTGCCGCCCGCATAGTCGAAGTGACGCAGCGTACCGCCGCTATCCACTCGACCAGCCTTAAACGACAGGCTCTTACCCTTCAGGTCACCCAGGGTCGCCGTCTGAATCGTGAAACCACCCGTAGGTGTCCCCGCCGAAACAGTACCGAAAATGTGCTTGAGGAGCGGCGTGAAGCCGACATCAAGAATCTCATGCTTGAAGTCACCGGCAGCACCCTTAGGGTTGACTGCCCAACGGTCGGTGCGGAGAACCTTGTTACCGGCCCTCAGACCCTCGGACTCGATACGCTCATACGAACCCGTAACACCTTCAGACAGGTACTCAAAAAAGTTCGTAGGTGGAACGAACGTCCCGTAAGTGGATTCATCCGCAATGCCGACGTAACTATCGACTAGAGTAGACATTCAGCCACCCAGCCTTAGGAGGCCGAAGCAACGATGGTCTGAATGCTGGTCGCCTCAGCAACCTGAAGACCGGCCAGCCGCTGAGTCAGACGGAATGCGACCTGATCAGTGTCAAACGAAACGTGCTCGCTCACGGCAATCTCAGCGGCCTGTCGAATACCGACGAAAATTCGCGACGCGTCAGCGACGATCACGGTCTTGGTAGGCAGGTTCGAAGACACCAGAATCGGAAGCCCAAGCGCACCCTTCGCGGGATCGGTCGTCACCGAACCCGCCAGGTACTCACCTGTGCCAGCACCGCCCGCATTAGTCCGCTCCTTAAGCAGACCTCCGTATTGATCGGAAGAACACCAGATCACAGTCGGGATTGCGTTAGCCGCGACGACAGCCGCGAAAGCGTCAACGACGTGATCCCACTTGACCTGAGTGTTACCCGTGGTCAGAGTCGTCTTGGTCGCCATACCCGACGCACCAAGGCCCTTGAGGGCCGTCGTACCGTTACCGGACGCGAACGCCTGAACGTCAACCTGATGCGCAGCACTGCGCAGCATCTCGTTAGCGATCAGCTGTCGCATCTGAACGGCACTGTCTGAAAGCAGCTCATTAGACGCGTACCGAAGGTCCGCAAACTTGATCGGCGTGAACGAAAGACTCGTGAACGTCTGAGTACCCTGCGAAATCGTCGCAGCCTCAGCGGTGTAGCCAGGGTCACTCCACGCGGTCAGTTGCGGCAGAGAGAACGACCCACCCGAGAACGGGATGACATTCAGGCCAGGGGCGCGGAGGAAGACGCTCTGTCCCCGCAGAACCTCAACAACCTTGGAGGAGACACCAGACGGGACGGTGGCCCCGGTATTTCCGGTAGCGAGCGCGGCACGATATTCCGAGGCGGACGGCAGAATTGCGCCCCAGTCCTCACTCTCGTCCCCACGACGCTCGCCGCCAGGACCAAAGAGACCAACACCCTGGGACAGCGAACGGACCTGAGCGAGACGCTCACCCTGCTCGATGTAATCCCGCGCCTCAGCGGTAGCGGCCTCAATCTGAGCGTTCAGATTCTCGATCTTCTCGCGCTTCTCAGCGTCCGGGAGAGTCGACTCAGACACGCGCTTGGCCTCATCAACGAGCGCAGTCCGGCGCTCAAGAGTGGCCGAAGCAAGCTTCTGGTAATTCATATGAAGGGCGACCCCAATCAACAAAAAAGGGCCGCTCCCCGAAGGGAACAGCCCAAAACGATAGAAAGTATTAAGTTGTTTGTTCAGTTGTTATTCAATTGTTGACCTGGGCACCAGGGGTCCACTCCGCCCAGGAAAGCAAAGGAGCCCGTTGATGACCCTCAACGGGACCGAAAGGTCAACAAACGGCAAGACGGGCGAACCTGTCTGCTCACTCGTTCACAGATGAACCGTGGTGGACCCGTTAGCGGGTCTCGTAGCCCCGCATGAGGGAGTCCGCGTACTCCACCCCATAGCGGGCAATCAAGGCTTCTCTACGACGGGCTTGATATGCCTCACGATGAGCCTCTCGATTTGCCTGCGCCCTACTGGCGCGCTTAAGCTTTACGCTAAGACTGTGAGCCGCTGTGCGGCACCTCGGGGAGCAATAGCGAGCCCGGACATCGGTACCGGGGGCGATTGAGCCTGAGCAGTGGTAACACTTCATGGGGTCCGTACCCCTTTCCCTTATCAAAAGTCTCTACACTCTTGATAAGGCTGTCTGCAAGCCGATCTTCAGACACAGGTACCCGAAAGTTCTCACATACTGAGATGACGACGGATCCCTAGACCACAAACCCCGGCTTAGTTGCGGCCGTTCGAAGGGGGGAGGGGGAATAGGCCTTGGGGACGACTCACTCAAAGTTTCGATAGCCCCCTGCCCACTACCTACGACGGTGCTGGCGACGACGGAGATTGCACGGCCTACAGACAGGCCGAAGGTTCTCGGGCGTATTCGTTCCACCATCCCTCAACGGGATGATGTGGTCCGCTTCGGTAGCCCTGGCGGTGTTACAGATCGAGCACAACGGTGTGCCGTCGAGGACAGCGGCACGTAGCTTGCGGTACGCGGACGTGTAGCCACGGGCGCTAGATGATGGCCGCTGCCGGTCGCGGCGCTGCCACTCAGTCAGGGATTGTTTCTGCTTGGCCGTCTGGTGCTCGGTGCACCGCGACGTGCCAAGCGGTATCAGTGTCTTACAGTCAATACAGCTTGAGTAAGGAATAGTTAACCCCTAATAGTTAAGGGCGCGTCCGAGCGCGGCCATTAAGTTGGGTAAATGAGTAAGGCCCCCAGCGAAGGGGGCCCTACATCATTAAGTCAATGGGGCCCCACCACGGGGCCCCTATTAAGTTGCTAGTTAGCTTGGCCTCTCCGTTTCCCTCCGAGGCACTATTAGAGAGATAGAGAGAGCGTCACTGTTTGTGCAGGTCAGAGCGATATGTGTAACCCTCACAGGGTTACGCCGTAACCCTCACAGGGATACATTCGGGCCATTCATATCCCTCACAGGGTTACGCGGCGCCTGCCTTGCCCTGTCCGTGATAGCCGCAGGATGCTGAGCCCTTGCCGTTCTTCTGCCACAGGTAGTGCGGCAACAGCAGGCACCGTGCACCTGAGTCCGCGTGGATGATGCCCATGTCCTTGGCGGCCACCACAGCCTTGTTGACCGCCTGTGCGCTGGGGACTGACAGCTCGCCGGTCTGAGGGTTCACGTCCTGAAGGATCATCGCCAGACCCCCAGGGGCGAACTCGGCGTGATTGATCCTGTTGGCCCAGCCGATAGCCGCGAAGAACACGCGGAGCGCACGGGGCCTAACCTCCGGGTCGCGCGCTAGGCGGCGCGCTTCTACCTGATTGATTGCGCCCCACTCAGCGCCACCAGGGAAGTTGATTCCGGCTTGCCGGGTCGGGAATGTGCTTACGCTCACGCTTCGATCAGGCAATCTAGACGATCCGCGAACTCATACATCCCATTCTCCAAAAAATAGATTTTGAGATCCTGAGCGTACTCCAAGATTTCCATAGCCATCTCCTCATTAAGTGTTAGTAACTCTTTGGCCCATAGTTCGTCGTCAATCTGTGTGTTGCGTCGAGGACATCCGCAGTCGCGTAGTCCAAAGGCGGCAATCATGAACTCCATGCCGAGAATCCAATCACGCCTGCGACGTTGTTTGCATCCAATCCGAGGAAGGCGTTGAATCTAGTATTTGGCATATTCCGGCCGATTTCAGCGAATCCGCAGGCCAGCGCGTTCCAAATATCAGTTTCCGGCTCCTAGGAACCTGTACAGACCACAGGGACCATCAGGAGCACGGTCCCATACAGTGCCGACACTTGTGGACGGCCATCTGAAGGCCTAGCAGGACAGCAAGAGGCCCCGGCCTCCCCTCAAGGGCTGCCGGGGCCTCAGAACGGCTCCTAGGTGGCGCTAGGCCATCCGACGCCCTGCCTCACGCATGCCACGGCCACGCTCAGCCGTACGCATCAGGTGATCACCCGTGAGTACGTGCCCGCGATGGGTCGTCACGCGAACCCTATTCGGATCAAAGGTCGTGCGCCCGGGGACAGGGTTTCGCAGGACTTCTATCACCGGCACATATCGGCGGAGGATCGTCCGCTTAAGGGATAAGTCAGCGTTGTCATATTCAGCTATGCCAGCGAAGATTCCAGAGTCGGCGGCAGCCGAAGCCTCTTCCTCAACTAGCTTGGCCCGCTGCGCGCGCAATCCTTTAAGGATTACCGTGAGGTCGGTTAGTTCAAGGTCGCCTGCGACATGCGCCGCTTGTGCAGCCGCGATCTTTCCTTCAATCTCGTTGATTTGTTGCTGTGAAGTGCTGGCAATTTGTGCTGAATCTGCGAGCGGCCCGCCGCGCAAGGCATGAAACCAAACAACGCCCTCAATCGGTTCCTCAAGTCGCTCAGCGCGAATGCTGATATTCCCGCAGCCCCCAACCAAGCGAGAACAAACGTATGTGCCAGAGTCCCGCGCCATACCGGACTTACATTCCCCGCAGATAGCAATCCCGGAAAGGAGGCCGCTCCGGGTATTCCAGGCAGCCCGACGACTACGGTTCTGGGCAGCCTCCCAAAGAGCCTCCGAAATCAAAGCCGGTGCCGCAGATGGCCCCGCGTCCTCACCCTTATACGTCAGACGACCCTTATAGATCGCTGACTCAAGCATCCGCACTGTGGCCTGAAATCGCCACGGCTTTCCCGAGACCGACATGAGCCCACGCTGCATGAGATCCTTGGTCACCGCGTTTACTGACTCCCCCATGCCCACACGGGTGAAGACCTCACGGACGATCTCCGCCTCAGCCTCGTCAACCTGCCAATCGCGCGTGTAACCAAACGTCCTATAACGAGACCCGGGCGGCAACCCCTGAGAGAGCCGCTGTTCTTTCTGTCGCTTGACGCGCTCACCGATCCTGTCTGCCTCCTGGCGGGCCACAGCTCCCTTGATGCGGGCCACCATCCGGCCCGAGGCAACAGTCAGGTCCACGTCACCAGCGACGTTTGCGAGCGCTACTCCATGCTGCTCCGTCAGGTCGATGAACGACTCAAGTTCCGCAGGCTTACGAGTGAGCCGGTCAAGGTCGTAGACCACCACCGCGTTGATTCGACCCGAAGCCAGATCGGCAAGCATCCGGTCGTACTCCGGGCGACGGCGCGCCTTGGTCGCGGACACGTCGTTGTCGGTGTAGGTGTCCACCACAGTCCACCCGAGAGCCTGAGCCTTGGCGTTACAGTCGTGCTCCTGACGGGCGACGCCCAGCGCCTCCCCGCCCACGTCGAGGCTGATGCGCGCATAGACGCCCGCACGGCGACCACTCATCCCGCTCACACTCCTACTGTATCTAGTCCCCTACTGGGACTACTACCGGCAGCGGTTCGAGCGCGACCGGGGGCTCAAGATCGACTTCGTGCTCGCCTCTCCCTCGCTGGCAGCTCGCGTGAAGGACGCGTTCATCGACCGAGAGGAGCGCGACCCTGCCGTGTTCCCGGGCTCGCCGTCCGACCACGCTCCGGTGATCGTCGACCTGGAGGACTGACGTCGCCCGGCGCGTCGTCCGAGCGCTGTCGGTGCCTCGTTCTACCGTCAGGGGCGGAGGTCACCATGAGCAGATGGCACCCAGGTCACGAGTCCGGCCGCCAGGTCGTCGTGCTCGGGCTCGCGCTCGGGCTGACCGCGGTGCTCCTCGACGTGTCGCTGACGGGGAGCGTCTCGTGGGTCTTCGACGTGTGCTTCGTGGTGCTGTGCGCGGCGCTCGCCGTGCTCGTCGTGCCGCGCGACCTGTTCACGGTCGGGGTGCTGCCGCCGCTCATCATGCTGGTCGTCTTCGTGCTCGTCTCGCTCGTCGACACCGACGCGCTCGGACATCGCGACGACGCCGCGCCGCAGGCGGTCGTGTCAGGGCTGGCCCACCACAGCCTCGCACTGTGCCTGGGCTACGGGCTGTGCCTGGCCCTGTTGGCGCAGCGCCGGCACGTCGAGGTGATGAGAGCCCGCCGGGGAGCGAGGCCTCACGCGACGAAGCGCGACCAGTCCCCTGCGCCCTCGCGCACCACCTCGGGATAGCCCTCCGACCAGTCCACGACCGTCGTCGGCTCGGCCGGCGCGTCCTCGCCGGTCTCGATGACGACGTCGACGAGGTGGTCGAGGGTGTCCTTGACGTCCCAGCCGTTGGTGCGCGGCTCCGTCTCGCCGGGCATGATCAGCGTCGAGGACAGCAGCGGCTCGCCGAGGGCCTCGAGGAGCGCCTGGACGAAGGTGCTGTCCGGGATCCGCACTCCGACCGTGCGCTTCTTCGGGTGCAGCAGGCGGCGGGGCACGTCGGGCATGGCGGGCAGGATGAACGTGTACGGCCCGGGCGTCGCCGCCCGGATCGCCCGGAACGCGGCGTTGTCCACGTGCACCATCTGCCCGAGCTGGGAGAAGTCCTTGCACACGAGGGTGAAGTGGTGCCGGTCGTCGAGGTCGCGGATCGCGAGGATGCGGTCGCGCCCGTCCTTGTTGCCGATGCGGCTGCCCAGCGCATAGCCGGAGTCGGTCGGGTAGGCGATCAGCTGGTCGTCGCCGAGCGCGTCGACGACCTGCTGGAGCAACCGCGGCTGCGGGTTGTCCGGATGGATGTCGAGGTAGCGGGCCATCGGGTGACTCCTCAGCTCCGACCCGCGGCCTTGAGGTCGCGGCGCAGCTCCTTGGGGAGGGAGAAGATGAGGGACTCCTCCGCGCTGTGCACCGCACGGGCGTCGGGGTAGCCGCTCTCGGCGAGGACGCTGAGCACGCCCTGCACGAGCTCCTCCGGCACGCTGGCGCCGCTGGTCACGCTCACGGTCCGGACACCGTCGAGCCAGGCGGGGTCGATCTCCGAGGCGTCGTCCACGCGGTACGCCGACCCCGCGCCGGCCTCCAGGGCGACCTCGACCAGCCGCACGCTGTTGGAGGAGTTGCCCGAGCCCACCACGATGACCAGGTCGGACTCGCGAGCGATCTCCTTCACCGCGAGCTGGCGGTTCTGGGTGGCATAGCAGATGTCGTCGCTCGGCGGGTCGAGCAGCAGCGGGAAGCGCTGACGGATCGCCTCGACGGTCTCCAGTGTCTCGTCGACGCTCAGGGTGGTCTGGGAGAGCCAGGCGACCTTGGCCGGATCGCGGACGACGATGCCGTCCACGTCCTGGGGGCCCTGCACGAGCTGGATGTGCTCGGGCGCCTCACCGGCGGTCCCCTCGACCTCCTCGTGGCCGGCGTGGCCGATGAGGAGGATGTCGTAGTCCTCGCCCGCGAAGCGCTTCGCCTCATGGTGGACCTTCGTCACCAGAGGGCAGGTCGCGTCGATGGTCTTCAGGCCCCGACTCGCCGCCTCGGTGTGGACCGCCGGCGAGACGCCGTGCGCCGAGAACACGACGGTCTGCCCCTCGGGGACCTGGTCGAGCTCCTCGACGAAGACCGCCCCGCGCGACTCGAGGTCGGCCACCACGTGCTTGTTGTGGACGATCTGCTTGCGGACGTAGACGGGTGCGCCGTACAGGTCCAGCGCCTTCTCGACCGTCACCACGGCTCGGTCGACGCCGGCGCAGTAGCCGCGCGGTGCGGCGAGCAGGACGTGCTTCTCCGCGTCGGTGAGCGTGCGGGGCATGGCCAGGTCCGTCATGGACCCGAGTCTACGGACCGTGGGCGTCGAGGCCCCATCCCGAGCACCGCTGTCGGCGCCTCCCTCTACGGTGTTCACTACGCGCTTATAGTCTCTTATAGCCGCCACGACCTATAAAGACCTATATCCCGGAGAGGTGCCAGGTGCTGCCGAACCCGTACACGCCGAGCGACCGGCCGCGCGTCTTCGTCGGACGCGACGCCGAGCGCACGCTGCTGCGGGACAAGCTGGCGCGGGTGGCGGCGTACGGCGAGATGATGGGTGCGCTGACGGTGGTCACCGGCCCGCGGGGGGTCGGCAAGACCTCCCTCCTGCGTGACGTCGCCGGGCAGGCGGAGGAGGACGGCTTCGTGCTCGCGTGGGTCTCCTGCGTCCGGCAGCAGCCGTTCCTCAGCGAGATCGTCGACCGGGTGGAGCACAGCCTCGAACAGGCCGAGGTCACGCCCAGAGCTGGTCGGCGCCTCAAGGACCTCACCGTCGAGCTGAGCGCGGGGTTCGCCAAGGTGCGTGCGCGGCTGGAGAGCACACCCACGTCGGCCTCGACGGCGCTCGTCGGCCCGCTCGAGGACCTCCTCGGGCGGGCGGGCCGGCTGGTGCGCGAGCGAGGCGGTGCCGGCCTGGTCGTCATGATCGACGAGCTGCATGCCCCGTTCGAGTCGACGCGGGAATGGGAGTACGCGCCCAACCGGGAGGCACTCGTCCATGGAGCGGTGCTCCTCAACGCGCTGCAGAACCTCGGCGGTGTCCGGGAGGACCAGCCGGTCGGCGTCATCGGCGCCGGGCTGCCGCAGACGAAGGCGCTCCTGACGCGGGCCGCCACCTTCGGAGAGCGCAGTCACGAGATCGTGCTCGGCGAGTTCGGGCCGAGTGACGCCGCACGACTGCTCGAGGCGCCTGCGAACGGCCTCGACGTCTCCTGGGCTCCCGATGCGCTGGCCTCGGTCGTGGACACGGCGCGGGGCTACCCGCAGTCGCTGCAGATCCTGGGCGCCGCCACCTGGGATGCCGCGCGTCCGGAGCCCGGATCCGTGCTCGACCTGACGGCGGTCGAGGTCGGGTCGCGCTCGGCACGCTCCGCATTGACCTCGATCTTCGAGGCTCGCTGGGCCGTCGCGACCGCATCCGAGCGCGCGTTCCTGCGGGCCATGGCCGAGGTGGGTCGGCCGGTGGTCCGCCGCCGTGAGATCGCGGAGCGGCTGAGCACGACGACCGAGGCGCTGAGCATGGTGCGACGCAACCTGATCGTGAAGGGCATCGTCGAGGAGGCGGGCTACGGGCGGCTGCGCTTCACCATCCCGCGCTTCGAGGAGTTCGTGCTCGACCAGGACCACACCTCGGGGGTGCCGGAGTGACCATGCAGACCTCGCTGGAGTCTCCCGCGCCCGTGCGGCAGATCGCCAACGCCATCGCGGGCTGGATCGACCGCCTCGGCGCCGTCTGGGTGGAGGGCCAGATCGCCCAGGTCAGCCGACGGCCCGGCATGCAGACCGTCTTCCTGACGCTGCGCGACACGGTGGCCGACATCTCGATCGCGGTGACCTGCAGCCGGACCCTCTTCGACGGGCTCAACCCGCCGGTCGTCGAAGGCGCCAGCGTCGTCGTGCACGCGAAGCCGTCGTTCTACGCCAACCGGGGCACCCTGTCGCTCTACGCGCGCGACATCCGGATGGTGGGGCTCGGGGAGCTGCTCGCCCGGCTCGAGAGGCGCCGTCAGCTGCTCGCCGCGGAAGGGCTGTTCGCCGCTGAGCTGAAGCGACGCCTCCCCTTCCTCCCCGCCGGAATCGGACTGGTGACCGCTCCGCACTCGGCCGCCGAGCGCGACGTCCTCGAGAACGCCCGCCGGCGCTGGCCCGCCGTCTCCTTCGCGACGGCCTATGCCGCGATGCAGGGGCCGCGCTGCGCCCCGGAGGTGATCGAGGCACTCGAGCGCCTCGACCGCGACCCGTCCGTGGACGTCATCGTCGTCGCACGTGGCGGCGGCTCGGTGGAGGACCTCCTCCCCTTCTCCGACGAGGCGCTCATCCGGGCGGTGCACCGACTGACGACTCCGGTCGTCTCGGCGATCGGGCACGAGCCCGACAGTCCTCTGCTCGACCTCGTCGCCGACGTCCGCGCCTCCACCCCCACCGACGCGGCGAAGCTGGTCGTGCCCGACGTCTCGGAGGAGCTGCGGCTCGTCGCGACAGCCCGCGACCGGATGCGCGCCGGCCTCCGGTCCTGGCTCCATCGCGAGCAGATGGCGCTCGACGCCCTCCGCTCACGTCCCGCGCTCGCGGACCCCCGCTCCCTGTTGGACGAGCGGACGGACGAGGTCACCATGCTGCGCGACCGCGCCCGGCGCACCCTGTCGCACCTGCTCGACCGCGCCCACGACGACATCGGCCACCAGCGCGCGCGTGCCCGCGCACTGTCGCCCCTCGAGACCCTGCGGCGCGGGTATGCCGTGCTCCAGGACGCCGACGGACACGTCCTCACCTCGGTCGCCGGGGTGAGGCCGGGCACCGACATCAGCGTCCGGGTCGTCGACGGCCGCCTCCACGCCACCACCACTCGAACCGAGGAGCTGCCCGATGGCCACGCGTAAGTCCGCCAGCACGTCCGCCGAGACGTCCGCCGAGACGTCCGCCGGCTCCGAGACCGAGAAGCCGTCGTATGAGGAGGCTCGCGAGGAGCTCGTCGGCGTCGTGCGCGCGCTGGAGGCGGGCGGGACCACGCTCGAGGAGTCCCTCGCCCTGTGGGAGCGCGGGGAGAGGCTGGCGACGATCTGCCAGGAATGGCTCGACGGCGCGCGGCAGCGGCTCGACGCCGCCCTGGGGACCGACGAGGACTGAACTCAGGCGACCGGAGCGGTCGTCAGCCTGCCGATCAGGGTCTTGAGGTCGGAGACCGGGGCCGAGCCGTAGACCAGCAGCGTGTCGTTGCCGACCTTGGTCGCAAAGGCGTGGTCGCCGTTCCCGGACGACCAGGACGACCAGTCCTTTGCCGCCTTGCCGGGCAGGTCGCTCTCGATCCGAGCCTCCGCGCCCTGACGTGCCCCACTCGGGAGGGCGGTGTCGAGCAGGTCCTGCAGCGGTGCGTCCTGCTGCTGGATGCCGACGAACCTGCCGTGGTCGGTCAGCATCGGCAGGCCCCACGCCGGTCGGTCGCCGGGGGTGAAGTTGGGCTCGCCGTTGGCGATCCACCCGTGCGGGAGCGACCGCGGGTAGGCGATCTGGATGCCGGCGCCCTGCACCGAGCCGACGGTCGCCAGGTAGTCGTAGCCGACCGGCTTGCCCTCCGGCTGGTCATGCGTGAGGTTCTGGATCACCCAGTAGCCGACGACCGCGGCCACCAGCACGATCATGGAGCCGACCAGACCGCCGAAGGTCCGCGGGTAGCGCTTCGCTCCGGTCTGTGGCTCACTCACACGGCTGATTCTCTCAGGGTCCTATCGTTGCGGCCGTGCCGCCCCTGACCCCCTCCGTCGCGGACGTGAGCGGAGTCATCGCCCTCGGAAGCCTTCTCGTGGTGGCGCATCGACACCCTCGGCCCCGCCTGGAGGCACTCGCCGCGCTCGCCGCCACTGCCCTCGTCCTCCTCACCGGCCTGATCTCGACCGACGCCGCATGGGAGGCGGTGCGTCCGCTGCTGCCGGTGGTCGCCTTCCTCATCACCATCCTCGTGGTCGCCGACGTCTGCGCACGTGCCGGTGTGTTCGACGCGGGCGCAGCACTGGTGCGCCGCCACAGCCGCGGGCGGCCCGTCTCGCTCTTCGCCGGGACGTTCCTGCTCGCGGCCCTCGTGACGACCGTGCTGAGCCTGGACGCGACCGTCGTGCTGGTCACCCCCGTCGCCGTCACGGCCGCTGCCGGGATCGGCTCGTCACCTCGCCCTGTCGCCTATGCCTGCCTCCGGATGGCGAACTCAGCATCGCTGCTGCTGCCGATCTCCAACCTCACCAACCTGCTGGCCATGCCGCACCTGGACCTCACGTTCATCGGCTTCGCGGTGCACATGGCGCCGTCGTTCGCCGTCGTCCTCGTCGTCGAGTACGTCGGCCTGCGGTTCCTCTTCCGCCACGAGCTCGCCGATGACCGCGCTCCCCGCCACGGAGACGCGAACCCCCTGCACCTGCGCCCTGCGGCGGAACCGGAGACGCGGATCGAGCCCGTCCCCGTGCTGGTCGTGGGCCTCATGCTGCTCGGCTTCGCCGTCGGCTCACCGCTCGGCGTCGAGCCGGCCTGGGTCTCGACAGCCGCGGCGCTGGTCCTGGTGGTGTGGGGCCGGCGGCGCCGTGTCACCACGCTGGCGATCGCGGCACGCGCGACTCATCCCTCCTTCGCGCTCTTCGTGCTCTCGCTCGGCGTGGTGGTCGCAGGCCTGGCCGACGCGTTCCTGGGCGATGCCGTCGCCCACCTGCTCCCCCACGGCACGTCCTTCGGCGCGCTCCTGGGCATCGGCTGCCTCGCGACGCTGGCTGCGGCCCTCTTCACCAACCTGTCCGCGACGCTCCTGCTCCTGCCGCTGCTCGCCCCACTGGGGACCGATGCCGTCCTCGCGGCGCTCATCGGGCTCGGCGTCGGGTCGGGCCTGACCTGGACCGGTTCGCTGGCCAACCTGCTCTGGCGCCGGACCCTGGTCCGGCACGGGGACGCCGGGCCGATGCTGGGCACCGCGACCTTCCACCGGGTGTCGCTGACGCTGACCCCCGTCGCGGTGGTCGCCGCCGTGGCAGCACTCGCAGTGACCTGAGCAGGCGTATCCGCATCTGCGGACCCCGTGACCGAATACGACCGCAGATGCGGCATGATCTTCCCATGAGCACCTACCGCATCTCCGAGGCCGCTGAGGTGCTCGGCGTCAGCGACGACACCGTCCGCCGGTGGATCGACGCGGGGAGGCTCGCCACCGAGGGTGAGTCGGGACGGACCCTCGTCCCCGGCCGCGCACTCGCCGATCTGGCCGTGTCGCTGGCCGAGGACCCCGAGAGCGTGCCGCGTGCCCGGTCCGTGAGCGCACGCAACCGACTGCCCGGCATCGTCACACGGGTCGTCAAGGACACCGTCATGGCCCAGGTCGAGTTGATCTGCGGCCCCTACCGCCTGGTCTCGCTGATGAGCAGCGAGGCGGCCGAGGAGCTCGGGCTGGAGCCCGGCGTACGTGCCATCGCCTCGGTCAAGTCCACCAACGTCGTCGTGGAGCGTCCCTGAGAATGCTGTGTCTTGCCAAGAAGCTCGCCCTCCTGCCCCTCCTCGCCCTCGTCGTGCCGCTCGCAGCCTGCGGCAGCTCCGACAACAGCAGCGGCGGCAGCGACCACGAGACCCTGACCGTCCTGGCCGCGTCATCGTTGACCAAGACCTTCACCGAGCTCGGAAGGAAGTTCGAGTCGGCGCACCCCGGCACGACGGTGAAGCTCAGCTTCGGCGGCTCCTCCGACCTGGTGGAGCAGATCACATCAGGCGCACCGGCCGACGTCTTCGCCTCGGCCGACGCCAAGAACATGGACAAGCTCGGTGGCGATGCCGAGAACCGGCGCAACTTCGCCTCCAACGTGCTCGAGATCGCGGTGCCGCCGGGCAACCCGGCCACGATCACCGGCTTCGCCGACCTGGCCAAGCCCGGTGTGAAGCTGGTCGTCTGCGCACCCGCGGTCCCGTGCGGAGCGGCCACCGCCGCCGTCGCCGCGAAGGCCGGCGTCACCCTGAAGCCGGTCAGCGAGGAGCAGTCGGTCACCGACGTCCTCGGCAAGGTGACCAGCGGCGAGGCCGACGCGGGCGTGGTCTACGTGACCGACGTGAAGGCCGCAGGCGACAAGGTCGAGGGCGTCGCGTTCCCCGAGTCCTCGAGCGTCGTGAACACCTATCCGATCGCCACCGTCAAGGACAGCAAGCACGCGAAGCTGGCCCGAGAGTTCCTCGACCTGGTCGTCGGAGCCGACGGGCAGCAGGTGCTGGCGGACGCCGGGTTCGGCAAGCCGTGAGCGCAGGCCAGGTGGGCCTGCCCCGTTGGCTCTTCGCGCCGGCGGCGCTCGGCGCCGCCTTCGTCCTGCTCCCTCTCGTCGCCATGGTCTCGCGCGTGGACTGGGGCGGCTTCGGCAGCCTGATCAGCTCGGAGTCGGCCAGAGAGGCGCTCTGGCTGAGCCTGCGCACGAGTGCGTGCAGCACCGTGCTCTGCGTGCTCGTGGGCGTGCCGATGGCCGTGGTCCTCGCGCGCACCTCGTTCCCCGGCCGGGGCATCCTGCGCTCGTTGGTGCTGCTGCCACTGGTGATCCCGCCCGTGGTCAGCGGCATCGCGCTGCTCTACACCTTCGGCCGTCGGGGGCTGCTCGGCCACACCCTCGACGTGCTCGGCATCGAAGTGGCGTTCTCCACGACCGCGGTGGTCATGGCGCAGACGTTCGTGGCGCTGCCGTTCCTGGTGATCTCGCTCGAGGGCGCGCTGCGGACCGCTGGCCAGCGCTACGAGGTCGTCGCGGCGACGCTCGGCGCCGCTCCGTCCACCGTGTTCCGTCGCGTCACGCTGCCGCTCGTCCTCCCCGGTCTGCTGAGTGGCGCGGTGCTCGCCTTCGCGCGCTCGCTCGGCGAGTTCGGTGCGACGATCACGTTCGCCGGCTCCCTGCAGGGCACGACGGCGACGCTTCCCATCCAGATCTACCTCGAGCGCGTCACCGACCCCGACGCCGCCGTCGCCCTGTCCCTGCTCCTCGTGGTGGTCGCCGTGGTCGTCATCGCGCCCATGAGCCACGCTCCTCGCGTCTGGGGCGAGAGGACGACCACGGCTCGCGGCCAACGGGCCCCCGAGACACGGAATCGCGAACCTCACGATCCCCGGGGCGCGCCGGCCGCCGGGAGCACCCGATGACCGCCCTGCGCTACGACGCGACGGTGGCCGACCGGCGCGTCCGGGTGCGCCTCGACGTGGCCGACGGCGAGACCGTCGCACTCCTCGGCCCCAACGGCGCGGGCAAGTCCACGGTGCTGAGCGTCATCGCGGGGCTCCTCCCACCGTCGGCCGGCGAGGTCTTCGTCGGGGGGCGGGACCTGGCCGGCGTACCTCCTCATCGGCGTCAGGTCGCGCTGCTCGCCCAGGAGCCGCTCCTCTTCCCGCATCTGTCCGTGGTCGAGAACGTGGCCTTCGGACCGCGTTCCCGCGGTGCCGGCCGCCGCGAGGCGCGGAGCAGGGCGCGGGAGTGGCTTGACCGGGTCGGAGTCGGCGACCTGGCCCACCGTCGCCCTCACCAGCTCAGTGGTGGGCAGGCTCAGCGCGTCGCGATCGCCCGCGCTCTGGCGGCCGGGCCCCGGCTCCTGCTGCTCGACGAGCCGATGGCCGCGCTCGACGTGGACGTCGCACCGGCGCTGCGCCAGCTCTTGCGCATGGTGCTGGCAGACCGGACCGCGATCGTCGTCACCCATGACGCACTGGACGCGCTCCTCCTCGCCGACCGGGTCGTGGTCATCGAGGACGGCCGGATCGTCGAGGACGGGGCGACCGCCGACGTCCTGCGCCGGCCTCGCAGTGCGTTCGGTGCCCGGATCGCCGGACTCAACCTCGTCTCGGGACGCTGGGACGGGGACGCGGTGTCGCGAGCGGACCTGGTGGTGCACGGACTCGCCTCCGAGGACCCCCCGACCCTCGGCGAAGAAGCGGTGGCGGTCTTCTCCCCCACGGCCGTCTCGGTCTTCCGCGAGCCGCCCGGCGGCAGCCCTCGCAACGCGCTGCCGGCCGTCGTGACGGAGGTGGAGCCTCTCGGCGACCGCTTCCGCGTCCGCGCCCTGGCCGGCGCCACGCCACTACAGGCCGAGGTCACGGCCGGGGCGGTCGTCGATCTCTCCCTCGCCCCGGGCGACCCGGTGCATTTGATCGTGAAAGCGACAGAGGTCTCCGTCCACGGTGCCCGCCGTGCTGCGTCGGAGGCCTCCGAGCCGGATACAGTCGCCCCATGAGCGAGCGCCATCTGCCCGAGCCCCTCGACGTCGCGCCGCAGGCGCCGGACCGCAACCTCGCCCTCGAGCTGGTGCGGGTCACCGAGGCGGCCGCGATGGCAGCCGCTCGCTGGGTCGGCCGCGGCGACAAGAACGGAGCCGACGGCGTCGCCGTCAACGCCATGAGGGTGATGATCTCGACCGTCGCCATGAACGGCACGGTGGTCATCGGCGAGGGCGAGAAGGACAACGCGCCGATGCTCTACAACGGCGAGCAGGTCGGTGACGGGACGGGGCCTGACGTCGACGTCGCCGTCGACCCGATCGACGGCACGACGCTGACGGCGAAGGGCATGAACAACGCGATCGCGGTGCTCGCGGTGGCGCCGCGCGGCTCGATGTACGACCCGTCGGCGGTGTTCTACATGGAGAAGCTCGTCACGGGTCCCGAGGCGGCCGACGTGGTCGACATCCGCTTCCCCGTCGCCGAGAACATCCACCAGGTCGCCAAGGCGAAGGGCGCGCAGCCGAGCGACGTCACAGTGGTCCTGCTCGACCGTCCGCGTCACGCCGAGCTGGCGGACGAGATCAGGGCGACCGGTGCGCGCATCAAGTTCATCACCGACGGCGACGTCGCCGGCGCGATCGCAGCGGCCCGTGCCGGGAGCGGCGTCGACCTGCTGCTCGGCATCGGGGGCACGCCGGAGGGCATCATCGCCGCCTGCGCGATGAAGGCACTGGGCGGCACGATCCAGGGACGGCTGTGGCCCAAGGACGACGAGGAGCGTCAGAAGGCTCTCGACGCCGGGCACAACCTCGACACCGACTTCGTGCTCACCACCAACGACCTGGTCACCGGCGACGACTGCTTCTTCGTCGCGACCGGCATCACCGACGGCGACCTCATGAAGGGCGTGCAGTACCGGGCCGGCGGGTGCACCACCGAGTCGCTCGTGATGCGCTCGCGCAGCGGCACGATCCGCAAGATCGTCAGTGACCACCAGCTGTCCAAGCTCAAGGCCTACTCGGCGATCGACTTCGAGAGCTGACGCGTGGGCGGCGAGGTCGCGCCCTCCGAGGAGCAGTTCGCCCACGTCGCCGACGGGGTCGAGCTCTGCTACCAGACCTTCGGCGACAGCCACGCCGACCCTCTGCTGCTCATCATGGGCCTCGGGGGTCCGATGACCTGGTGGGACGAGCGCCTGTGCCAGATGCTCGCCGACGCCGGGTTCTTCGTCATCCGGTTCGACAACCGTGACATCGGACGCTCCAGCCGCGTCGCCGGCCCCGTCTCCATGGGTCGGCTGGCGCGTGCCTTCGTCGGCTTGAGGGTGCGGACGGCTTACACCCTCGACGACATGGCGTCCGACGCCTTCGGCCTGCTGGACCACCTGGGGATCGCCGCCGCCCATGTCTGGGGCGTGTCGATGGGCGGCATGATCGCGCAGACGATGGCGCTCGCGCATGCCGAGCGGGTGCTGTCGCTGACCTCGATGATGTCCACGACGGGCGCCCGCGCGGTCGGCTTCCAGCACCCCTCGCTCCTGCCGACCTTCCTCACTCGTGGCGCCGGCCAGGACCGCTATGTGCAGGCGTCGCTGCGGACCTGGCGACTGATCGGCTCCCCCGACTTCCCGTCGGCCGAGGACGACGTACGCCGGCGGGCGGAGGAGACCTATGAGCGTGGCGTGTCGCCGGACGGCACCGGCCGTCAGATGCTGGCCGTGCTCACCCAGCCCAACCGCACTCGCGACCTGCGGCGCATCAGCGTGCCGACCCTGGTGGTCCACGGTTTGAACGACAAGATGGTGCACGTCTCGGGCGGGCGCGCCACGTCGCTGGCGATCCCCCGCTCCGAGCTGCTCCTCATCGACGGTCTCGGCCACGACGTGCCCGAGACGCTGTGGCCGACCCTCGTCCAGGCCGTACGCCGCAACGCCGACCGCGCCTGACGCCGAGCAGACGCAGATGCCCACCCCACACCTGACGAGCGGACGCAGATGCCCACACTGGGTGAACATCTGCGTCCGCTCGGCGCGGGTCACGCGAACATCTGCGTCCGCTCGGCGTCAGTCGCTCAGGCGCAGGCCCGTCGTCGTGTCGAAGACGTGCACGTCGCGGGGGTCGGTGGTCACGTAGAGCATGTCGCCCTTGTGAACGTGCTGGTGGGCCGGGACACGGATGATGATGTTCGACGGGGTCCCCTCGACATCCGAGGTGCCGTAGACGAACGAGTCCGAGCCGAGCTCCTCCACGACGGTGACGTGCACCGGCAGGCCTCCCTCGCCGTCCGAGACCAGTCGCCAGGCCTCCGGGCGCACGCCGACGGTGATGTCGCCGGTCATCTTCGCGGCGGCGGCCGGGTCGACGGGCACGAGGTACTGACCGATCTTCGCCTGGCCGTCGGCCGCCTTCGCCTTGATGAGGTTCATCTGCGGCGAGCCGATGAAGCCGGCGACGAACAGGTTGACCGGCTTGGAGTAGAGGTTGAGCGGGGTGTCGACCTGCTGCAGGTCCCCGGCGCTCATCACCGCGACGCGGTCTCCCATCGTCATGGCCTCGACCTGGTCGTGGGTGACGTAGACCGTGGTGACGCCGAGATCCGACTGGAGCTTCGCGATGTCGGTGCGGGTCTGCACGCGCATCTTGGCGTCCAGGTTCGACAGCGGCTCGTCCATGCAGAAGACCTGGGGCTGGCGCACGATCGCGCGCCCCATGGCGACACGCTGCCGCTGGCCGCCGGAGAGCGCCTTGGGCTTGCGGTCGAGGTAGTCGGTCAGCCCCAGCAGGGCCGCAGCCTCCTTGACACGCCGGTCGCGCTCGGTGCCGTCGACCTTGGCCATCTTGAGCGCGAAGCCCATGTTCTCGGCGACGCTCATGTGCGGGTAGAGCGCGTAGTTCTGGAAGACCATCGCGATGTCGCGGTCCTTGGGCGGGACGGTGGTGACGTCGCGGTCGCCGATGAGGATGCGTCCGCTGTTCACCTCCTCCAGGCCGGCGAGCATGCGCAAGGTCGTGGACTTGCCACAACCGGAGGGGCCGACGAGGACCATGAACTCCCCGTCGCCGATCTCGAGGTCGATGCCCGTGACAGCCGGGGCGTCTGCCCCGGGATACCAGCGTTGGGCCTTCTCGAAGGTCACTGATGCCATGACGAACTGCTCCTTCACCGGCAGGTACGTGCCGGACGATCCGTAGTGAAGTGACGCCACACGAAGATGTGGCAGGGATCACCATAACGGATCGGCCACCATCGCCCGCACGGGAGCGCTCCCGCACCGCCTCCCCTGTCTCGGGTGGTGACAAAGCGCCGCGAACGGGGTACACCGGAGTGACAAGGATCACAGGGGAGGCGGTTGATGAGCGTCCATGGCCATCGGGGGCGGCATGTGAAGAACCGCGTGTGGGGTCTCGCAGCCGCCGGCATCCTCGTCAGCTCGGCGCTGACCGCATGCTCGTCGGCCTCCGGCGAGACCCAGTTGACCTGGTACATCAACCCTGACTCGGGGGGACAGGCCAAGGTCGCCGCGAACTGCAGCACCGACAAGTACAAGATCACCACCCAGGTGCTCCCGCAGGACGCGAACGAGCAGCGGATCCAGCTGGCGCGACGGCTCGCGGCCCACGACTCCGGCATCGACATCATGAGCATCGACCCGCCGTTCAGCGCAGAGTTCTCGAACGCCGGCTTCCTGGCCCCGATCCCGCAGAGCCTCCAGGACAAGCTGACGCAGCAGTCCTTCAAGGGCGCCACTGCGGCGGCCACGTGGAACGGCAAGCTGGTCGTGGCGCCGTTCTGGTCCAACACCCAGGTGCTCTGGTATCGCAAGTCGTTCGTCCAGAAGGCCGGCATCGACATGAGCCAGCCAGTGACCTGGGACCAGATCATCGACGCCGCCTCCAAGAACGGCGGCAAGGTGGCCGTCCAGGCGAACAAGTACGAGGGCTACGTCGTCTGGATCAACGCGCTCATCTCCGGCGCCGGCGGCCAGCTGGCGACCAACACCGACAAGGGTCTCGACATGACGCTCGAGATCAACTCGCCGGCCGGCGACAAGGCTGCGGGGGTCATCCAGAAGCTCTCGCACTCGGCCGCCGCCCCCGCCGACCTGTCGGTCGCGCAGGAGGGCCAGGCAGGAAGCACCTTCGGCGGTCAGCAGGGCGCCTTCATGGTGAACTGGACCTACATCTACAACAGCTACGAGTCGATCACCCCGGGCTTCAACAAGGACATCGGCTACACCATGTATCCGGAGACGGTGCAGGGACAGCCCGCCCGACCGCCGTACGGCGGCATCGGGGTCGGCGTCAGCAAGTACTCCAACCACGTCGACGACGCGATGCAGGCCATCGAGTGCATCACGAGCCCGGACAACCAGGAGGTCAACGCCGAGATCACCGGCAACATGCCGGCCAGCCAGGCGGGCTACGCGGCGAACAACAACGCGCTGCAGAAGACCTATCCCGCGCCGCTGCTGCAGCTGTTCCAGCAGAGCCTCGACGCCGCGGCGCCCCGCACCGTGACGCCCTACTGGAGTGACATCTCCGGCGGCCTCCAGGCGACGTGGCACCCCTCTGCGAGCGTCAACTCGTCGACCCCGGCCACCTCGCAGACGTTCATCGACAACGTGCTCCATGGAAGGAGCCTGCTGTGACCACCACCACCGCGACCGCCGCAGCAAAGGCTCCCCCGGGCAGGAAGCGCGCGCAGATGACCGACCGCTCGAGGGCGGAGAACCGCCTCGGCCAGCGGCTTGTGGCACCGGCCGTCATCGTGATGCTGCTCGTCACGGCGTACCCGATGTTCCAGGCGCTCTACCTCTCGTTGTTCCGCTACCGGCTGACGTCCCCGAACGACAAGGAGTTCATCGGCCTCAGCAACTACGGCACCGTCCTGACCGACTCGCTGTTCTGGAAGGACACCTGGAACACCGTCGTGATCATGGTGGTGACCGTGGCGGTCGAGCTGGTCATCGGGTTCGCGTTCGCGATGGTCATGCACCGCATCGTCTTCGCTCGAGGCGCGATCCGCACGGCGATCCTGATCCCCTACGGGATCATCACGGTGGTCTCGGCCTACGCGTGGCAGTTCGCGTTCAGCCTCAACAACGGCTGGGTGAACAGCTGGTTCCATTGGCTGCCGTGGATCTCGCCGGAGACCAACTGGTTCGGCAGCCACTGGCCGGCGATGTTCGCGATCATGATCTCGGAGATCTGGAAGACCACGCCGTTCATGTCCTTGCTCCTGCTGGCGGGACTCTCGCAGGTCTCGGAGGACATGGTCGAGGCAGCCCAGGTCGACGGGGCGACCTGGTGGCAGCGGCTGTGGAAGGTGATCATCCCCAACATGCGGGCCGCCATCATGGTCGCCGTCCTCTTCCGCGCTCTGGACGCCTTCCGCATCTTCGACAACATCTACGTGATGACGAGGGGCGCTCAGGACACCGAGTCCTCGTCGTTCCTGACCTACCGACAGGTCATCAACCAGTTCCAGCTCGGACTCGGCTCGGCCCTCTCGGTGCTGTTGTTCCTCGCCGTGCTGCTGCTGGCGTTCTTGATCGTCAAGCTCTTCCGCGTGGACCTTGCGCAGGCGAGGGGTGAGGCGTGATGGCCATGTCACGAGAGACGCGGACCAGGATCGGCACGTGGGTCGGCTTCGTCATCATCCTGATCTGGTGCCTGCTGCCGGTCGTCTGGATCCTGTCGCTCTCCTTCAAGGGACCCGCCGAGACCGCTGCCGGCAGTCCCCAGTTCCTGCCGAAGCACTGGACGATTCAGAACTACCGTGACGTCCTGGGCTTCGGCTCGGTCACGCCGGGTCAGGAGAGCACACACACCGACTTCCTCGCAGCACTGCGCAACTCGTTCGGGATCGCGGCGATCGCGACGCTGCTCTCGGTCATCTTCGCGACGCTGGCCGCGTACGCCATCGCCCGCCTGCAGTTCCGGGGCAAGCGGTTGGTGCTCTCGATGGCGCTCGCCATCGCGATGTTCCCGGTGGTCGCCCTGGTCGGTCCGCTGTTCGATCTGTGGCGCATCCTCGGGCTGTTCAACACCTGGCCCGGCCTCATCATCCCGTACATGACGTTCACGCTCCCCCTGGCGATCTGGACGCTGTCGGCGTTCTTCCGGGAGATCCCGTGGGAGATGGAGCAGGCCGCCCAGGTCGACGGTGCCACGTCGTGGCAGGCGTTCCGCAAGGTGATCGTCCCGCTCGCCGCGCCCGGCGTGTTCACCGCGGCCATCCTGACGTTCTTCTTCGCCTGGAACGAGTTCGTCCTCGCGATCTCGCTGACCTCCACGACCGCGTCGCGCACGGTGCCCGCCCAACTGTCCTTCTTCGTCGGGCCCGACCCGTTCAACCCGCCGTACGGACTGTTGGCCACCGCCTCGGTGGTGGTCACCGTCCCGATCATCATCATCGTCCTGCTCTTCCAGCGAAAGATCGTGTCCGGGCTCACCTCCGGCGCGGTGAAGGGGTGACCTCATGGCCGAGATCAAGATGAAGAACATCGTCAAGAAGTACGGCGACGGCTTCCCCGCCGTGAACGACGTGAGCATCGACGTCGCCGACGGCGAGTTCATGATCCTGGTCGGTCCCTCCGGCTGCGGGAAGTCGACGCTGCTGCGGATGATCGTCGGCCTCGAGGACATCACCTCGGGCGAGATGATGATCGGCGAGCGCCGGGTGAACGACCTGGCGCCGCGCGACCGCAACCTCGCGATGGTGTTCCAGAACTACGCGCTCTATCCCCACCTCACCGTCTATGAGAACATCGCCTTCCCCCTCCGGCTGGCCGGCGCCTCCGACGCCGAGGTCGACCAGAAGGTCAGGGCGGCCTCGGACACCCTGGAGCTCAACGAGCACCTCGACCGCAAGCCGGGCAACCTCTCGGGTGGCCAGCGGCAGCGTGTCGCGATGGGCCGGGCGATCGTCCGCGACGCCGACGCATTCCTCTTCGACGAGCCGCTGTCCAACCTCGACGCCAAGCTACGCGGTCAGATGCGCACCGAGATCTCGCGCCTGCAGAAGCGGCTCGGGATCACCACCGTCTATGTCACCCACGACCAGACCGAGGCGATGACCCTCGGCGACCGGGTCGCCGTGCTCAAGCGGGGCGTCCTGCAGCAGCTGGCGACACCGCGCGAGCTGTATGAGAACCCCGGCAACCTGTTCGTCGCCGGGTTCATCGGGTCGCCGCCGATGAACTTCCTGCCCGCGACCGTCGAGGGCACGACGGCGAAGCTGCCGTTCGGCAGCGTGGAGCTGCCGCCGGACAAGGCCGAGCAGGCGCAAGGGCACGGGCTGCTGCTCGCGGGGATCCGACCGGAGCACTTCGACGACGCCGGCACCCGCGAGGGCGCCCAAGGCTCGACGTTCCGCGCCACCGTGGAGGTCGTGGAGTGGCTCGGCAACGAGACCTACGCCTACATCCCCTACGAGGCGCCGCCCGAGGTCAAGGAGCAGCTCGCCCAGCTCGAGCGTGACCTCGACGGCGAGGCCCTGCACACCCAGCTCGTCGCGACCCTGTCGGGCGGCAGCCGGATCCGGGAAGGCGAGGAAGCCGAGATCTGGGTCGACGCCTCCAGGATCCACCTGTTCGAGCCCGAGTCCGGTCGCAACCTGACGGTCGACACCGAGCACGCCGGCACGATCCCGGAGCTGCAGACGAGCGTCTAGCCCCGGCGCCGCAATTGGCGGGGCGGCTTGAGTGGCTTGCGCTCCACACTGACGCCGCCCCAGATCGCGACGCCGCGCACCCGCACCGTCGGCGAGTCGAGCCGGCGATCGGCAGCCAGGAGGTCGGCGGGACCGGCGTACCCGCCCATGATGCCGGTGCCCTCCATCACCACCTCGGTGCCGGGGCCGACGATGATGCTGGCGCCGCCCATGAAGGCGTTGACGGTGATGACGACGTCGCGCGAGGAGAAGACGGCCTGTCGCAGGTCCAGGTTGGCGCCGCCCATGAAGCAGCTGATCGTCATCGACGCGGGCACCGTCCACACGCCCTTGCGGTCGAGACCGCTCAGGATCGCGACGTGGCTCTCGTGCGGGTGGGGCTGGCTGGTGTACGCCGTCGGGGTGATCGCCTGCGAGGGAATCTCGATCGACGGACCGAGGGTGGTGGGCAGGTCGAGGGTGATCGGGACGAGGTCGGCGTACGTCTTGGCGGCGTAGGTCTGCTCGAGCCGCTCGTCGAGCTCGCCGAGGTCGATCCGGCCCTCCCCGGCCGCCTGCCGCAGGATCTCGGCGACCCGGTGGCGGTCGTCGTCGGAGATCCGCAGCCGGGACGGGTCCTGCGAGCTCATGACCTCAGCGTAGCCACGCCCTGCCTTCTCAGCCGATCGCCTGGGACCAGTTCGCATCCAGGTACGCCGCCGCCTTCGCGTCGTCCTGAGGCGTCGGGCGGATCGGCGCGGCAGACGTCGGTGGCAGCTTCGCGTACGCCGCCTTGTCGATGGTGCCCGCCTTCAGCATCGCGGCCGCCCGGACCGGGCGGACGCCGCCGGAGAGCAGAAGGTTCTGACCCTCGTCGGAGTAGAGGTACTCCTCCCACAGACGTGCGGCCGCCGGATGGGGGGCGTGCCTGTTGATCGCCTGGTAGTAGCAGCCCGCGAGGGGTGCGTTCGGCGGCACGAACACCTTCCACGTGGGCAGCTTCGCGGTGGTCGCGGCACTGAGGTAGTCCCAGTCGAAGACCACCGAGGTCTGGCCCGACAGGACCGACTGGTCCGTAGCCGCCCTCGGCAGGAAGCGTCCCGCCTTCGCGAGCCGCTGGAAGAAGGCGACACCCGGCGCGACGTCGCCGGCGCTCCCGCCCTCGGCGATCGAGGCCAAGCGGACCGCGTTGAGAGCGGTGTTGGACTGCGTCGGGTCCCCGGTGAGCGCCACCTTGCCTGTGAAGCCAGGCTTCTGGAGGTCGTCGAGGCTGGTGATCCGCGGCACCGTGCCGGCGTCGTAGCCGATCGCCATATAGCCGCAGTAGTCGTTGACCGCCGTGCCGTCGGGCTGCTTGAGGGCAGCGGGGATGTCGTCCCATGTCGCCACCTTGTACGGCGCGAACAGGTCGAGGTTGGCCGCGGACACAGCGGGGCCGATGTCGAACACGTCCGGCGCCGTCGGCTTTCCCTGGAGCCGCCTGGCGGTGTCGACCTCCTCCTGGCTGGACGCGTCGGGCTGCGTCGAGTCGACGGTGATGCCGTACTTCCTCCTGAAGCCGTCGATGACGCCCTGGTAGTTGGCCCAGTCCGGCCTGAGCGCGATGACGTTGAGCCGGCCCTCCTTCTTGGCGGCGGCCACCAGTCCGTCCGTCCCACCGAACGCCCCCGCGGACGCAGACGGTGTGGGGGCTGCGGTCTCGTGCTTCGCCGGGTGCTCGGCCGGTGAGGAGCAGGCAGCCGCGGCGAGGGGGACGGTCGTCAGCGCGGTGAGCGCGACGAGGGCGGAACGGAGCCTCACGAGCACGCCAGACCCTACCTCCGCGCACCTGAGGGTCCCTTCCGGTGGCGCCTGGGCTACCCTGACGACTCGTGGCGAGCACACCCTCGAGTCCTGAGTTCCTCTACTCCGACCTGCTGCCGACCGGCGCCGACGAGACGCCGTACCGGCTGGTCACGACCGAGGGGGTCTCGACGTTCGAGGTGCCCGACGCGGACGGCACCACCCGCACCTTCCTCAAGGTCGACCCGGAAGCCATCCGTCGGCTGACCTACGAGGCGATCCACGACATCCAGCACTACCTGAGGCCGGCGCACCTCGCCCAGCTCCGCAAGATCATCGACGACCCGGAGGCGTCCGGCAACGACCGCTTCGTGGCTCTGGACCTGCTGAAGAACGTCAACATATCCGCCGGCGGAGTGCTGCCGATGTGCCAGGACACCGGCACCGCCATCGTGATGGGCAAGAAGTCCGAGGGCGTGCTCACCGGCGTCGACGACGGCGAGGTCATCTCCCGCGGGGTGTACGACGCCTACACGCAGCTCAACCTGCGCTACTCCCAGCTGGCGCCGATCACGACGTACGAGGAGAAGTCGACCGGCACCAACCTGCCGGCGCAGATCGAGATCTACTCCACTCCTTCGCACGGCAAGCCGGAGTACAAGTTCCTCTTCATGGCCAAGGGCGGCGGCTCGGCCAACAAGTCCTTCCTCTACCAGGAGACCAAGGCGATCCTGAACCCGAAGCGGATCCTGGAGTTCCTCGACGAGAAGATCCGCTCGCTCGGCACAGCGGCCTGTCCGCCGTACCACCTGGCCGTGGTCATCGGGGGCACCTCGGCGGAGTTCGCACTCAAGACGGCGAAGTACGCCTCGGCGCACTACCTCGACAACCTGCCGACCTCCGGCTCGATGTCGGCCCACGGCTTCCGCGACCTCGAGCTCGAGGAGGAGGTCTTCAAGCTGACCCAGTCCTTCGGCATCGGGGCCCAGTTCGGCGGCAAGTACTTCTGCCACGACGTCCGCGTCGTCCGACTCCCCCGCCACGGCGCCTCCTGCCCCGTCGCGATCGCCGTCTCGTGCTCGGCCGACAGGCAGGCGCTCGGCAAGATCACCCCGGAGGGCGTGTTCCTCGAGCAGCTCGAGACCGACCCGGCGCACTACATGCCCTCGGCCGGCGTCGCCGAGGACATCTCGGCGGGCGAGGTCGTGAAGATCGACCTGAACCAGCCGATGTCCGAGATCCTGGCCGAGCTCTCGAAGCACCCTGTCAAGACGCGCCTGTCCCTGACCGGCCCGCTGGTCGTGGCGCGCGACATCGCGCACGCCAAGATCAAGGAGCGCCTCGACGCGGGCGAGGAGATGCCTTCCTACCTGCGCGACCACCCCGTGTACTACGCCGGCCCCGCGAAGACGCCGACGGGGATGGCGTCAGGCTCCTTCGGGCCGACGACGGCGGGGCGGATGGACTCCTACGTCGAGCAGTTCCAGGCGGCCGGCGGGTCGATGGTCATGCTCGCCAAGGGCAACCGGTCGAAGGCCGTGACCGACGCGTGCGGCGCGCACGGCGGGTTCTACCTCGGGTCGATCGGTGGCCCGGCCGCCCGGCTCGCCCAGGACTGCATCCGGTCCGTCGAGGTGCTCGAGTATCCCGAGCTCGGCATGGAGGCGATCTGGAAGATCGAGGTCGAGGACTTCCCCGCCTTCATCGTCGTCGACGACAAGGGCAACGACTTCTTCACCGACCCCTCCGGCACCACCACGGTGCCGCTCTCCGGGATCCGGGTGCGGTCGGCGCAGTAGGGCCCGGCCGCTCGCTGCGCCTGATCAGCGCAACACGCCGTGATCGTCGGCGTGTCGCGGTGTGGCGGCGCACGCTCGGGCCGCGGCTACGCGTCGTCGACGCGGTCGCCGAGCTGTCCGTCCCGAGGGCGGAAATCGTTGTCGCGCCTGTTCTCCGGCGGCACGGCGTCCGGGCCGGCGGCTTGCGTGTCCGGATCACCCGACTCCGACTCCGACTCCGTGTAGCCCGCGGTGGAGTCGGACGGCTGGATCGGGGTGCCGGCGTCGCTCGCGTCGAGCCGGCCGACCTCCGAGACCTGCCCGTCGGTCTCCTCGGCCTCCGTCTCGCGGGGTGTGCCGGGGTGCGCCTCGGCCTCCTGGTCCATGCCGGGGCGCTCGGGCGTGGGGTCGCTCGGATTCGTCATGGGAGCCGTTACCCGGGTGCGTCGGGCCATATTCTGCTGAGTGGGCGAGGATGGCCCGCGTGGCGCCGGACGACGAGAGCACGCGAGAGGTCGCCCGCGCCACCTCGGCGCGGGGTGAGCTGGTCCTGCGGCGGCGCGCCGACGGCTCGCTCGAGCTGCGGGCCAACGGCGTCTTCGTCATGGACACGGTCGAGACCTCGACCGAGCGTGCGCTCGCGACCCGGGCGCTCGAGCTGCACGCCGACCCTGCGACGGTGCTGGTCGGCGGTCTCGGGCTGGGGTTCACGCTCGGCGCGGTCCTCGCCGACGGGCGCGTCCAGTGGGTCGCCGTCGTCGAGATCGAGCAGGCGCTCGTCGACTGGATGCAGGAGGGCATCGTGCCTGGCCGCGAGCTCCTCGCCGACCCGCGCGTCACCGTCACCGTCGGCGACGTCGCCCTGGCGCTGCGCGAGAGCGCCGGGTCGACGTACGACCTGGTCCTCCTCGACGTGGACAACGGACCGGGCTATCTCGTCCATGACGCCAACGCCGACCTCTACGAGGCGCCCGCGCTCGAGCAGGCCATGCGAGTGACCCGACCCGGCGGCACCGTCGTGGTGTGGAGCGCGGCCGCGGCGCCGGCTCTCGAGGCGACGATGCAGCGGGTGTTCGGCCGGTGGCGCACCGAGGCGCTGGCCTTTGAGGTGGACCTCCAGGGCCGTGCGGAGACCTACTGGCTCTACGCCGGACACGTCTGACCGGTCACAGGAGGGCACGTCCGGCCGCGAAGCGGGGTACAACTACGAACATGGCTGACGTGAGCGCCCGCGACGAGGACTTCCGGATCGAGCACGACAGCATGGGCGACGTCCGTGTCCCCAAGGACGCGCTGTGGCGGGCACAGACCCAGCGCGCGGTCGAGAACTTCCCGATCTCCGGCACGCCCCTCGAGCCCGACCTCCTCCACGCGATGGCCCACGTCAAGGCGGCGGCCGCCACCGTCAACGCCGAGCTCGGCGTCATCAGCGCGGAGCAGGCGGCCGCGATCCGCAAGGCGGCCGCGGGGATCGTCAGCGGGCGGTACGACGACCAGTTCCCCATCGACGTCTTCCAGACCGGCTCGGGCACGAGTTCCAACATGAACGCCAACGAGGTCATCGCGTCGCTGGCCGCTCGCGACGGCGTCAGCGTGCACCCCAACGACCACGTCAACGCCAGCCAGTCCTCGAACGACACGTTCCCGACGGCGATCCATGTCGCTGCGGCGGTCGCCGTCAGCGACCAGCTGCTGCCCGCGATCGAGGTACTCGCCTCCTCACTGGAGCGCAAGGCCGAGAAGTTCGCCGGCCTGGTGAAGTCGGGTCGCACGCACCTGATGGATGCGACTCCGGTGACCCTGGGGCAGGAGTTCGGGGGCTATGCCGCGACGGTGCGCTACGCCGCCGAGCGCCTCGAGGCCGTCCTCCCGCGCGTGCGGGAGCTGCCGCTCGGCGGCACCGCGGTGGGCACGGGGATCAACACGCCTGCGGGGTTCCCGCAGGCGGTGATCCGGGTGCTCTCGGAGGCGACCGGGCAGCCCTTCACAGAGGCACGCAACCACTTCGAGGCGCAGGGCACCCGTGACTCGCTGGTGGAACTGTCCGGCGTGCTCAAGACGCTGGCGGTCGGGCTGATCAAGATCAACAACGACCTGCGCTGGATGTCGTCCGGTCCGACGACGGGTCTCGCCGAGATCCACCTTCCCGACCTCCAGCCCGGCTCCTCCATCATGCCCGGCAAGGTGAACCCCGTGCTGCCCGAGGCGACGCTGATGGTGGCCTTCCAGGTCATCGGCAACGACGCCGCGGTCACCGCCGCGGGCGCGTCGGGCGCCTTCGAGCTCAACGTCGCGATGCCGGTGATCGCGCGCAACGTGCTGGAGTCGGTGAGGCTGCTCGCGGCGTCGATGACGGTCCTCGCCCGTCGTACGATCGACGGCATCACGGCCGACCGGGACCGCCTGCGTGCCTACGCCGAGTCGTCACCCTCGATCGTGACGCCACTCAACTCCTACGTCGGCTACGAGGACGCAGCGAAGATCGCCAAGCAGGCGCTCGCCGACGGCTCGACGATCAGGGCGACGGTTCTCAAGCTCGGGTACGTCGACCGGGGCGTCCTGACCCTCGAAGAGCTCGATGCGGCCCTCGACGTGGAGTCCATGACGCACCCCTGATGACGCACGACCCGGCACGCCCGCCCCTCGGGACGGCGTGCCGGGTCGATCCGGCGCTGCTGTCAGCGCTGCGTCAGCCGCTGCTTGTGCTCGACCACCGCTGAGTAGTTCCCCATGACGTCCCTCGCCTGGACGCGATAGACGAGAACTCCCTTGGTCAGGCGCGCGAGCCGCACGCCCCACGCCCGGGTGGTGTTGACCTGGACGTAGCCGGCGGTGGCGAACGCACGCGTCTTCGTGCCGACCTTGACCCACACATGCTTGGCCGGGATGTAGGCGTAGAAGGCGGTGCCGCGCTTCTCGACCGTCTTGACGCGGACCAGCTTGACCGCGGTCTGCGCGTCACGGGCCGTCCCCCGCAGGGTCGTCCAGGACCGGACGGACCTCCTCTTGGTGGCCGGCAGCGTCAGCGTGACGGCGGGGGCGTAGACGTCCTTCTTGATCGCGACGGCGGTGCCCAGGACGTCGTGGGAGTTGGCCGGCACGGCCTCATCCAACAGAGTGACCTTCGGCGTGAACGTCCCCGCCACCGCGTAGGTGTGACGCAATGTCTTGTCGCCGGTCGTGACGGTCGTGGATCCGTCGCCCCAGGCGATCGTCCGCCGGATGTTGGCCGCGGGGCTCAGGTTGTCGGTCGCCGTCGTCCGCAGGGACACGGCCGTCCAGCGTGCCCAGCCCTTCGCCGGGGTCACGGTGACGGCGCCCGTCGGCGCCGCGCTGTCGAACACCACGACTGCGTTCACCGCAGCGCTCGCCGCGTTGTTGGCTGCGTCGGTGACGGTGATCGTCGGCTGGTAGCGCTGGGCCACGCCACTGGCGATCGTGTAGGGGTGCACCAGCGGGAAGGTCGGGTTGGTCACGCTCGGCGAGCCATCGCCGAAGTCGACCTTGACCGTGATGCCCGGGGTGGGGGTGACGTCATCGGTCAGGGAGACCTGCGAGAAGGTCACCGGCAGCGTGGTGTCGCTGACGCCTGGCGTGCCCCACGCCGCGGTGTAGCGGCCGACGGGCGCGGTCACGTCCGGCAGGGTGGCCGACGCGATGGCCGCGGCGCTCTTGAACTTGCCGTTGACCCCGATCACCTGGACCTTGATCGCGGTGCCGGCCTTGGCCGTGATGTGCGGCGCCCAGGAGGTCGTGGTCAGCGTGGACTTGGCGAGCACGGACGTGCCGGCCAGGACGGACGCCTGGAACGACGTCGTGTTGGCGCCGGCCTTCCAGGTTGCAGGAACGACGTACGACGCCCCCGACGTCGTGATCGTCCCGATGGCCAGGTCGGTCGGGACCGATGGCTTGGTCGGCTTGCCCTTGGCCTCGGCGCCGGCCGCGAGGCCGACGGACAGGCCGAGTGTGAGAAGTAGTGCGAGGCCGCGCGCAGCAGCGCGGCCGGACGATGTAGACATGGGTCCCCCGGATAGTCGATTGGTCGCCCCCGAGCGGCAAAGATCACTCTCTGCCGGCCACATCGCCAATCTGGGGGTTATTACCGATCGTTGTCCGCTGCGTAGGAACTCTGATGCGATCGGCCCAGGACTCCTGGCGTCTCAGTACCAGCCGAAGGACTCCGAGTGTCCCCACGCACTGCAGGGCGAGCCGTAGCGACCCTGGATGTAGCCGAGTCCCCATTTGATCTGGGTGACGGGGTTGGACTCCCAGTCGGGGCCGGCGGACGCCATCTTCGAGCCGGGCAGCGCCTGCGGGATGCCATGGGCTCCCGAGGAGGCGTTCGTCGCGTTGACGTTCCAGTTGCTCTCGCGCGTCCACAGGCTGTCCAGGCAGCCGAACTGCGAGCTGTCCCAGCCGAAGTCGCCGAGCAGGGCACTGGCGATCGACTTAGGGTCTCCGGCCGCGGCGTCCTCGGTGCGCGCGAACGCCTGCACCTTCGCCGGAGCGGCTGCGGCGAGGGCGGCGGCCTTGGCGGGGTCGGCCGCGGCGCGTCGGTCGCTGGAGCGGGACACCACCGTGTCCCGGCGCGCCAGCGCGTCGGCGCTGCTCTGCGACTGGGCTGCGGTGCTGGTGGGTTGACTGGCTGCGTCCGCGTGCTGCGGCAGGGGCTCGCTGACCGTTGCGGCCGCGAGGCTGCCATCCCCGCCGTTCAGCGCCAGCCCTCCGGCAACCACGGTGCCAGTGGCGGCGGCGGCGAGGCCACCGAGGAGGACCGTTGCGCGAACGGCCTTCCGGGGAGCGTCGAGGACCGAGCGCTCAGGCGCCTTGCGGTGCCTGGGTGCGGCATGCTTCGACAAGATTCACCCTAGGGTCGTCCGACAGGTCCCGAACACCCTGCCCGACCGATCCGAGGCTCGCAAACCGAACGCGCTATCTTGCTCCGAGTTCCGAACAAAATGGGCCCCTCCCGTCACACAGGTCACAACAGCCCCGCACGTGCAGGCGCGCCGAGGCCTATCTCACAGCCCTCGGCGCGCCGGGTGGGGCGCTAGGGCGCCTCAGAGCACGTAGCTCTCCAGCATCTCGGTGACGAGAGCGGCGATGGGCGAGCGCTCCGAGCGGGTCAGCGTCACGTGGGCGAACAGCGGGTGGCCCTTGAGCTTCTCCACGACGGCCACGACCCCGTCATGCCGCCCGACGCGCAGGTTGTCGCGCTGCGCCACATCGTGTGTGAGGACGACCTTCGAGTTGGCGCCGATGCGCGAGAGCACCGTGAGGAGCACGTTGCGCTCCAGTGACTGAGCCTCATCGACGATCACGTAGGAGTCGTGGAGCGAGCGCCCCCGGATGTGCGTGAGCGGCAGCACCTCGAGCATGCCGCGGTCCAGGATCTCGTCGACGACGTCCTGGCTGGTCACGGCGCCGAGCGTGTCGAAGACGGCTTGCGCCCAGGGGCCCATCTTCTCGGCCTCGGAGCCGGGCAGGTAGCCGAGCTCCTGGCCACCGACGGCGAACAGGGGCCGGAAGACGACAACCTTCTTGTGCTGACGACGCTCGAGCACCGCCTCCAGCCCGGCGCACAGCGCCATGGCCGACTTGCCTGTGCCGGCCCGGCCGCCGAGGGAGACGATGCCGACCTCCGGGTCCAGGAGCATCTCGAGCGCGATGCGCTGCTCGGCGGAGCGTCCGTGGATGCCGAACGCCTCGCGGTCGCCCCGGACGAGGTGGACCTGCTTGTCCGGCCCGACCCGGCCCAGGGCGGTGCCGCGGTCGGAGAGCAGGACGAGCCCGGTGTGGCACGGCAGGCCCCGGGCCGCCTCGAGGTCGACGACGCCGTCGTCGTACAGCTCGTCGAGGTCGGCGGCGGGGACGTCGAGCTCGGCCATGCCGGAGTAGCCCGTGTCGGAGTCCGAGATGGTCTCGGCGCGATACTCCTGCGCCTCCAGGCCGACCGCGGACGCCTTGATCCGCAGTGGCAGGTCCTTGGAGACCAGGACGACGTCGGCCCCCTCGTCGGCGAGGTTCTTCGCGACGGCCAGGATCCGGGTGTCGTTGTCGCCCAGCCGGAACCCGGACGGCAGCGCCATCGGGTCGGTGTGGTTCAGCTCGACGCGCAGCGTGCCGCCCTCATCGCCGATCTCGACGGGCTGGTCGAGCCGGCCGTGGAGGACCCGCAGGTCGTCGAGCGTGCGCAGGGCGGCGCGGGCGAAGAAGCCCAGCTCGGGATGGTGCCGCTTCCCCTCCAGCTCCGTGATGACGACGACCGGGATCACGACCTCGTGCTCCGCGAAGCGCCGCAGCGCTCCTGGATCGGCCAGCAGCACGCTGGTGTCGAGGACGAACGTCCGCACTGTCGGTCCGACGCCCGAGGAATTCGTGGAGCTGGAGGTCTTGGCCTGGGTAGCCACGCGGTTCACCCCTCACGGACCGCAGGCACGCACCCTCGCCCCGGTCCTCAGTTCACACGAGTGGACCGGGAGGATGCCCGAAGGCCGGGGTGCCGGCCCCCTTCGACACGACACGGGTCACCGTGCCGAGTCTGTTGGTCGTGAGCAGTCACGAACGGGCCTCCCGATGCGGCGAGCTTCCCCACTCGCCGTTGGTTGGAAACGTACGCCGCTCCAGTACCCCGAAACGGCGACACGCCCGCACGCGTGGGTGAACAGTTGATTTCGCAACGTTTCGCCGACTGACGGTGCGCCGGTGCTGCAGCGCCAAGGCGGAGCGGCGAAGGCGACCTTGAGCGGAGCGGGTCGTCGAGCCGCGACAACGCCGGCGATGCGGTGCCGGCGGACCGTCAGCGGCCGAGTCGGCGCTCGCGCTGGGAGTAGGCCCGCAGTGCGCGGAGGAAGTCGACACGCCTGAAGTCGGGCCAGTAGGCCTCGCAGAAGTAGAACTCCGACTTCGCGCTCTGCCACAGCAGGAACCCGCCGAGTCGCTGCTCCCCCGACGTGCGGATGACGAGGTCCGGGTCGGGCTGACCTTTGGTGTAGAGGTGGTCGGCGATGTGCTCGACGTCGATGATCTGGGCGAGCTCCTCGAGGGAGGTGCCGCGCTCGGCGTGCTCGATGAGCAGCGAGCGGACCGCGTCGGCGATCTCGCGGCGGCCGCCGTACCCCACGGCGACGTTCACGAGCAGCCCGTCGACGTCGCGGGTGGACTCCTCCGCCGACTTGAGCCGCTCCGCGGTGCTGCCGGGCAGCAGGTCGAGCGCGCCGACGGGGTGCAACCGCCACCGACGCTGGTCGGCGAGCGAGTCGACGGCCTCCTCGATGATCTGCAGCAACGGCTCGAGCTCGGAGGCGGGTCGGTTGAGGTTGTCGGTCGAGAGGAGCCAGAGCGTGACCACCTGGATGCCGACCTCGTCGCACCAGGTCAGCAGCGGCTCGATGTTGGCCGCACCGGCCCGGTGGCCGTGGGCGGTGTCCTGGCCGACGGCCTTGGCCCAGCGGCGGTTGCCGTCGAGCATGACCCCGATGTGCTTGGGGAGCTTGTCCTCGGGGAGGTTGCGGACCATCCGCGCCTCGTAGGCGGGGTAGAGCACCTTGCGGAGTCCACGCTTCCAGTCGGCCACGATTCCAGGGTAGAGGCTCCCGAGGCCTGCCGGTTGCTTGGGCGTGTCGACCACGCTCTGGGTACCGTCGTGGCATGACCGACCAGAGCGACGCCCGCCGAGACCGCGCGCTCGAGCGCGGCCGCGACGCCGTCCGCGATCGGTTCGACAACCTCTCCGACGCGGTGTCGGAGCGGATCGCCGAGGTCAAGCCGAAGCTGCGCGGGTGGCTGCATGCCGCCAGCGTGCCCGTCATCCTCGCTGCGGGGATCGTGCTCGTCGTGCTGGCCCCCGCCGGCCGAGCGAAGGTCGGCGCCGTCGCGTTCACCGCGACGGCGCTCCTGCTGTTCGCCGTCTCAGCGGTCTACCATCGCGGCCACTGGGGTCCGCGCGCACACGCGTTCCTCAAGCGGTGGGACCACGCCAACATCTTCCTGCTCATCGCGGGGTCCTACACGCCCTTCTCGCTGATCCTGCTTCACGGCCGGCCGCAGGTTCTTCTGCTCTCCGTGGTGTGGACCGGAGCCATCTTCGGGGTGCTGTTCCGCATCTTCTGGAACGACGCACCCCGTTGGCTCTACGTCCCGATCTACGGCGCGCTGGGCTGGGCCGCGGTCTTCTTCCTGCCCCTGTTCTTCAGCGGCGCCACCGCGTTGGGGCTGGGCACCGGCATCGCCGTCTTCACGCTCATCTGCGTCGGCGGGGCGCTCTACACCCTCGGCGGCGTCGTCTACGGGTTTCGGCGCCCCGACCCCTGGCCGCGTTGGTTCGGCTTTCACGAGGTCTTCCACTCGTTCACGGTGCTCGCCCTCGTCGCCCACTACACCGGTGTGTCGATCGCGACCTACGCGCTGCGCTGAGCCGGCAGATCGGCCGGGTCCGTCACGGGCCGCTCGCAGACGAAGCCGCGACAGACGTACGCCGCCGGGCGGCCGTCCACCGGGACTCGGCCCTCGAGCAGGCCGATGTCGTAACGCGGCCCGTCAGCGACCAGCACGACGCGCCCGGAAGCCGGCGCGCCGCTCGGGCCAGGGCATCGCGGGCCGGTCCGGCGGGCCCGACGACCGCCACCTCGAGCGGTCCGTCGATCATCGTGTGCGGGCCTGGCGGCATCTCCAAGCAGCCGCGGATGAGCGACCCTCAACGTGAGGCGATCGGTTTCGCCGGTGAGTGGTTCGCCTACAAGTGGCTCGAACGGTTGCACCCCGAGGACTTTCCCCGGAGTGTTGGGTGAGTGCCTATCGTCAACTTGCCTTCCCCGGCGCTGGAGACGACGGGCTCGGCTGGGATTTTGCGGTCCCGACGCGCGAGGGGCTGCGCATGTATGAGGTGAAGACCACGCAGGGTGAAGGCGGTCAGATCGAACTCGGAGAAACTCAGGTGCTTGCCGCACAGCAGAACGCCCGAAACGGGCGCTGGCGAACTCCTCGTGATCACCGACGTGCTGAACGACAAGCGCCGCATTCATATGCTGCGCAACCCGTTCGATCCCCGGGCCCGTGGCCTGTACGCGTTCGTCGGTCAAGGATTGCGTTTGCGGTTCAAGCTCACGTGAGCCTTCAGCTCACTCGGGGCGCGTCAACACATCCAGGAACTCGTGGTTGACGAATAGGAGCTCTCTGCCGACCTTAACGTCGCTGAGGAGCCCCGCCTCAACCAGAGCGTGCAGCCAGGAGGACGCGGTCTGACGCGAGACGTCGCATCGGTCGGCGACAGTGTTGATGCGGCAGTAAGGCTGCTCGAAGAGGACGGCCAAGAACTGTGCATCTCGTCCACCCGGGGTGGCAGTGCGAGCTCGCTCGGCAATGTCCTCCTGACACGTGCGGATCGCTCCGATCTTCCGCGTGGTTGACGTTGCCGACTCGCGGACGACGTCGAGCATGTAGAGGATCCAGTCGATCCACGCGTCTTCGGCCGTCACCGCTCGCAAGAGTCGGTAGTAATCGTTCTTCCGGGCGATGATCGCGCGTGAAAGATAGAGGATCGGGTCGCGCAGCAGGCCGGCCTCAATCAACATCAGGATGTTTATCACGCGGCCGGTGCGCCCGTTTCCATCGTGGAACGGGTGGATCGCCTCGAACTGGTAGTGGGCCACTGCCATACGCACGAGCGGATCAAGATCGTCCCCAAGGTGGACGAAACGCTCCCATGCCGAGAGCTTCTCGCGGATGAGGTCCGCCCCCTCGGGTGGCGCATACACGATCTCCCGCGTGACCGGGTTCGCGATCCGCGTGCCCGGCACCGCGCGAACCGCCATGTCTCGACCCTGCAACTCGGAGCAGATCCGAGCAGCCGTCGCAGCCGTGAGCGGCCGGTTCCTGATCGATTCGACCCCCGCGAACAGCGCACGCCGGTAGCGCAGAGCCTCCTTGGTGGCGTGATCTCCGCCACCCGAATCGACGTGCTTGAACAGCTCGTCCGCTGTTGTCACGATGTTCTCGATCTCGGAGCTGGCCTGCGCCTCAAGCAGCGGGACAGCGTGGATCAGGATGTTGGGGTTTGGCAGCAGCTGGCCGGCCTGGGCGAGTGTCGCCAGCGCAGTGCGGGCCTCGACGGTGGCCTTGAGCACTTGCTTGGGCTCGAGGTCGAGACCTGCCGGCGGCAGAGCGGGCAGATCATTGAAGGGAACCTCGGGACTCCAGGACACCTGTTATCTCTTTCGACTCATCCGAACGACGTGTTAGAAATTTTGGAGAAACCTAACACGTCTCTGGGACGTGTTAGGTGTCTCGACACGTCAGCATCGCTCGTCATTCCACTGAGGTTGACGCCTGAGCCCCTCCCCCAGTGATACACGAGAGTGATGCACGAAGCCGCGAAATCGGTGTCCAATGGCGGGCATTGCCGAACCGACGTGAACCGGCACACCCCATCTGAACTGCGGTTTCGTCAATACTCGCCAGTAACCGCCAATGGATCCAGCTCGTGGCACCAGTGGCAGGCGGTGTAGCCGACGCTCAGCAGGATCGGGATGTCGCGCCGCTTCGCCTCCTCGAAGGCCGCCGGCTCCCACTCCCACCAGTCGACGGGGTTCTCTGCGTGCTGCAGCAGGTAGGGGGATGTCGCGCTGGCCAGCCGGTTGGGCATGTCCCCAGCCTTGCACCCACCGCGGGGGGCGGGACGACGTAGGAGGGATGGCGAGGGTCAACCTCTCACGCGCTTGTCGGTGCCGTTGCCGGCACCGGAGGACCCGGCGGCTCGTAGCCGATGAGGAGGAGTGCGAGGTCGTCTCGGAGCTGTTGGGAGGTGCTGGCGCGGAGCCGGTGCAAGATCGTGTCGAGCACGCGGTCGAACGATTCGTGCGCTGCGAGTGCCTGGATGGTGTTCGGGTCGAAGAACTGCCGGTCGGGCGTGGGCAGGCGCGCCTCGAGGAGTCCGTCGGTGTAGAGCAACAGGCGGTCGCCCCGCCGGAGCTCTCCCAGAGCCGGCGTGGGGGCATAGCTCAGGCCCAACGGAGGTGCCGGGTCGAGCAGCACGGGCTGCCAGCCGCCGCCAGAGATGTGGAAGGGCGGCGGGTGTCCACAGGAGACCGCCTCGTAGGCACCGTCTGGGCTGATGTCGACCAGGCAGGCTGTCACGAAGGTCTTGTCGTCGAGCCAGGGTCGCAGCTGCTGGTCGAGCCGCTTGGCCAAGGTGGTGAGGTCGGGCTCCTGGGTCGCGGCGGCACGGAACTCACCCATCACGATCGTGGCGGTGCGTACGGCGGGAAGTCCTTTGCCGCAGACGTCGCCGATCAGGAACCGGGTCCGGTCGAAGGCGAGGACGACCTCGTAGAGGTCGCCGCCCACATGTGCCTCCTCGGCGGCGCTGACATAGCGAGCAGACAGGGTGATCGGGCCGATGCGGGCGGGGAGTGGCGCGAGGATGGCGCGCTGGGCTGCCTCGGCGATCGCGGTGACGTCGGTGAGAAGCTTGGTCTGCTGGCGGAAGGTGGTGGCGGTGTCCAGGGCCAGCCCGATGCGGTTGGCCAGGTCCTCGAGGAACTGCAGGTCCTCGGACGTGTATCGGCGACCAGACTCGGCGTGAGCGAGGCTGACCGCACCGATCACCGTCCCCTCCCGCCCACACATCGGCGCAATGACCGCGCTGACCAGTCCCAGCCGGCGCAGGACCTCGCCGTGCACCTCGCTGGTCGCGGCCGCATCGACGAGCTCGCGTGGGATGTAGCGGTGGAGCTCGGACCGGCCGGTGCGAACGACGGCAGGAGCACCGGAGGCCGCGCCCATGTCGACAGGGAAGACACCCCGCATGGACTCGGCCCAGGCCGTCGTCTCGGGGTCGCGGTGCTTGAGCGCGACCGTGACCAGCTGGCCGTCCTCGAGCTCGTCGATGACGCACCAGTCGGCGAACCGGGGCACGAGGAGGCGGCACGCCTCGGCGAGGGTGCTGTCGAAGTCGAGGCTGCGCGACAGCGACACGGATGCCTCGGACAGCAGCTGCGTGCGTTGAGCCGCAGCGTCGGCCACCTCCAGCTCGCGAGCTCGGATCAGTGCCGTCGACAGCGTGCCACTGAGCGAGACGAGCAGACCCTCCTCCTCGGAGGTGGTGATCGCACCGACCGGGAAGGTCAGGGCGAGCAGCCCGATCACCGTCTCGTGATGGACCAGCGGCAGGACGTGGAGGCTTCGGTCGTCGGGGTAGTAGCCCCGCAGCTGAGGAAACTCGGTCTCGATCGCCGCTCGCTCCGGGTAGTGCCTGGCGGTGCGCTCTCGCGCCGCCACGGCCCCCGGAAGGTCGGCGTCGATCGGGAACTCCGCATAGCGGTCGGCCTGCGGCCCGCTGCGTCCGATCCAGACCACTGAGCGCATCACGCGGTCGTCGTCGAGGACGAACACCATGCCGGAGCTGGCACCAAGACGGTCCGCGGCTCGGGTCACGAAGCCCGTCGCCACCTCCTTGACCGTGCGGGCGCCGGTCAGCTCGACCGCAAGAGCGTCCAGCAGGCCGTGGGCGAGCGAGGTCGTGTGCCGCATCACGCGCCGGTCGCGCTCCAGGTGCCACGCCCCCGCTGTCGCCGCGACGCAGCCGATCACGCACCCGGTCAGTCTCACCAGCCATGCCGCCGATCCGAGGTTGTCGTGCCACAGACCCGACGCGGCAGCCGACGTGACGGCCGCGGCCGAGGTGACCAACGTCCACCGAACCGATCCGCTCACCGCGACCGCGATTGCCGACAGACAGAACAGCCCGCTGACCTGGACGTCTCCCCAGACGTCCACGGCGACCCACGCCGCAAGGAAGAGTCCGCCGGCCAGCGGCGCCACGGGGTGCCGCACGGGCGAGGGAACGGACGCCATCGGGACCCTCCTGACAGGCCACCAGATACCCGCGAGCCATGGAGCTATGAGGCAGACAACCCACTGCTCAGGTTGCGGCGCGGTGCGTGCTGCCGACGTTAGCGGAGGACGCCACCAACCGGTAGGGCCCGACCGGACGCAGCACGGCGTACGGTCCTCACGTGATCAACGGAAGCCATGTGGTGCTGTTCAGTCGTGACCCCGAAGCCGACCGCGCCTTCTTCGTGGACGTGCTCGAGCAACCGCATGTCGACGCCGGCGGCGGATGGCTGATCTTCAAGCTGCCTCCGTCGGAGGTGGCGTTCCACCCCACGGACGGTCCACCCGCACACGAGCTCTTCTTCATGTGCGACGACCTGGAGGCGACGATGCTCCACCTGCAGGCCAAGGGGGTGGAGTTCAGCGGGGACATCAGCGAGGAACGATGGGGACGGCTCACCCGGTTCCGGCTGCCGGGCGGGGGCGAGGTGGCGCTCTACGAGCCACGCCACCCCCGCGCGACCGACATGTGAGGGCACCGTCGAAGCCGGCGGCGGTCGAACCGACGCGAAGCGGCGTCAGGACTAGAGTGGAGACGTGGTCGATCGGACCCGCGTCTGCGTGCCGATAGAGATGGAGATCATCCCGCTCTACCGCGAGCCGGGCTGGTCCGTGCGGCTACGACGAGCCCAGCGCCGCGAACGCCGCCGCGAACGCCGCCGCCGGTCATCGGAGCGCCGGGCTGACCGAAGGGTGGACGCCGTCCCCCTGCAGGTTCACGCTGGTGACCTCGACCCGTCCATGCACGAGGGTAGTCAGGAGGACCCCATGACCGAGCAGCTGCACCTGGGACTCAATCCGGTGCGATCCGACCGCGCTCACGACTTCGAGCGGTTCCTCGTCGAGACCGTCGTCCCTGCCGTCCGCGCTCAGCGCCCTGACCTCGACGGTCGGTGGCGGGTGATGCGCGCGACGGGGCCGGCAGACGACGTGGTGACCTATGTCTTCCTGCTGGAGGGCGGGACCCTCGAGGAGGACTGGGAGCTGGGTGTGCTGCTCCCCGCTCACTACGGCGAGGAGGAGGCCGACCGCCTCATCAAGGACTGGCTCACGACGTTCGCCCCGCTCGACACGTGGGCGAAGACGGCCCTGTCGGCAGGCGAGGAGTCCGGCCAGATCGCGTGGACCTTGGAGCCCGTCGCGCTCGAATGAGCGCGGACCCAGGCCCAGCATGGCGTCACGTCAGTCGGCGACTCCCCCGTCGGGGTCCGCCTCCTCAGAACGCCGCGGGCCGAGCTCGCGACGGAGCAGCTCGATCTCGAGCCGCAGCGCCTCGAGCTGACGCGAGACGGCGTCGAGCTCGGCCGGATCGTCGTCGTCACCGGTCGGGATCATCACGCGAGCGAGGATGCTGGCGAGCGAGGCGATGATCCCGATGCCCACGCCCATCACGAAGGTGGCCACGATCCGGCCACCGAAGCTCGTCGGGTAGTAGTCGCCGTATCCGACGGTGGTGAGCGTGACGATGGACCACCACAGCGCCTCGCCTCCGGTCTTGATGTTGGCGTCGGAGGAGTGGCTCTCGAACTGGAGCACCATCACGCCCGAGACGGTGAGCACCAGCAACGCGGTGAGCATCGTCACGAGGACGGCGTACTGGCCCCGGTTCGCCAGGACGTCGCGGACGAGGTCCTCCTTGCGTTGTCTCCGGAAGAGGCGGCTGATGCGGGCGAGCCGGCTCAGGCGTGCCAACCGCAGCAGGACGGTGAAGCGGAAGAAGCCGAAGCTCGGGATGGACCCGAGCAGGTCCAGCCAGCCGCGCCCTCGGAAGAAGTACGCCGCCTTCGACTCGGCGCGCTTCATGCGCAGCGCGAAGTCGAGGAGGAACACCACACAGATGACGTTGTCGTAGAAGGCGAGCAGATCGAGCGTCGGCGTCGACAGAGTCGGCAGCAGGACCGCAGCCATGATGGCGAGCGAGTAGACCGTCAGCACCAGGATGAACAGCTCGTAGGCGTTGCTCTGTCGATCCGCCGACTGCGTGCTGCCGTTCATGCGCCTGAGTCTGGCAGCCCCTGGAGCCGCACAGGGCCAGAAGAGCGCGAGGCGTGACCGGCGGAGCATCGCGAGGCTAGGTTCGTCGTCATGTCACTCGCGGACGAGGTGGACGCCGCTGCAGAGCACATCGGCTTCGCGGGCGTGGTCCGTGTCGATCGCGCCGGGGAGACCGAGCTGTCCGCCGCCTACGGGCTCGCTGACCGCGCGCATGGGGTCGCGAACACCCTCGAGACGCAGTTCGCGACGGCGAGCGGCACGAAGGGCTTGACGGCTCTCGCGGTGATGAGTCTGGTCGAGGAGGGGGTGCTCGGCCTCGGCACGACCGCCCGCTCGCTCCTCGGCGACGATCTGCCGCTGATCGCTGGCGACGTGACGATCGAGCATCTTCTGGCGCATCGATCCGGGATCGGCGACTACCTCGGCGAGGACGCCATTGGCGACATCACCGACTATGTGATGCCCGTCTCCGTGCACACGCTCGCGAGCACGGAGCAGTATCTGCCGGTGCTCGAGGGGCACGAGACGGTGTCCCCCGCGGGGGCGCACTTCGCCTACAACAACGGTGGCTACGTCGTGCTGGCACTCGTGGCGGAGCGGGCGAGCGGCGTCGCGTTCGCCGATCTGGTGCGCACCACGGTGTGCGAGCCGGCGGGCATGGTCGACACGGCGTTCCTGCGCTCCGATGAGCTCCCGGGCCGCGCCGCTCTCGGCTATCTGACAGCCGGCGGACGGCGGACGAACGTCTTCCATCTTCCCGTGCTGGGCAGTGGCGACGGAGGGATCTACTCGACCGCGGCTGATCTCAGCGCCTTCTGGGACGCGCTGTTCGCCGGCCGCATCGTGTCGCTCGAGCGGCTCGCCGAGATGGTCCGACCGCGCAGTGACTGGCCCGAGGAGAACAGGCGCTACGGCCTCGGGTTCCACCTGCACGCCGCGAGCGACGCCGTGTGGCTGGAGGGGTACGACGCCGGCGTGTCGTTCACCAGCCTGCATCGGCCCTCGGCGTCCTTGACCTACACCGTGATGTCGAACTGGTCGGACGGGGCCTGGCCGATCGTCAGGCTCCTCCACGGCCGGCTTGCTGGTTGAGGCCTGACAGCGGCGACGATCAACCCTGGCTGTCGGCGGCGGTGCCCTCTGCGGTCCATGCGCCGTCGAGACCGGTCACCTGCAGGATGCGCCCGACGACCGGGGAGACCTCGGCGACGGTGAAGCGCTGGCCGCGCGAGGCGGCCGCCTTGCTCAGCTCGACCAGGGCGCCGATGCCCACCGAGTCCATGAAGTCGACCCCGGCGAGGTCGAGGGCGAGCGGCTCGCCGTCGTCCAGGACCTCCTTCCCCGCGTCGACGAGGCTCTGCCGGCTGACGAGGTCGACCGAGCCGACGAGCGCCAGCTTCCCGTCCTTGCGAGTGATGCTCAGATCCATAGGTCTGTCTCCTGCGTTCGATGCTGTTGCGTGGGGTTGTTGTGTCTCCCGGTGGTCTCCGCGGTCACTCGGAACCACACGGTCTTGCCATCATCGTCCTGATCGACGTCGACGCCCCACGCGAAGGCGAGGTCGGCGACGATCCGCAGGCCCCGCCCGCCGACGGCATCGAGGCTCAGCGCACCGGATCGGACGGTGGGGACGACGCTGCTGCCGTCACTGATGCGGACGACGAGATCATCGCCGACGCCGAGGACGGCGAGGCGCAACGGCGGGGCGCCGTGCATCACGGCGTTGCTGACGACCTCGGAGGTCAGCAGCTCCGCGTCGGCGCGGACGCGCGGTGAGGAGTCGCCCGCGTGCCGACGCACGATCGACCGAGCCAGCGGCACCGCGGTCGGCACGAAGTCCAGCTCGACAGCCAGGTGCGTGCCACCGCTCGACACGCTTCCCCGAAGCCGTTCCACCACACCTCCCGACGAGCCGCACGCTCGACCGTTCCACCGACAACACCGACAACACCACCGCCATCCCCGACGCACGGCGCTCTGTGCCGGACCGGGCTGCGTCTCAACCCGCTCCGAGGCAGAGTAGCGGCACAGTACCCACTCGTCGCCAGCATGCCTCACGCCGGACGCGACACCCGGCTCGCGAGGCGGTCGGGCGCCTGCAGGCAGTAGGAGTCGGTGAGCAGCTCGGCCAGCTCCTCCCAGTCGGTGTCGTCGTCGAGCAGCAGGCCGACGACGTTCTGCCCCCAGGAGGCGCGGAAGTACGGCGCACCCAGATGCTCGAACGCCATGACCTCGTCGGGCTCGGCACGGAAGACGATCCGGAACAGCTGGTCCTCCCCGCCGAACACGTGGGCCACCGTCGCCTGGCCGACCCGCCACGAGACACCGGTCCAGGCGTCCTGCTCGACGCACTCCGGGAAGCGCTGCAGCACCTCACCCACGCGGCGGACCCACTCGGGCGGGACGTCGGGACGGTCGGCCATGTCCCCATCGTGGCAGAGGCCGCCGACAGTGGCGGCTCCGCAGCCGACAACCAGCGCTCAACGGCGGCGTGCCTCGTCGACGGCCGACGGGGCCACCACGAGGTCTGCGGCAGGGCGGGTCGTGCGGACCGCGACCGCGTTCGACGCGTCGACGCCGTCGACCCAGGCCTCGGCGTCGACGCGGGACTTCCCGAAGCGCACGTGCCGCTCGACGAGCCGCCGACGGCGCTCCTCGTCGTCGAGGTCGCAGAACCACACCTCGTCGACGGCCGCCCTGGCATGACGCCAGCCCCGCTCGTCGAGCAGCAGGTAGTTGCCCTCGGTGACGACGAGTCGACACTCGGGCGGCACAGGGATGGCGCCCGCGACCGGCTGCTCGATGTCCCGGTCGAACGCCGGGGCGTACACCGTCTCGTGGTCGGGCGCGGACCGGACCCGTCGCAACAGGGCCGCGTAGCCGTCGGCGTCGAAGGTGTCCGGCGCTCCCTTGCGGTCGAGCCGACCCAGGCGACTCAGCTCGACGTCGGCGAGGTGGAAGCCGTCCATCGGCACGTGGCAGACCCAGTCGCGACCGTCAGGTGCCGAGGCGTTGAGCTCACGCACGAGGGCGACCGCCAAGGTCGTCTTGCCCGCGCCCGGGGGGCCCGCGACGCCGAGGACTCGGCGTCCGCCCTGCTGGGCGAGCGCGTGCGCACGGCGGACGACCGCGGCGAAGTCGGCCAGCTCGAGGGGGCGCGCCGTCACCTCGCCCATCGTCACCTCCAGCTCGACGCGACCCGCTCGCCTCGCGGCCAGGCTACGCGGGGCGGCTGGCGGGTGGCTCAGGGACGCAGCTTCTCGGGGATGAGCTTGTGCGTGCCGTCGCACCACGGCTTCGTCGCCGACCGGCCGCACCGGCACACCGCCGAGATCGGCCGGGTGGTCTCGTGCTCCGTGCCGTCCTCGTCACGGACGACGTGCTCGCCGCGGAGCAGCAGCGGGCCGCCCGGGCAGATGACGACGTCGGGCGTGGTGGTCGCGCTCACGCCTCCACTCCCCACCGGTCGAGGTAGAAGTGCGCCACCCGGTCCTCGGTGTCGAGGCAGGTGAAGGCGCCGAGCCAGACGTCGGCCTCCGTCTCGGGCTCCGCCTCGATGAGCGCCTGGCAGATCATCCGAACCGCGAGCTGCTCGTGCACGGCATCCGCCTCGACGTGCTCCTCGTAGTAGGCCCGCATCTCGGGCGCCATGTCGAGGCGGGCCAGGCCCTGCGCCATCCGTCGGCACGGCCCCGAGCTGGTCGCCTCGAAGGCAGCGAGGTGACCGACCGAGGCGCCACGCAGTCGGCGATGGAGGCCGAACAGGCTCATCGCGTTGTTCTGCTCGAGCACCGGCACGGGCGCCTGGTCGACGTACGCGCCCTCGGACGGGTCGAGACCGACCGCCGCCGTGCCCTCGGCGAACAGATGCGCGTGCAGTCGCTCGGGGCGACCACCGCCGTACTCGTCGTACTGCAGCTCCATGAGCGCGGCCCGCGCGGCGACGGGAAGGCGTGGCACGCTGAAGGCGACCGGGTCGGACTCCTTCAGGTGGTAGACCGACCGGGCCTGGAGCAGCTCCATGACCTGGTCGGCCGTGGCCTTGCGCTGGACGAACCGTGCCAGGGAGGGGCCCTCATGCCCCTCGACGGCGGCGAAGAAGGCAGAGGCGAAGTCCCCGTCGTACGACGGCGGGCCGCTCCAGCGCGATCGCAGCCGTGCCTCCAGGTCCTCCTCGAGCTCCCGGCGCAGCCTGAGCAGGTCCGGGGCCCACTCCAGGCGGTCATCGACCTCGTCGAACCCACGGTAGGAGAGCTCGTAGAGACACCACAGGGCGATCGCCGCGTCCTCGGCGCCGTCCGTCTCGGGCGGAGAGGTGAGAGCCTGCGGGTCTGCCGAGGCCAGCGAGCCGACCACCCGCTCGCTGAGGGGCCCCCGGGGCTTGGGCAGGTGCATCAGTCCTCCTCGCCGTTCCAGGAGTGCCAGTGTCCGCGGCAGTCGCGGAACCCCTCCCCATCGTCGGCCGTGGCAGCAGCCGGGTCAGGAGGCACCGGCGTGGGATGCACCGAGGTCGGGAGCAGGCCCGTCGAGGACGTCATGGGGCGGCGGTACCCCCGTCGGGTCTCCGGAATGAGCACCGAGTGAGTCAGCCGGCGCTCACCCGAGTCCCCGTTGCGTCACCCAGGCCACGGCCTGTGCGCGGGTCGCGACTCCGATCTTGCGGTAGGCCTGCCGGATGTGGCTCTTCAGCGTGTTGGCGCTGATCACCAGGCGGCGCGCGATCTCCTCGTTCGAGAGACCCTGAGCGATCAGTCCCATGATCTCGGCCTCACGCCGCGTGAAGGGGCCACGTGCCTCCACCCGTGGGGGCAGCCGCCTGCCTGCCGCGACCGTGGCGATCGCGAAGAGCAGGTCGCCGCCGTGCACCTCCGTCGGCACGCAGCCCGCCACCCCGAACTGCTCGGCCAGGCTCTGGTGCACGCCGTCGGACGCCTCCGCGATGCCGATCACACGGCCCTCAGCGCTGGCGATCACGTCCCGCAGCGGTGTCGGACCGGAGTCGTCGAGCAGCGCCAGGTCGTAGAGGACGACGTCGACCCCTGCGCTCACCGCGCGAAGGCTCGCCGCGACGCTGACGAGCACCTCCTCCGGATGGTCGGCGAGCATCGAGACCAGTCCCCGGGCGACGAGTTCGCGATGGCTGGCCACCACCACGTAGACGGGCCTGCGGGATACCGACGCCGTGGCGCTAGCGCTGGACGGAGTCTGCATCGCCATTGTGGTGGTCCACCAGACGACGGGCGACGAGGGAGAGGCGCAGGTTCAGCTTGCTGGACGCCTCGCGCAGCTTGCCGAAGGCCTCCTCGTCGCCGATGCCCTCGGTGGCCATGAGGAGCCCGATCGCCTTGCCGATCTCCCGGTTGCTGTCGAGTGCCTCACGCAGGCTCTGCGCGCTGGCGTGCTCCGCCGCCGCGGCCAGTGCGACCGAGGCGAAGGACGCCACGATGGCGCCGACGCTGGCGGTCTCCGGTGTCAGCGCCCCCGGGGTGTCGGAGAACAGGTTGAGCGCGCCGGCCTTCCGGTCGCCGACGAGGATCCGGTAGCCGACCATGCCGCGGACGGGAGTCTCGGCCAGCACCCGCTCGGCGAGTCGGGGCCACGCGGACCCCGCGGTGATGTCCGGCTCGCACTCGAAGCTCTGGGTCAGGATCGCGTCGAGGCAGGGGCCCTCGCCGGTCTCACGCTCCAGCTCGTCGATCCTGCGCGCGATCTCGTCGGTGGCGGCCTCGCACACGGGCTTCTCGCCGGCCCGCATCGTGGTGACGGCGGCGTGGTCGCAGCCCGGGACGGCCTCGAGCGCAGTCCGGCAGATGGCGTCGTAGACCTCGGCGAAGGAGTCGGCCTGGTAGACCAGGTCGGCCAGAGCCTGGAAGGCCGTGGCGGACTCGTCGAGAGGAAGCGGCTGGGTCACCGAGCCGCACCTCGGGCGCCGTCGCAGTCGTGCAAGGGGTCCTCCTCATTGGAACAGGAGCATGTCGTTCCACCGAAGTGCGCGCTTCACCGAGCGCGGAGCGACCACGCGGGCGATCTCCGGTGCGCGGCAGCGCAACGACAGCCGCCGCTGGGGACGGCGACATGTTCGGAGGCCCGACTTCTTGAGCCGTTCCGAATTATGCCAGAGAGCACCACGCTGCCCGACCGGCCCCGGTACCCGGACGTGTCGCAGACATGTCAGGCCGGCCCCGCGCCCCCGCCCTCATGGTCCACCGGCACCCACCCCGGTCAGTCGGGTGTCAGTCGCGGTGCCACTCCCGACGGGGGCCCGTGACGGCGTCGCGCTCGGCGTCGGACATGCGCCGCGAGCCGACGAGGCTGGCGACTGTGGTGACGGCGAGCGTGCCGACGATGACCACGAGCGAGAGCCAGATGGGGATGTCGGGCGCCCAGTGCACGGGGTGGCCGCCGTTGATGAAGGGCAGCTCGTTCTCGTGCAGGGCGTGCAGGATGAGCTTCAGCCCGATGAAGCCGAGCAGGAACGCCAGCCCGTAGGACAGGTAGATGAGCCGCTCGAGCAGACCGCCGATGAGGAAGTAGAGCTGACGCAGGCCCATCAGTGCAAACAGGTTCGCCGTGAAGACGATGTAGGGGTCCTTCGTCAGACCGTAGATCGCCGGGATGGAGTCGAGCGCGAAGAGCAGGTCGGTCGTGCCGAGGGTGAGCACCACGAAGAACATCGGCGTCAGCAGGCGCGACCCGCCGACCTTCGTCAGGAGGTGCGTCCCGTGCCACTGGGTGGTGGCGGGCAGGTGTGTCTCCGCGAAGCGGACGAGCCGGTTCTCCTCGTACTCGTCCTCGTCCTCGCCGCCCTCCCGGGCCAGCTTCACGGCGGTGTAGACCAGGAAGAGACCGAAGAGGTAGAAGATCCAGCTGAACTGGTTGATGGCGGCCGCGCCGACGAGGATGAAGATCCCGCGCATCACGAGCGCGATCACGATCCCGATCAGCAGCGCCGTCTGCTGATACTGCCGGGGCACCCCGAACTTCGCCATGATGATGATGAAGATGAAGAGGTTGTCGACCGAGAGCGAGTACTCGGTCAGCCAGCCGGCGAAGAACTCGGCGGATGGGTTCGGCGACAGCGCGTGCGGCTCGGCGAAGACGGCAAGACCGATCCCGAAGAGCACCGCCAGCCCGATGAACATGCCGAGGTGACGGGTCACCTCGGCCATCGACGGCTCGTGAGGGCGGCGCGCGATGACGAAGATGTCCAACGCGATGACGCCGACGAGGACGACGGTGGTGATCGCCCAGACGGTCGGCGAGGCGACCGAGTCGCCGTAGAGAGCGTTCATGAGATGTGTCTCCTCCGGAGTGCGTGACGGAACTCCGGAGGTCTCTTCCACCCACTCATGAACGGTGGGCCGACGGCACCGGGTCCGCTCCGAGAAGCGGGCCGTCCTGACGACGCCGTCGCGAAGGAATACTCCCCTCCCTGCGCAGCCCATTCTCGCATGGCGACCCCGTCGCCGGCGAACCCGGGGCGGCGGTAGCGTGACCGCCATGGACGCCAGCGGGTGGAACGAGCGGTACGCCGCGACGGAGCTGGTCTGGTCGGCCGAGCCGAATCGCTTCGTCGCCGCGGAGGTCGCTGACCTGGCGCCCGGACGCGCCGTCGACCTCGCCGCCGGCGAGGGGCGCAACGCGCTTCACCTGGCCCGACTCGGGTGGCGGGTGACCGCCGTGGACTTCTCGCAGGTCGCCCTCGACAAGGGCCGCGCCGTCGCCGGCGACCTGGCGATCGAGTGGGTCTGCGCCGACGCCACGACCTGGCGGGTGCCGGAGCCGGTCGACCTCGTCGTCGAGGCCTACCTCCACCTGCCCGTCGAGGAGCGGCGCGCGGCGGTGGGCAACGCGTTCTCGTCGCTGCGCGTGGGTGGGACGCTCCTCGTGGTCGGACACGACTCGACCAACCTGACCGAGGGCACGGGCGGCCCGCAGGACCCCGACGTGCTCATGACCGCCGAGGACATCCTGGAGGACCTCGACGCCGTGTGCGCAGAGTCGGGGGCGGCCTACGACGTCGTGCGTGCCGAGCGGGTCGCGCGACCCGTCGCCGAGCCGGGCCACCGCCAGGAGGACGACCTGGTCGCGTGGGACTGCCTCGTGCGGGTGGTGCGCCGGTCCTGATCCAGCCCTGACTCAGTCCTGTTCGGCCCCTCTTCAGCCCCGGGGCGCGTGGCCTCGCCGCTCGTCCTTCGACGAGGGCAGGATGCCGGCCTCCTTGTTGCGCTGGGCCTTCTTGAGCTGGCGGGACAGGCTCCAGCCCAGCAGCGCCACTGCGGCGAGCAGCAGGAGGAAGACGGCGAAGGCGGTCCAGCCGGCCTTCACATCGGCCGGCTTCGGGCCCTCGGTCGCCCAGGTGGTGACAAGCGTGCTGATCAGGGTGTTCATGGGTGTTCCTTCGCGGTGATGCCGGCGAACAGGTCGTCCTCCGGCACGGTGGTCTCGACGTGGCTCGTGACGAGCTCGAAGTCCTCGGTGGGCCACACCTTGGCCTGGATCTCGTGCGGGATCGCGAACCAGGCGCTGTCGGGGTCGATCTGCGTGGCGTGGGCCAGCAGGGCCTGGTCGCGCACGCCGAAGAACTCAGAGCACGGCACCCGAGTCGTGATCCGGGCGTCCCACTCGGGCTCGGGCTTCCAGTCCTCGAGGCGCTGCGCGTAGGGCGACTCCAGGCCGTGCTCGAGCATCGCCTCGTGGAGAGCCAGGGTCTTCGGCCGGTTGAAGCCGTGGTGGTAGTAGAGCTTGAGGACCTGCCACGCCTCCCCCAGCTCCGGGTGCCACGTCGGGTCGGACGCCTTGTCGAAGGCGAACACGCTGACCTGGTGGCACATCACGTGGTCGGGGTGCGGGTAGCCGCCCCGCTCGTCGTACGTCGTGAGGACGTGCGGACGCAGCGACCGGATCAGCCGCACCAGCGGCACCGCCGCCTCCTCGACCGGCACCAGCCCGAAGCAGCCCTCGGGGAGCGGCGGGCGTGGATCTCCCTCGGGCCAGCCGGAGTCGACGAACCCCAGCCAGTCCTGCGTCACCCCCAGGATGTCGCGCGCGCGCTCCATCTCCTGGCGGCGGATCTCGTGGATGTTCTCCAGGATGCCGGGCCGGTCCATCTTCGGATTGAGGATCGAGCCCCGCTCACCGCCCGTGCAGGTGACCACGTGGACGTCCACACCGTTGGCGACATACATCGCCGTGCTCGCCGCGCCCTTGCTCGACTCGTCGTCGGGGTGGGCGTGGACGTGCATGAGCCGCAGCCCAGCCCAGGCTGCGGCTCGGGGGTGGTCGGGCATGGTCTGATCCTAGGTGGGAGAGTGAGCGGGTGACTCAGCAGGATCCGCGCATCGCCGAGCGGTACGCCGCACACTCCTCGGTCTGGCCGAAGGTGTTCCTCGCCGTCGGGGTCCTGGTGCCGTTCCTGCTGGCGATCTGGCTGGCGTGGGCCGTCTACGTGCACTCCACGCCGCAGGTCACCTCGGACCTGTCGACCTGGAAGGTCGTGGACGACCACACGGTCGACGCGCGGCTCGAGGTCGATCTCCGATCCGGCGCCAAGAGCCCCCGGTGCCTGCTGCGGGCCTACGCCGAGGACCACACCATCGTCGGGGACAAGTCCTTCGTGCCGAGCAACGGCCGCAACGACGTCTCGATCAGGACCGAGCGCCTCGCGACGTCGGTCGAGAAGATCGGATGCACCACCGCCGACCAGAACGACGCGCGGTAGCGACGATCAGCCCTTGAAGAGCTCCGCGCTGAGGACCTGCACCTTGATGGCACGGCCGGTCGGGCCGGTGAACTCGACCGTCTCACCGGCCTTGTGGCCGAGCAGCGCGCGGCCGATCGGCGCCTGCGGGCTGAAGACGTCACCGTCGTAGAACTGCTTCATCTCGATCGCGCCGAAGAGGAACGTCTCCGCCTCGTCGTCCGCATCGCCGTCGTACTTGTACGTGACGACCTTGCCGGCGGCCACGATGCCGTCGTCCGCGGGCTCGGTGGTGTCGGCGGTGCGCAGGAGGGCCTCGAGGGCCTGGATCTCGCCCTCGAGCCGGCCCTGCGCCTCGCGCGCGGCGTGGTAGCCGCCGTTCTCCTTGAGATCACCCTCGTCGCGGGCCGCGCTGATCTCGGCGACGATCGCCTGGCGCTGCGGACCCTTCATGTCCTCCAGCTGAGCGGCCAGCTGGTCGTAGGCGGACTTCGCCAACCACACTGTGCTCGCGCCGGCGGTGTCGGTCTGCTGCGTCATGAGGGGTACTCCTCGGTGGATCGGTGAGCCGCTGGGCGGCTCGCACTGCGGGAATCGGAATGCTGGGGGCGACGGGAGAAGACACGATCGCCTCGAGTGACTTCGGTCGGCGGGCCATCCTCTCTCGACGGCCCAGCGGACTGTCAGAACGTCTGAGTCTAGCAAGCCTGTGGTCGAGACGCAGGTGGGCGCGAGGCGGGACGCTGCCGGGACGCTGCCGGCTCAGCTGAGCTCGACCCGGTAGCCGCGGGTGCGGAGTCGATCCACGAGCTGGACCGCATGGGGCTCGCCGCGGGTCTCGAGCTGCAGCAGGACCTCGACCTCGTCGAGACTCAGGGTCGGGCTGGTGCGTGCATGCGCGACCTCGAGCACGTTGGCCCCGGCTCCCCCGACCTCCGCGAGGAGCTCCGCCAGCCCGCCGGGCAGATCGGGGATGACGAGACGCAGCGTGACGAACCGCCCCGCCGAGGCGAGACCGTGCCGGATCACCTTGTTGAGCAGCAGCGGGTCGATGTTGCCGCCGGAGAGCACGATCACCGTCGGGCCGGGGAACCCCGCCGGGTCGTCGAGCACCGCCGCCACACCGGCGGCTCCGGCGGGCTCGACGACGAGCTTGGCCCGCTCCAGGACGCCGAGCAGGGCCCGGGAGAGGGACTCCTCGGAGACGGTCCGGATCTCGTCGACGTTGTCACGCACAGCCGCGAAGGTGATGTCCCCGGGCAGGCCGACTGCGATGCCGTCGGCCATCGTCTTCATCGACGGCAGCGCCAGCGGCCGGCCCTCGGCCAGCGAGCCGGGGAAGGCGGCCGCCCCCTCGGCCTGGACGCCGACGAGCCGCACGCTCGGGTTCTTCGCCTTGATGGCGAGCGCGATCCCAGCGAGAAGTCCGCCGCCACCGGTGGGCACGACGACCGTGCGCACGTCCGGCACCTGCTCCAGGATCTCGAGGCCGACGCTGCCCTGGCCCGCCACGATGTCGACGTGGTCGAACGGATGGATGAGGACGGCGCCGGTCTCCTCAGCGAACCGGCGCGCAGCCGCGAGGCTGTCCTCCAGGTAGCGGCCTTCGAACACGACCGTCGCCCCGTAGCTTCGGGTCGCCTTCTCCTTCGGGATCGGGGCGCCCTCGGGCATGAAGACCGTCGCGGGGATGCCGAGCCGCTGGGCGGCGAGCGCGACGCCCTGCGCGTGGTTGCCCGCGCTCGCGGCAACGACCCCGCGGGCACGCTCCTCCGGGCTCAGCCGCGCGATGCGGACGTAGGCCCCGCGGGACTTGAACGAGCCGGTGCGCTGGAGGTTCTCGCACTTGAACCGCACCGGCGCGCCGGTCAGCGCCTCGAGCCACCGAGCGCCCTGGACGGGCGTCTCGACGGCGACATCGGACAGCAGGTCGCGGGCGGCCTCGATGTCGGCCAGGGTGACGGTGCCCTCCTCGACGCTCACGAGCCGTCCTCCTGCCCACTGTCCTCGGGGACGTCGGGGACCTCCGCGTCCGTCGCGTCGACGTCCTCGGCGTAGTCCTCGGCGAGCTCCTCCTCCGGGTCGGCGCCGACCGTCGTCTCCGCCGCCAGGTGCTGCACCACCGCGTTGAGGGCCGCCGCCAACGGGACGGCGACCAGGGCGCCGGCGATGCCGGCCACCAGCACGCCGGTGGCGATCGCGACGATCACCGCCAGTGGGTGGACCGAGACCCATCGCCCGAGGAGGAACGGCTGCAGACCGTGCGCCTCGAGCTGCTGGACGAGGATGACGCCGCCGAGCATGAGCAGCGCGGTCACCGGGCCCTGGTCGACGAGCGCGACGAGGACCGCCACGCTGCCGGCCAGGGTCGCGCCGATGAGCGGCACGAAAGCGCCCAGGAACACCAGCACGCCGATCGCGGCCACGAACGGCACCCGCAGGACGGCCGCGACGATCATCACGCCGATCGCGTCGACCGCCGCCACGATCACCGTGGCGCGCACGAACTGGGTGAGCGAGATCCAGGCGACCCGGCCGGAGCCGTCCACCCGCCCGCGAGCGGCCCGCGGGGCGATCCGCACCAGCCACGCCCAGATCCGATCGCCGTCGGCGAGGAAGAAGTACGTCGCGAAGAGCGTGATGAAGATGCCCGCGAAGACGTGCGAGAGGGCGGTGCCGACCTCGCCGACACGACCGACGACGTTGCCGCCGCTGGTCGTGCGGTCGGTGATCGCCTTCTGGACACGGTCGATGTAGTTGTTGATCTGGCTGTCGCTGGCATGGAGCGGCCCGTTCTTGAGCCAGTCCTTGATCTCACCGAGGCCCTTGACCGTCTGGTCGGCCAGGTCATTGGCGCCGTTGGCGACCTGCTGGCCGGCGAACGTCAACAGCGCCGCGACGAAGACGAGCCCCCCGATGACCACCAGGAACGACGAGACACCCCGCGGAAGGCCGGCACGCTGCAGGGCCACCACCAGCGGGACGACGAGGGCGGCGATGAGCATCGCCACCACCAGCGGGATCACGACGAGCTCGAGGTAGCCCAGCGCGCGCACCAGGAAGTAGCCCGCAATGGCGATCACCAGGAAGCGCCACGCCCACTGCGCGGCGAGCTCGACGCCCGACGGGACCGCCGGCGCGCGCTCGATCGGCGTCGCCACCGCGACGGGCACCGCGAGCTGCGCCTGGCGCTCCTCACGGAGCTGGCTCCACTGGTGGAGGAGCCGCGCGGCGAACCGGGCCTCGTCCGCCGGGGGGACCGGCGGCTCAGTCGGCTCCGGTTGCGCCGTGCGGGCGGGCCGGCGCCTCGGGTTCTCGTCCGTCATGTCCCGAGACTAGGGCGTGGTGGGGACATCCCCTGTCAGCGCCGCGGCGCTCGCCGGCGCTACCCGTTCGCTAGCCCAGCGCTCGGTCGAGATCGCGCACGAGATCGTCGGCCGTCTCGATGCCGACGCTCAGCCGGATGAGGTCGGCGGGGACCTCGAGCTCGGTGCCGGCGACGCTGGCGTGCGTCATGCGGCCCGGATGCTCGATGAGCGACTCGACACCGCCCAGCGACTCGCCGAGGGTGAAGACCTCGGCCCGCTCGCACACGTCGAGCGCCTTGCTCTCACCACCAGCGACGCGGAAGGAGATCATGCCGCCGTACCTCTTCATCTGGCGCGACGCGACCTGGTGGCCGGGGTGGCTCGCGAGTCCGGGGTAGAACACCTCTGAGACGCGCGAGTCGTTGACGAGGAAGTCGACGACGCGCTCGGCGTTGTCACAGTGCCGGTCCATCCGCACGGCCAGCGTCTTGAGGCCGCGGTGGGTCAGATAGGCGTCGAACGGGCCCGCGACGCCACCGATCGCGTTCTGGTGGAACCCGATCTTGGCGGCGAGGTCGAGGTCGCGCACGACGACCGCTCCCCCGACGACGTCGGAGTGCCCGCCGACGTACTTGGTGGTCGAGTGCACGACGATGTCGGCGCCCAGCGTCAGCGGCTGCTGGAGGTAGGGCGAGGCGAAGGTGTTGTCCACGACCAACAGCGCACCGGCGGCGTGGGCCAGGTTGGCGATCGCGGCGATGTCGGCGATGTTGAGCAGCGGGTTGGTCGGCGTCTCGACCCAGACCATCCTGGTCCGGCCCGGCCTGATCGCCTCGGCGACGGACGCGACGTCGTGGATCGACGTGGGCGTGTACTCCAAGCCCCAGGGGCGCGCGACCTTGTCGACGAGACGGAACGTGCCGCCGTACGCGTCGTCCGGGAAGACGAGGTGGTCCCCGGCCTCGAGCAGGCTCCGCAGGATCGTGTCCTCGGCGGCCAGCCCGCTCGCGAAGGCGAACCCGCGCTCACCCTGCTCGACGGCGGCGATCGCCCCCTCGAGGGCTGTGCGGGTCGGGTTCGCCGAGCGGCTGTACTCGTAGCCGCCGCGGAGTCCACCGACACCGTCCTGCTTGTAGGTGCTGGAGGCGACGATCGGCGGGTTCACCGCCCCCGTCGTCGGGTCCGGCTCGTAGCCGGCGTGGATGGCCAGGGTCTCGAAGCCTGACCCCTTCAGGTCTGATTCAGTTCGGTGCTCCTGGGTCACGTCGACGAGCCTAGCGAGCGGGAACTTCTGCGTGTCCCACGGTGTTGGATGGATGCCACCACCAGACCCTCGTGAAGGAGGACCACCATGTTCGGTCGTCCGAAGACCCTCTTCTCCCCCGAGCAGACCCTTCCCGGCCATGACGCCCCGATGTGGGACCTGCCGGCCCGGCACCGTGTGCTCGGCACCGCTCTCGACGCGACTCCGGGCGACGGCACGACGCCCGAGGGGTTCGAGGTCGCCTACTTCGGTCTCGGCTGCTTCTGGGGCGCCGAAGAGATCTACTGGCAGAAGCCAGGCGTCTACTCGACCTCCGTCGGCTACCAGGGCGGCACGTCACCCCACCCGACGTACGAGGAGGTGTGCAGCGGGCGCACCAACCACACGGAGGCGATCCGCATCGTCTTCGACCCGTCGGTGGTCTCCTACGCCGACCTCGTGAAGACCTTCTTCGAGGTCCACGACCCGACCCAAGGCATGCGCCAGGGCAACGACGTCGGCACGCAGTACCGCTCGGCGATCTACTACACGACCCCGGAGCAGGAGCAGACGGCACTCGAGCTGACCAAGGTGTACGGCGAGGAGCTGGCGCGTCGCGGGTTCGACCCGATCACCACCGAGGTGCGCGAGGCGCCGGTGTACTACCCCGCCGAGCCCTACCACCAGCAGTACCTCGACCGGGTCCCCCACGGGTATCGGTGCCACGCGAAGACCGGGGTGCCCTTCCCGGCCTGAGATTGTGCCGGACCCCGGTTGTCGGGGTGGCCCGATCGGGCTAGACCACCTCCGGTGCCGATGGTCCGTTCGGGCGAACCTCCGCCGAACGGCCGGCTCCTGCGCGGCGTGCACGCGATCATGGCTGCGAACAGTCGCGGAAGAGATCGGGGCCCCATGACCGTGCTGCCTGCTCAGCCGCGAGCGACGCTCGGCTGGCTGTTCAATGCGGCGATCTGTGGCGCGGGACTCGCGATCGCGGTGCTCGCGACGGTGGTCGCGCGGATCAACGCACACACGGTCCCGGCGGCGATGAGCGTCGGCGGCGTCATCCTGATCGTCGTCGTCGCACGGTTTCCGATCGTCTTCGACCGAGCCGGCAGCGGCGGGATCGAGGTCGGGTTCGACTCGACGATCCTCATGTTCATGCTCTGCACGCTGCCGACGCCGGACGCGCTCGTCGTCTGGTCGCTCGGCGTGCTCGCCACCCAGCTGACCGCCGACAAGCGCCTCTCGCCGAAGCTGTTCAACATCGGCGTCGGGATCGTGGCAGGCGCCCTCGCGGCTCTCATCCTCACCACCGTGCGCGGCGAGGGCGCCGGGGACATGCGAGAGCTCGTGGGCGTCGCGCTGGCCGCCACGGCGTACTTCGCGACCGACCTGCTGCTCTCGGCGGTCTCGGTGACGATCAGCAGCGGCGGCCGCTTCAGCCGCCATCTCGTGCAACGCGAGACGTTCGTGGCGATCGCGTGCTTCGTCCCGTTCGACACGCTGGGCTACCTGGCGGCGATCGTCCACCGGACGGCTCCGTGGTGGAGCCTGAGCCTGCTGTGCGTGCCACTCGTGACACTCCTCGTGGCGACGCGCGCCGTCACCCGCGGGCAGGAGAACGCCCGCCGTCTCAGTGCGCTCTTCGACGCCGCCATGCGGGCGCAGACTCTCGCCACACGTCGCGAGGTGGAGGACGCGCTGGTCGAGGACGCCCGCCGGCTGCTCCGGCTCTCGCACGTGGCCGTGCGCCCGACCCCGCCGGGTCGCTCGGAGATCGGCGCGGAGGTCCAGGGCGGCGACGAGCCCCTGTGGCTGGTCGCCAAGGCCCTCGACCGCGCGCGCTCGACGTCCGCCGCTGACGAGCAGGCCCTGCGGGCGCTCGCGGCCGTGGCCGCCGAGGCACTCTCGCGCCTCGACCTCACCGACGAGATGGTGCACATCGCTCGGCACGACCCGCTGACCGACCTGCCCAACCGCGGCATCCTGCTCGACCGTGTGACCGAGGCGCTGGGCTCGTCCACGACCGGCCAGCACCCGGTCGCGCTCCTGTTCATCGACCTCGACGACTTCAAGCCCGTCAACGACCGCTTCGGCCACGAGGCCGGCGACAAGGTGCTCGTCGCGCTCGCGGGACGGCTTCGGGAGTCCGTCGGCGCGTGGGGCACCGTCGCCCGGCTCGGCGGCGACGAGTTCGCCGTGCTGTTCGAGAACCGCGGGCCCCTCGAGGTCGAGGTCGTCTGCGACGACATCCTTGCCGCCCTCCGTGAGGAGCTGTCCGTCGACGAGCACACGATGTCCATCGGCGCCAGCGCCGGCATCGCCTTCGCGGCCCTCGGCGACACCGCAACAGGCCTCCTGCGCAAGGCCGACCTGGCGATGTATGCCTCCAAGATGGCGGGCAAGGGCCAGGTCGAGGAGTACGCCGACACGATGGGCCTGTCCCGGCTGGAGCGTCTCGAGCTCGTCGACGACCTGCGGCACGCGCTGACACGAGGCGACATCGACGTCGCCTATCAGCCGATCGTCAGCCTGGACACCGGCCGGGTCGTCGGGGCCGAGGCGCTCGCTCGATGGAGCCGCCGAGGGGCTGCCGTGCCGCCGAACGTCTTCATCCCCGCAGCCGAGGACGCGGGACTGATCGTCGACCTCGGCGAGCGGGTGCTTGCGAGGGTCGCGGCCGATGCCGTCCACCTGCGCAGCATGGTCGCCGGACCGTTCAGCCTGTCCGTCAACATCTCGGCACGCCAGCTCCATGAGCCGACCTTCCTCGACGTCGTCCGCCGGACGGTCGCTGCGCTCGCGGACGTCACGCTCGTCCTGGAGATCACCGAGCGGCAGGGCATCGACCTGGACCCGAGCGTGCTTGCCACGATGGACGGGATCTGTGCGGCGGGCGCTCAGCTCGCGATCGACGACTTCGGCGTCGGGTTCTCCTCGATCAGCTATCTGCACGACCTGCCGGTGCACTACATCAAGGCAGACGCCTCGCTCTCTCAGGACATCGACGTCGACCAGCGCTCCTCCGCGCTGCTCCTCTCGGTCATCGCCATGGGCCGCACGCTCGGCTTCGGCGTCGTGGTCGAGGGCATCGAGCGCGGGACCCAGCTCGACGCCCTCGGCGACGACACCGCTGACGTCTGCGCGCAGGGCTATCTCATGCACCGCCCGATGCCTGCCGCGCAGCTCGTCTCCGTCGTCGGCGCCGACCAGCAGCACAGCAGTCTGCGTGCGGCGCGGTTGCGACGGTGGCAGGCGGGCACCGGGGCGGACGAGGCTTCAGCCTGACCGTGGGACCGCGCCGTGGGCGCCCGGTCCAGATCGGGCGTCCTGGCACCGCCGGACAGCTCACCGCTCCGCGTGGTCCGCGAGGAGCCGGGCGAGCTCACGAACGCCGGGATCCTCGAGGAGCTGCTCAAGCGGAAGGGGCAGCGGGATGCGCCAGTTGTCGCGGTCGGTCGTGCCGGGAATGTTGGGGCGCCGCTGCGCGCCCACGGCATCGTCGAGGGAGGCGGCGAGCAGCAACGAGGGCGCCTTCGCGAGCTGCTCGTAGGCCGTCCTGATCGCCTGGTCGACGGACGCCTCAGCCGCAAGACCGGTGCGTCGGAGCCGTCCCAGCAGCTCCTCGCGGCCCGCCGCGATGTCGTCCTCCGTCATCCCGGTCGTCGCAGCCTGCTCCTCCGCGTCCGCTCCGCTCCACAGACCGGCGACGGTGGGAAGGTCGTGGGTCGTGACGGCTGCCAGCGCCTCCCGCGGCCATTCGGCGGGATCCTCGTCCTCGAACCACAGGACGCGGTAGGACAGGATGCCGCGCTCGGCCAGCGCCTCGCGGACGCCCGGCTCGACGGTCCCGAGGTCCTCACCGACCACGACGGCGCCCGCTCGATGCGACTCCAGCGCCACGATGTCGAGAAGGTCGTCGGCCGGGTAGCGGACGTAGGCGCCTTCCGTCGGTGCTGAGCCCTCCGGGATCCACCAGAGGCGGAACAGCCCCATCACGTGGTCGATGCGCAGTCCGCCTGCTCCCGCGATCGTGGCACGCACGGACTCGATGAAGGGTGCATACTCGTCGGCGCGCAACCGCCATGGCACGAACGGCGGAGAGCCCCAGTCCTGACCGGTCGAGTTCATCATGTCCGGCGGGGCGCCGACGCTGACGCCGTGGGCCAGAACATGCTGCCACGCCCAGGCGTCGGCTCCACCGCCGGCCACGCCGATCGGGAGGTCCTGGATGAGCGTCAGCTCGCCGCTGGCCTCTCGCAGCTGATGGTCAAGCAGCCACTGGAGCCAGGCATGGAAGTCGACCCGGGCGGCGTGGGTGCGAGCGTACGCCGCCACGGCCGGGCCGTCCGGACGTCGGAGCTCCTCCGGCCAGCTCCGCCAGTCGGGCCCATGCTCCTCGGCCAGCGCGCACCAGGTCGCCCAGTCCTCGAGCGGACGAGCGGCCTTGCCTCGCCAGGCTCTGAAGTCCGGAGCATCGAGATCGCAGGCGGCCTTCAACGCCCGGCGCTTGAGCCGCCAGACGGTGTCGCGGTCGAGGGTCGACTCCCTTCGCAGACGATCGACCTCGGCCCGCAGATCGCTCGTCACCTGGTCCAGGCGAAGGTAGAGCGGGCTGAGGAACCGTCGCGTCGCCGGCAGGTAGGGGCTCGGCTCCTGGGGCAGCGTCGGCGCCGTCGCATGGAGCGGGTTGACCAGGAGGAAGCCGCCACCCAGCCGCTCCGTCCACTCACGCAGGACCCTCAGGTCGCCCAGATCTCCGATGCCCCAGCTGTCCTGCGAGCGCACCGCGTAGAGCTGGACCGTCCAACCCCACGCCTGCTCGGAGGGCTGATGGCACCGCCCTGGGGAGACGACGAGGAGACGGTCGTGACCACCGACCTCGACGCGGTGGTAGCCCAGCGGGAAGTCCGAGGGCACCTCGTCCTCGATCGTCCGCCTGACGCCGTCCTCGCACCTCACCTCGAGGGCTCCGAGGCCCAGTCGCCGCCCGGGTCTCGTGACCAGCGGCGCACGGTCCTCCAGGTCCTCCGGCGGTGTGCCGATGAGCTCGCGAAGGCGGTCGAGGGTCACCTCATCGACCCGTTGCGGGTGATCGTCGGCGTCCACCCAGTCGCGCTGCAGACCCCACGCGTCGACGGCGCCACGGGCGTGTGCGGGGTCCGTGCTCATGCTTCGCAGTGCCCCGATGCCGGGCCGGTCTCACATGTCCCGGTCGCGCCCGCCCTCGCTCAGGCGCTCGCGCAACAGCTCCGCGTCGACGCGCCGCGGGCTCTGCGGCGGCCAGCCCGTCTCGCCCTCAGCGATATAGAGGCCGACGTACGCCGTGGTGTCGCGCTGGTCAGGGCGTCCCTCCGCGACGTCCGCCGTCGTCGGGGTCGGAGCCGATGTCGTCCTGGTCGCCACATCCGGTCAGGTCTGATCTTCCCGCTGCCCCTTCCGGCTCGTCGCTGCCGGCTCGCGGCTCGCGGCTTCCGGCTCGCGGCTTCCGGCTCGCGGCTTCCCGCATGCGCACTGCTGCGTGCGCCTACCTGCCTACCTTCGTCGCGCATCGGCGCATGGCTCGATCCGGCGCATCGCCCATCGCGCTTGCCTCACGCAAGAATCTGCCTTTGCGGAGCCAGATGGATCGCGAGCAGCAGACCCTCGACATCGCCGCCGCAGTGTTCGGTGACGCCACCGCGTGGCTTGTGGTCGCCGGTGTCACCGCGGTCGGTCTCGCCACCGTGTCCGATCTCGATTCAGGAGCTGCCTTCATCCCGCCGTTCGCCTTCGCCGGATACGTGGTCACCGTCGTGAGGCGACTCCTGACGGCCCCACGACGACGGACTCAGCCGGATGGTCCCAGACGACAGGCGAGCTGACGGGGTGCCGGAACGATCAACGCGCCGCGACGGCCGACAGGAGTGAGGCCGCTGATTCGGCCGGTCGTATCGCCGATCCAGACCGTGCTGACACGTCCCACGGCCTCGGCGATCACACGCTGGTTCGCCACGCTCGCAGCGGTCCGGCCAAGAGCGCGTGCTGATCGCGAAGGCGGACGGTTTCGGCTACCGCGACTGTCGGTTGATCACCTCAGCAAGGTCCCCCGCACCGGCCCAGGCGCGAGACATGTTGTCGGACCCAGCTCCTAGCCTTCTTCCGGGGACGTTCGCGGTGCCAGAGGTGACTGTCTTCGCCTGTTCCACAGGCGTTCGGTCGACCCAACAGATTGTCGGTGGCTTCTGATTGGCTTGTTCCATGTCGATCTCGGAACCGCTTCCTCCGCCGCCAGCCGGCGAGCCCGATCCCGAGTGCGATCGTGATCGGGAGAGTGGCTTCGATCCTAGCCGCGATCGTGCGCCGCACCCCGAGCATGACACCGACCTCGACCGCGATGCCGACCGCGATGCCGACCGCGATGCCGACCGCGATGCCGACCGCGATGCCGACCGCGATGCCGACCGCGCCCAGGACCCGGATCGCGTACCCGACCATGACAAGGCCGCCGACGACGCCGAGGCCGCTGCGGGCGCTGAGGCCGCTAAGGCCGATGAGGCCGCTGAGGACCGTTCCCCTCTGCCGGCCGAGGAGGACTGGCCTGTCCCGCGTGACGAGGATGTGCCGCCGCTCGAGGAGGAGTGCCCGCCGCCTGACGAGGAATGGCCGCCTCCGCCTGATGATGATGACGGTGGGTCGTGGGAGTCCACTGGGGAGTTGTTGGAGGCCTTCACCGCCGCCCAACGCCGCGAGGCCCGCGAACAGGTCCGCAAGATCCAAGTCGCTGTCGACTACTGCGCGTTCAACTCCCCCGACTCCCGCCATCCCGCCGCCCGACTCCCCGGCACCCAAGGCACCATGG